>NZ_JBFRFQ010000068.1:0-26989 GCF_052114905.1 Nocardia sp. 2TAF39
CATGGAAAAGCGGGCCTCCTCCGAACGAAAGAGCTGGTCAGGTGTGGTAACCACCAGCTTCGGAGGAGGCCCGCCCTTCACGGCGGAGCCACACGGGACAAATGGGAATTTCGATGAGCGTCAGTGGGGAAATTCAGCGAGCGCCGTCATCGGGTGGCCATCTTTCCGGTAAACGTGCCGGTGCGTGCGGCATCCTCTGGCGAGAGGTGCAAATCCCGTACAGCTGTGTTGAAGCTGACGAGGTTGTCGGACGGCCCGAGTCCGGGTGACCACCAACCCTTGATGGCCCGCACCTGATCGCCGATGCTGTCCATCAAGCGACCGAACATCACATTTCCAGCGGGCGTGCGGTCCGTCGCATGCACCAGGAAATGTAGAACGCCGTCAGGGTCGACCGAGCCGGCTATCCCTTCGAAGTCGGCATCCCTGTACGTTGTAGAGCTGTACGGGTTGGGGTACCTGGCTATCGGGGCATACTCTCTTTGCCGGGATATTTCCTTCATGGCTCCGCGGTGCCAATCACCAAAGCCGAGTTGTTCAAATTTTTGCCGTAACGCAGCAAACTGGGTCCGGACCGCGTCGATCTCCGATCGGACCATGGTCTCGGGGAATGCGAAGAAGGGTTCCCGATCGGAAAATATGAGATATCGGTCGAGCGGACAAGTGCCTCGCGTAGCGGTTGAATGTCAGCTGTAGCTGTGATTTCAGTGGCGCTGTCCTTTGTTGTCGCTCCATCACCGCCACCGGCGCCCGCCTCGAGAACCCGACGCTTATCCTCCAGGTCGGCCTCTTGTCGCTGCCATCGCTGCTATACACGGCGGCGGGCACCGACCCGGACATTGGCGAATTCCGGGGGCAGCTCGGCATGTTGTTGGTCCTCGACGTAAGGATCCACCGGGCCGAAGCGGCCGAAGGTCATGCACTTGACCGCTGCCACGCCTTCCGGGGCGGACTGCATCCAGATGTCGAACGGAATGTCCTTACCGAATTCGTGGACGATCACCGCGCCGGCCTTGTTGCGTTTGATGTTCACCGCATGGGCCCATTGTGGGGATTGATCGTCGACGCCTTCGAAGATCAGCACCGCGACCACCGATCCGCCGTGCAGGTCAACGTGGTGGCGGGCATCGGTCAGCGAAGTCAGGTTATCGTCCCAGTTCGCACCGACCACTCGCGTGGCATTGCTCAGCAGCACGCCTCCCGAGCCCGCCGGGACTGCGAGCCTCTGCGGTGGCATGGCGGACGTGGTGCCCCAGGCGTCGCGGCCGGATTCCAGGAGGCATTCCTTGTCGCCGTGGCCCCAGAGGTGTTCGCCCAGGCCGCCGTCCGGACGGCGGTAGGCCACCGTGCCGAGCCCGGTGCCGTCGGCATCGGCGACCCGCTCGACGATCGTGGCCGCAGCGGTGGCCAACGCTTGATCGAGGCGCTGGATTTCGTCGGCCAGGTTGGCGAAACGCTGTGCGGCATACTGGTGTTCGGCGCGGGTCAGCACCTCACTGGCCAGCTCGACCAAGGCTGGGTCGGTGACGAGCATACTGTGCGGCAGTCCTTGCAGGAGCTGCCGAACATGCATGTCGCTGAACGGCAACGGTACTTCATGCCCGTGCGCGCGCAACGCCGTGAGCAGAGCATTCAGCGCTTCGAGAGTCGCCGCCTGCGCCACATGTCGGCGGCCGGCCCGGGTGTCCAG
This sequence comes from Nocardia sp. 2TAF39, assembly GCF_052114905.1. NCBI lineage: Bacteria > Bacillati > Actinomycetota > Actinomycetes > Mycobacteriales > Nocardiaceae > Nocardia > Nocardia sp. 2TAF39. Next base: position 1,691 of record NZ_JBFRFQ010000068.1, read on the forward strand.
CTCCGGGTGTTCGGCCAGCAGCTCGGCTTGTTGCTGCACATGCGTGTCGAGTCGGAGCGCGGTAGCGGCGAGGGATTCCACTACCCGCGGCGCGAGATCGCGGAATGACGCCAGCGAATCGAGCTCGAGTCGGACGGCGTTCCATCGCCCATGCTCCTCGGCGGTTTCCAGCAGCGCCCGCAGGCCCAGATACCGTTGTGCCAGATCGATTTCGGACCACTGCGGCTCGGTGATCGTCTCGAGCCGGGCACGCACTTGGGCTTCGGTCAGGTGCTCGGCGCGCACCCCCCACAACCGGGCCAATTCCCGGCGCACCTGGTTGCGTCGACGACGCAAATCCCCGACCGCTTCCGGCCCGGCGGACAGCAGGCCACTGTCCTGGCTGAACCGGGCCCGGTGCGCTTGCGCCAGTTCGGTGAAGCGTTGGGACTGTTCCCCGATTCGGGAGAACACCGTGGCCACCGCCTGATATGCCGAGTCGATACTGCGGACCCGGGCGTCGTCGGCGGCGAATCGGTGCACCACGGCCAACGCGGCATCCAGCTCGCCGATATGCGCCACCGCAGCGGCCGTGGCCTCGGTCGGGTTGCGCTGGGCCGCCGCGACCAGCTGGTCCAACCGCTGCTCATCCACAAATTCTTCGGAGCGACCGGCGGCGGTGAGGAATTCGGCTTCCGCCAGCGCTGTCATCCCGTGCAGACGCTGGAGCTCACCCGCCTGCAACCGATCCAGTGCGACCTGGAACCGGTCCAACCGTAGGTTGCCGTCGATCAAGCCCGCGCGGCGCAGCGCAGCCGCCGCGCGGGCGTCGGCCGCGTCTGCACCGAGCAGCGCGGCCTGCTCGCCGTGGTCCGGCGCCGGCTGCCGCAGGTGCGGTTCCCCGAGCAAAGCCACCAGCGCCTCATCCAGCAGCTCGCCGCATTCGCGTACCGCGGCATCGCGTTGCGCGACCCGGTCGAGCATGTCGAGCGCTTCGTGCAGATGCCGGAAACGGGTGACCATCCTGGCACGTTCGCGCAGCCAGAGCTGGTTTGAACCCTCCAGCAGGTCCGGCCAGTCCGGTGCCACGGCCTGCAGATCTTCCGGCGCGGCGGCTTCCAACTCTTCTGCCGACAGCGCCTCGGTGTCCAGCAGGTGGAAAGTCGACAGATCCTCCGCGAGCCGGTCGTGTTCGGCCTGCCACTTCGCCACCAGAGCCTTGCCCTGGCGCAGATCCGGCCCCAATGCGATGCCCTCGCCCAGATCCACCGGCCCACCGCGCACCGGGCGCAGCCCTACATTCAGTTTCTCGGCGCGCTCCAGATCCTGTGCCAGTTCTTCGATTCGGCGGGCTTCGGCGGCGAACTCGCGGAACTGTTCGAGTGCGCCCGGCCACTGCTCGGCCCGGTTGTAGTCGGATGACAGTCGCTCCCCCAGGGTGGCGATCAACCGAAGCCGTCGCTGCAGCCGCTCGAACCGACCAACGGTAGCCAGCGGCAACTGCACCCGACGGAATTCCTCGATCACGGCCCGCTGGGCCGCGGTCAGCTCCGTGCGCGCATCCAGGTCCGCCAGCACCTGTTCGACCACGTCCCCATCGCGCAGATCGACGGATGGGGCATCGGGAACCGCGTAGGCCACCGCCCGCCACAGCTGATTACGTCGAGCGACTGCCGCTGCACGCTGCGGGGAATCCGCGGGCAGCAGGTCGCCTCGGTCCCAGCCGAGCGGGTCGAGCTGCAGGCCGAGCAAACCTTGCAGGTTGCGCACCCCGTGCGAGTAGTAATCGTCGCGCAGCCACTCCAGCGCCCGGCCCAGATCGGACTCCGTCGGGTGCAATCGGTTCGGGTCGGCGTCCTGGCCGTCGCGCCCGCCGGGTGGGCGCACCACACTGCGGTAGTCGCTGAGCCGCTGGTCACTCCAGGCCGCCCAGGCCACCGCGGCGCCGGCATCGTCGGCGATGATCTCGACGACCGGCATGTCGACGCCGTAGACCTCGGCGGCATAGGCACGCGATGTCAGTAGGCCCACCAGGTCGCGGGCCAGCTGGCCCGGGTCACGGCCCTGCCACACCACCACCGCGGTGTCGCTGCCCTGCGCGGCGTACTGCCGGTGGGTCTCGATTGCCTGCTCGATGCCCGCCCGGAACATCGCCGGCCCCTGGATGCCGGACACCACCACCACGATCCGCTGTGCGGGCACCCGTGTTGCGACCGGATCGATATGTCCGACAACGACAAACGGGTTACCCCGGTGCGACGGCAGGTCCCAGGACAGGGCCGTCACCGGGGTCGGCGAAGGCTGCTCGAACTCGGTGTCGGGGCCTTGCTCGTCGAATTCCGCGGTCGGCTCGGTTCGGTCGAGTTCCGCGGCGACCCGCTCCCTGGCGCGGTCCAGTTCCCGGTGCATCTGCTGTTGTTCGTCGGTGCCGCCGCCGCGGGCCAGCAGCAATTCGATCGCCGCGTCCCGTTCCCGGGGACCCACGCCATGGAGGTCGAAAATCCGCTCCGGCAACGCCAGCACCAACGCCTCGGTCTGCTCGGGCTCCAGGTCGTACCACCACTGCATCACCGCGGCCGGGGAACGGTTCAGGCCCAAGGCATTCCAAGACTGCTGTGCGATTTCCCGCTGTTCCTCGGTTGCGACGGCCGCCGACCGTCGGGGACGCGGCCTGGCCGAATCGTTGTCGTCACCCAGCCGCCGATTGTGGTTGATCCCTTCGGCGAAACCGTCATGTTCGTGAGCGAAGAACACGACACCGTAACCGTCACCGGTGGTGACGGTTTCCACGTGCTGCGGATCGGCGTCGGGGAATCGGACCTGTCGGGTCCGATTGTTCGCGGCGACCAGCTGAGCCACCGCGACCGCGTCGGTCTGGATGCCGACATGCTGGTCGGCGAAACGCGGACGGGTGTGCTCGGCATCGTCGTAGCGGCCGACCAGCACCACGGCCACCCGCGTACCGCCCTGACTTTCCGCCGCCAGCAGATCCACCGCCGCCGACATCAGCTCTCGCACCTCGGCCCGGCTGGTAGCGGTTTCCGGCACGAAGTAGATCACTCGGTCCGCGGTGGCCGGATCGCCGAGCTCGAAGACGAACCGCCCATGCGGACCCGTGTCGACCGGATCCCCGAAGGACACCAACCGCGCCGGTTGCCCGGTGTGCTGCCGGGCGCCGACATCGGCGCTGTCGGACGCCTCCTGCACGACAGCCAATTCATTCGACCGATCCCGTTGCGAGGCAGTCAGCTCCACACCGGCCAGCTCGGCTTGCTCGGCGCTGATAGCGGCCCGGTTGAGGACATCGACGGTCACCGCATCGACACCCACCGTCTTGCGCAACACGTCCGGATGGTGTGCCACCAAGGTGGCCTGCACCGTCGCCCGTTCCACCTCGGAACTACCGCCGTACCACAGTAAAACGTTGTCCTCAGCGCGGGTTCGGGCGGCCGGGACCACGGATTCGGCCACCGGGGTCGGATCGGGTAGCAGCATTTCGTCGACGCCACCCATCCCGAGCCGGTGCAGTGCGGCGGCCAGCACCGCAGGGTCCGGCGGTGGGTCACTGTCGGCGTTCGGAGCGGCGCGGTGTCCGACCCACTCCGGGAAGCCGACCCCGATATCGCCGTCCGGGCCGACATTGGCAGGCAGCGGCAAGCGTGGTTTCTTGTCCGCACCGAAGACGATGCCCGCGAATCCTACGGCGCCGACCGGCGGTACCCATTGCGCGAACGGGACATGCACGATCTCCTCGCCGACGCCCTCGTACACCCATACCGCGCCGTCTTCCGGGTTCTTGTACACCACGAACAGGTGACCGCCCGCGGCACCACCGAAATTGGCGGCGCCGTAGACCACTTCGCCGTCGGCGGCCAGATCGGCCATCTGCTGCAAGGTGCGGAAGCGCTGCCATTTGCCGCGGGCGGCCTTCGCGATCTCCCACCCGGTCATCCCCTTCGCCCGGATGGGCGCATCCTGTGACGACGGAATATCCACCGGCAGCCCGAGCTGTTCACCACCGAACCGGAACGCCACCGGGCCGCAGATATAAGGCAACTGCGGTTGCGACAACCCCCCACTGGTTCGAGTCAGCTGCCAATCATCCGAGCGCACCGAACTGTGCCACGACGTCCCATCCGTCGGTGCCGCAAACCGGCGTCGGCTGCTCGGCTCATCGTCCGCGGACAGTATCGTGGCCACCGCGGCGAGCGCCTGGCGTTCGAGCCGCTCGACCTCCCGGAGCCGCTTGCCCAACCGAGCCGCGGTTTGTATCCGGTCCAGGCCCAGTTGGAAACGCTGGGTGAACACCTCGCGCTGGGCTCGAGAATCCAGTTGCACCACACAGTCGGCCACCGCCACCGGCGGAGCCGCAGCCACCACGGCCAGCATCTCATCCAACGCCGCGACCTCGGCGCCGGCCAGCACCTCGGTCAGCCGCTGGTTGGCGGCGAACAACCGACTGTCACCGGTGCGCAGTGCGATCCCCGCCGCAGCCGCAGCCTCGGGCCGGGTGTGGCCGGTCACCGTGCGCAGGTGGATGATCTGCTGTTGCTCCGGACTCAACCGCCGGGCGAAGCGGGCCAGCACGTCGAGGTGCTGCGGCCACACCTGGTGCAGCCAGCCGGCATCGTCGATCCCCTCCGGACGCGGCACACCGGCCAACAGCTCGAGCACCCGGGGAACCATCTGCTCGTGCAGCACCCACACCGCTGCCGGGCCGTAGCCGATTTCCGCAGCGATCTCGGGAACCGACCCGCTGCGCACGATCATCAGCTGGGCCTGTGCCGGGTCGTCCTCGGTCCGCTGAGCACTGGCCACCGGTTCGGCGGGCACCTCGTCGACCGGGGTGAGCGCCGCGGCCGGCGTTCCGGCGAACATCTCTGCCGCAGATTTCGCCACCGGCGTTTCGGCGGGCACATCCACTGCCGCAGCGGGTTCCGCCGCGATCCGGTCGTGCACCGCCCGGACAAACCTGGCCACCGCCGCGGTTTCCAGCGCCCGAATCTTCGCGGGGGTCAGCGGGCGCATCGCCGCGGCCACTGCTTCGACCCCCATGCCTTCGCGGTAGCGATGCTGCAGCACCCGCAGCTCGGTCTGGGGAACCTTCCGCAGCGCCGCGCGCAGCACCCGCACGTCCACATTCGCCGCCACCCCACTGGCTACCGCCGCGCGCCGCAACCGGTCCCACCACCGATGCTCGCCGACAACCTGCCCTACCAGCTTGCCCCACAAGACGCCGGGATTGCGTTGCTCCGCAGGCGCGGCGGCTTCGAACTCGGCGAACACCTCGTCCGCCAACCGCGCTGCCAGCACCGGATCACCGGTCTGCTGCACCAACCGAGCCAGTACCCGCGACCAGAAATCGTCGCGGATCGCCGCGGCTGCTATCTCGCGGGCCTGCGCCAAGCCGATGTCGTCTCCGAGCTCTGCGGTCTGCACCGCTACCGCTTCTTCGATGGACGGGGCCGGAGGTGCCGGTGTCCCCCCGCGTGGTGGCGGACCGGGTTCAGGTCTTCCACCACCATCGTCGTCGGTTCCGCGCACGGTGAACCAGGTCGACCGCCGGCCGTCGGCGCGGACCTCGACACCCGCGTCGTCGACGCCTGTCAGTCCGGCCAAATTGTGGGGACCAGTGTTGTTCTCGAGCAGCTCCACCCGGATCGCGCCGGTGCGATCGGTTGCCGTCAGGGTGATCCGAACCTCGCCGGTGTCCGCGTTCGCCGCCTCCGGGGTCAACGCGCGCAGTGCCGCACTTGCGGTTGCGATCCGTTCCGGGGTGCCCCAACTGGTTTCGGTCAACCGTTCGGTCAGCCAGCTGCCCGCGATCTGGGCCCCGTTCTGGGGACCATCCGGGTCGTCCTCGTCGTAGCGGTCGTCCGGATCCGCCCCATCTGTCTCGAATACCAGCTCGGCCTGCCAACCATCCTCGGCCGGGGTCCAATTCGTCGTCCGGAAGGGATGTTCGGTCGAGGCGATGTCCCGCGTCGGTCCGGCACCACCGAGGTAATACTCTTCGAATTCGATGCGGTGCCCCGGGAACCGGTCGAGCATCGCGGATTCGAGCAGTCGCCGAATTATGTGGAAGTCGCCGTCCGTCAACGGCGGATGGGTGTAGACGACGAAGACCTGGACGTAAGATCCTGGGTAAATGCTGTAGACAATCTTGAATTCCGCGGTGCAATCGTTCAATGCGACACGGATCAGTGGTGTCGGCATTACCGACTTGATTTCCTCGTGCCAGAGGCCTTTCGCCTCGACCGCATGCAGCACCAGAGCGGCGCTGCCGGGTCCACTGTCATCCGCGGTCACTGCCACTGCGGCGGACTGCTGACCCGATTCGCCGACACCGGTCACCACCCCGGCGGTCTCGTCCTCCGACCGCGGTTCTCGCGACCACGGGTCGACAGCGACTCCTACCAGGTCACGTCGGACCAGCGTCGCGGTCGCCACGGGCGGGATGGGCAGGTCCGGCCGTGCCTGCGCCCCGCGCGACGGGCCGGGCGGATCCAGGACCTGCTGATCGAACGGCGGTCGGTGGCCATTCTCCGGATCTTCCGGAATATCTCCCGATTCGTGCGGACCCCGACCGAAGTGCAGGTCGGCTGGGAATGCCCGCCGCCGCCAGCCGGGAACGGTCGGGAATTTCACCGCGGCGTTGTCCTCGAATACTGCTGCCCACAATCTGGTCACCCCGGCCGGCTGGCGGCCCGGCACGAAATTTTTCTTGCGGCCGTTTTCCGACACCATGATCCGCCCGCCACCAACGTGCACCAGCGTCAGCGCATGACCCATTCCGATGCCGTCGTACTCCTCGAATACCACGGCTGTCGCTCCGGCTTTACGGCTTTTCAGCTCCTCGGCGACGGCCTGCCTGCTTCGGAACTCGACCGGACGATGCCCGCGCAGTGCTTTGACGATGCGATCCCCGGACACCCCTGCCGCGGTAACTTCGCCGAGCTTTCGCCAATTCACCAGGTCCGGGCCCTGTTCCCGCTCCAACTGGACGAAAGCCTCCGGGACACACCCGTTCAGCGCGAGGTGACCACCGCCCTTGGGCGCCGTTGATCGGAACAGTTCCCTGGCCAACGGTCGCAACAACCGACTTTGCAGGTTGTAGGCCAGACTCTTGCTGATCCGCATCACCTGGATGGTCTGCTCGACCGTCAAACCCGACAGCAACCGCAGCGTGAGGTATTCCCGGTTTCGAGCAGGCAGTTGGGCAATCAGCTTCGCTACTACCCCCCGCCGGGTTGCTACGGCAGTGCGGACGAGCTCCCATACGGTGGACAGCGAAGCGTTGTCCACCGACAGCTGCGCCGCCAAACCGCGTAGCGCCCGCTTCTGCAGATCGTCGACCCCATGCCGGCCCGCACCCATGGCCTCGCGGGTCGATGCCGAATCCATCCCGTCCAGCAACCGAAGTCCGGCGAATAACTGCAGCCGCTCGGGCATGTTCGCGATCAAGTCCAATACCAGCTGACGCCGGTTTTCCAACGCGTCTTCGACGACCGCCCATGCCTCACCCATCCGGATTTCCCCACCGGGCAGTACCCGGTGCACAGTGGGTCGGAGGTCAGCTTCGCGCGCAACAGATTTCGCCAACGTAAGAATAGTTCGCTGCTGCAGAGTGTGGACAGCTTGCTGTCCCGAATCCGTCTCGGCGATAACCTGTTCGACCGTGTATCCCGCCAGCAGCCTCAGTTCAGCGAAGGTTTTCTGAGCCGGCGGCAAATCCGCGATTCGATCCAGCACAGTAGCCAGCCGGAACTCCAACGCATTCTCGACGATCGCCCAAGCCTGCCCCATCGACATCCCCGCAGCAGGCTGCTCGATCGGCTCGGCGGGGTCCGTCGTAGTCTCGGCCTCGGCCGGATCGGACTCCGACTCGCCGAGCAACGCCCGCCCCAACCTGGCCGCAAGCCGTCGCAGCCGCATCGACACCAGGGGAAATTCGGAATCAGTCCCCGACCACCCGGCCGGTGATTCGCCGGTCAGGAAATACCGTCTCAGCTCCGGCGCAACACGGGAAAAGCCCCTGAGCAGGTCCACCAACCCCCGGGCATCCGCCTCGAGCAGCGCCGTGCGGCGCGGATCCACCTCGGACACATGTTTTCCGGCTGAGAAAGCGGCCAGAATCCGCTGCTTGACATGCTCGGCGTGCACTGCCTCGTAGTTGCTGTCGAACACCCGATGAGTCACTGCGAGCAGTGACTTCTCGGAGTCGATATCCGGGTTCACCCGAGCCTTCTCGAACACTTCCTGGGTCAACGCACGAGCCATCGTCGGCAACTGGGTCAGCTGTACCAATCGCCGGTACACCGTGGCCTCGAACCGCCCACGCAACCGACCGAAAGCCTGCACCTGCGCATCGCCCGCCGAATCCGGAGCAGGAAGATCCGTTGCTTCATCCTCGACGGCATCGGAACGGAGATACGAAGCGGTACCGTCGGTCGGCTGCTGCGGAAGCGCGACTGCCGCAGTCTCCCGGGTAGCCTCATCGCGCACCGAGTCCGTGGTCTGCTCCGCAAGTGCATCCGCGTGATACCCCAGCTCCGCAGCGGCCCGTCGGATGTGTCGCACCGTCGATTCCTGCACCGCAGGGTCACCGTGCAGGGCCCGAGACACCACCCACAGGCTCACCCCGGCTCGGAGCGCTACATCCGCCTGAGTGACCGAGCGCCCGACCTTCTGGTACCCGAGCTCCTTGACCGCGACCCACACCCGCTTCGCCAGTTCCGGGGTGACCTTGGGGTCGCCCTTCAACACCCGATTCACCACAGCCTGGCTGACTCCGGCCACCGCGGCCAATTGTGCCTGCGTCACCGGGTTCTTCCGGCGGAAGTCCACCCGCTGCTCACTCTGACCGGGTAGCTGGCGAGCGGCAACCGTCAGGTCTTTCTTGTGTGCGGTCTCGATCGCGGCCAGATCGTTTTCGCGCCGCTGCGGCTGCTCCGGTTCGACAGCGTCGCGAATAGTTGCCACCGGCGGCCTTACCTCGGGCAGATCCGCCGCCGCAGTGGCGTCGAGAACCACCGCCGGGCGGGCACGGGTCATACCGAGCCGCTGCGCTGCCGCCTGCACCCGCCGGTGCGCCGCCGGGTCGGCCTGGTCGTCGCGGCCTTGGAAGATCAGTTCGGCGGCGGACTCGTCGACCCCCGCTTCACGCGCCACATCTGCCCATTCCGCGCGCCGCAGCTGTCCCGCTTCGGGGTAGCAGTCCCGCAGACCGGCAGGCAGTCGGCCGACCATTCCGCGGGCGAGCTCATTCAGCCTGTGGACAACCTCTTCTTCCGGCAACCGGAGCCGTCGCGCCATCTCCGCGTAGGTCGCACCCTCATCGAAAAACAGGGTGAAAAATGGCAATTCGTCGTAGCCGAGGTGCGCGATATGGGGTTCCAACACGGCTCGGTCGTGTTCGTGGACGGCTTCCAGCAGCAGAAACGCTTCCGCATCGGTCAGCTCGGAAACAGGGTCACCGGGATCGGTTGCGCCGGCGTCGAGCGTCGCGGTCAACTGCCGGATCGCGTTGTCCACCATCCGATCGACCGCGTCCGTGTCGACGTCCATGCCCAGCGATCGCGCGGCCGCGGCGAGCGCCTTGGGATGGGATTTCTCGGAACTGCCGATCACCGACAGCAGCACCGCGCGACGCGCGGGACTCAGTGCCGACAGCGCGCGGTGCAGCTCGTCGGCATCGGCCTGGGACAGCACCCAGCGCTGCGTATCGGTCGTCGCCATTGTTTCCAACGCTTGCCGCAGGCCGAATACCTGTTCGGATTCTTCTTGTCCATGCAGCAATTGCGTGACGACCGAGTCGACCCAACCGGATACATCCTGGCTCGCCGACAAGGTTCCGATGCCGTGCCGTATCCGCAGCAGCGCCTCGGCGACAACGGTGTCGATTACCGTCCGGTTGCCGGTGACACCGGCAACCCGCCGGTACACCGGATACCGGTGGCGCTCGACCAGCCGGTCCAGCGCGGCTTCGTCGCCCGCCCTGGCTGCGGCGGCCAACTTGCGGTTATCCGCGAAAGTTGCCTCGTCGACATCGGATTGGTAAACCCGCTCACCTTCGGTGACCGCTGGCATCGGAGTCGGGTCCGTATATCCCAGCAGGAAGGCCGTCGCGCGAATACGATCCGCACGCTCTTGGGTCAACGCCCGCAGTTTGCCCCGCAGCGCATCCGAGACCAAGGGCTGAGTCGTCCCGGCCGCACGTGCGACATCCGCCTGAGTGATCCGACCGCCACCGAGCTCCGGTTCGGCAGAACGTGACAACCCCAGCCGGGCCCGCAACAGCTCGGCCAGCGCAGAGGTAACACCGCGCCGGTCCTCGAGCAGGTCGACGGTGGTGAGCGTCGGCAGCTCATCCAGGCAGGCCCACAACGCAGGGAGGTCGTGGCGCAATGCCCAGCGGAGCATGGCAACCGCCGCCGGGTCGGCCTGATTCGATACTTCGGCAATCGCTTCCGGCAAGTCCGGATCGATGCCATCCGCGCCTTCCTGCGGACCGATGTCCGCTATGTCGGCCCGCGAATCCGGCGGGTCGGCGTCCGACCCGGGTTCCGGGCTTTGCGGCAGCTCAGGCCGGTGGCCGATCCGTCGGCCGGTCGGGCCGCGACCGGGGGTCGGAGTTCCGCCGTTCAGACGGGACTCCGGCTCACCGGCAGCGCCGAAAATGATCCCGTGCACCTCGCCGACTTCTTCGTCATCGGCACGCAGTACCCAGTCCCGCACCGCCTTGCCGTGCAGCAAACCACCCGCGGCGTTATCGAATACCACGACCTCGTCCAGGGTCAACCCCGATTCCGGGTGGCGGTCGAGATAATCCTGGGTCACCTTGAACACCACAAACGCATGCGCGCCGGTCGCACCGAAGTTCATCGTGCCCGCGATCAAGCCGTCGTGGTCCCGGACATGTTCGACAACCGCTTCCAATCCGGCGGTGCCGATGCCGAACGGGTTCTCAGCCCAATCGGCATCGAAGCCCATTGCGTATTCATCGCCGGTCATGCCGCGGGTAGCGACGGTGGGATCCATCAGTGGGTGGATCCCGTCGCCCGCGGCACCCAGGAAGTCCTGCGCCTGCATCTGTGCCAGCCGGCCACAGATCTGTTCCCCGGGGCTGTGCAGGTGCTCCGACCACAGCACCTGATCCGGAGCACGACGGATGTAGGTACTGGTGGTTTCATAATTCAGCTCGACAGCGGCCTTCATCACCGCCGCGGCCTCTCCTGGTGCCACCGACAAGTTCCGGATCACCCGGCTGGCCGTACCGATATTCACGCCGGCCCGACGAGCCACCTGTTCCAGGGTGGCTCGCGGTTTTTTCGCGCTCGATTTCTCGGTCGCGCCGTCGAAATCGAAATCAATCTGTTCGGCTGCCCTTCGCAGCCGCTTCATGGTCGCCAGCCGCGGTATCTGTTTACCCGCGAGGATGTCATGGATATCGCGTAGCCCCAGCCCGGACGCTTCCGAAAGATCCGTCAAAGTGACCCGCCGGGACAGATCTCCAGGCCGCGCTATTTCCCTGTCCCCCATCGGATAACCACGTCTCGCGGCGATTTCCCGCACCCGGAGCCGGGTCTGCTCTGCTATCCCCACCCTGCGGTCATGGACAGCTCGTTGCGCCGTCGTGATACTGACACCGGCCTCGTCCGCAATCTGGGCCAAGGTCACCGTCGGGGCATCCGGTCGGGACTGCACGGACTCTTGTTGCTCAACCTCGATCGGGTGCTGCGCTTGCTCGGTCTGTACTGCAGCCGCGATCTCGCGGACCCCACGGCGCAACATCGACTTCGTGGCGGTCTCACCGACCGGCATCAGTTCGCTCAGCCCGGTCCCCCGCACTCCGGCGAGGTAGCGCAACAGGATTGCCTGCTTCTCTCCCGCTGACAGCCGCTGTATACCGGCCCACATCTGACGCAGGCTGGCCCGAGACAGCGCCGAATAGGCATCGGCATTAGTCGCGTCTTCGGCGATGCTGACGCGGAATCGCCGGAATCCGTATCGGAACTGCTCGTATTCCAGTGTTTCCAACGCCAGCTGTACCGCGCGCGCACTCAGATCTGCGTCCGCCGGCTGCCCGATTGCCTCACGGCTCAGCTTCCGGAACGTTTTCCGCAGGACGTCCTCGATCAGCCCCGGCGGGTTCTGCTGCCCCTGTGCCCGCGGAGCCACCTGCGCCAGCACCATATTCCGATAGCGCAGGAACAACCGGCGCTGCCATTCCGCTCCGGCGCTGCCATCGGGTGTCGCGGGCGGTGCACCCCACAGCCCCAGCCGCTCGCCGTTCAGCTCCGGGAGCACCAGTTCCTCGTCGGCCGCCAAAGCGTCCAGCGGCTGCCTGGCGGCATCGAATTCCATGCCGAGCACCAGGTCGGCATGGAGTTCGTCCGGGTTGTGCTCCCACTCCTCGAACTTGACCCGCTGCACCAGGCCGGCGCGCCGTTCGAATACCCAGAGCTGCCCGGTGTCGTCCCGGTTCAGGACGAACAGGTGACCGATCCGCGCCTCGGCCCACTTCACCACGCCGTCGGTGGCGCCACCCTTGGGGATCCGCTCTGCCATCTCGGCCACCGAACCGAGTACCCGCGGTTTCGCGCCCCGCACCCGGGCGGCGAGCTCCAGGTCCAGTCCGTACTTGACCACGTCGGGGCCGAACGCGGGCAGCAAAGTGGGGTCGATCGGCAGGCCCAGTTCTTCTGCGCCGTAGCGCAATCCGTCCAGCGCGCAGTTGCCGAAGTCCTCCCGGACCATGTGCCGGTAGCCTGCCGTCCCCTCGCTGTCGACCGGGTCCGACTCGGGCAGGTCGGAATCGGCGTATTCCCGGTCCGGGAGGTCGGTTGCGCGGCGGAATACCGGAACGACCTCGTTTTCCTTGGTGACCGCCAAGACCTCGAGCAAGCCGGGGATCTGGTGTCTGCGCAGTGCGGCGTTGATCGCTTCCGGCGTGACGTCGGTATCGGCCAGGTTCACCATGATCCGGCCGGCCTGACGTTTGACCTCGACCTTGTAGTAGATGCCGTAGTGGATGGTGTCGACACTGTTCGAGATCGGCGAGTAGGTGTCGAAGATCCGGCCCTCGCCCGGTCCGATCCGCAGGTCCGGGTTGCGGGAGCCGGACACCTCCGGGTTCTGGAAGACCTCGAAACCGTGCTGGGCGAGAGCCTTTGCCGTCTGCTCCTCCAACAGCAGCCGCCGTGACTGGATCGGGTCGGTGACCGCATCCCGCGGGGTCGGGTTGCCAGCAGGTTGCGCGTCCGGGTCGGGTGCAACGGTGGGTTCGGTCGACCGCAGCGCCTCCTGAATCGCGGCCACCCGCTCGGCATAGGACACCGGTTCGGGCGCTTCCCGCGGCGGCGGCTTCGGCGCCTCGACCTGCTCGGCCGGGCGGGCTTGCTTCGACCGGGGTTGTTCTTGCTCTCGCTTGACCGCGGCGACGAGTTCGTCCAGGACGACCGGACCGACATCGGTCTTCCGGACCAGCCCCAGGCCACGCATGCCTGCCTTGAAGTCGTCCTCCTGCAGCGCGTAGACCCGCAGCCGCACTGCCTCGGCACCGACCGGGAAGGTTACGTTCTCCGCGCTCAGCTCGGTGGGCTCGTCGGCCACCAGACCAAGGTGGTTGGCGATCACCAACTGACGCAGCGCGGCCTCGAGGAGCTCCCGGTTTTCTTCGGGGGTCAGTGCCAGGTCAGGGTTGGCGTGCTCGGCCAGCGCGGCAGCGATCTGCGGGATCTGCTTGGAGCGCACCAGGATTGCACGTTCATCGCCGTTGCTGAGGGTCTGGTAGGAGACCGAGCTCAGCGCCGATTGCAACTCGGCGGGCAACCGCGGGGTCTCGGCAAGCTCGAACCCGATCTCGAAGGCGGGCTCGGTGCTGTCGAAGTCCGCCACCGCGGCGTCGGTGCCGGCTGGGTGCATGACGAGCACCCACATCCGCGCGGTCCGGGCGGGTTTGGTATCGGTCTGTTCCAACAGCACCGTCACCAGCCGGCCCTCGCCGGCGGCCCGCTCGACCACCCTGGCCAACTCCGGCCCGACGATATCGACCCTGGCGCTCGGCCAGTCCGCCAGCTGCTCGATGACCCACTGCCAGGCCTCCAGCGCCGGCGCCATCGCATCGGTCGGGTTCGGCGCCAGTACCTTCGCGACCCGGACGCCCTTCGACATACTGCCGTCGTCGGGTTCGACGACGGGGGTCAATACCGCCTGCAGCTGCGGGGACTGCCATTCGGCGGCCAGGTCGGCCTCGAGCAGCGCCAGCTCCTGCGCATGGTCGTGTAGCCGGTTCATGTGCAGGATCAGTCGCCGCAGTTCCTGGAACCGGGTGGCATCCGCGGCCAGGGCACTCCACTTCTCGCTGAACTCGGCGGCGGTCAGATCCCGGAGGCTCTGCTGCCGCGGCAGTGACACCGTGTCGGCATTCGGATCCGTTGGCTCGGCATCCGTCGGTTGCGCCACCCAACGCTGCGAGTCCGCGAGGTCGGGCACCCGCACGGTGGGTTCATGCGGAATCTTGCCCAACGTTTCGGCATTGGCGAAGGCCTGACGCGCCGCCTCCGGGTCAAGGGCTATCAGCGAAGCGGGCTTGGGCGCGGTGGATGCCTCCTCGAGCACGATCAAGGCATCGTCGAGCGGCATCGCCGGAGTCGGCGCCACGGCCTCCAATTGCGCATCGCTCAGGAAGATCGGGTCGTCCTCGGTCAAGGCCGATGGCTCGGGTACTTCCCCCCTGCCCAGCCGGCCGGCCAGCTCGAACCGAACTTGGTCACGCTCGGCGCGCAACCAGGCCATGAGATTCGCACTGATCGGGATCTGATCGGTCAGCAGGCCATAGTCCGCCAGCATCTCCGCGACCGTGCGGCCCCGGACCGGCTCCAGGCGCGGCGCTCGATTCCGCTGCGCCAGCAGGTCCGCGGCGATCGTATCGATGCGCGCGACCGCGTCCGCTACTCGTTGCAATTCTTCGACGGTGCCGGTGCCGCGGCGCGCCCGCTGGAAGGCGTCGAACAACCGGTGCTGCAGTGTCGACAGCCGCCGCGTCAATTCTTCGTGATGCTCGATCTCCTCGAGCCGAATCAGCAGCTCGAAAGGCTGATTCAGCTCGGCAGGCACCTCCCTGCCCGCGGCGGTCAACGATGCGACCAGCTGCTGCAGCTCTGCCGCGGTCGTCTCGCCCGCCGGGCGCGGCACAGCCAGCAGCTTCACCGCGGCCGCCCGCGCCGCCGCGAGCTCGGCGTGCAATCGGGTGCGCGTCGCCGAGCCGGAGCGCAGCAGTTGCGCGGTTGCCGGATCCGCGCTGCGCTCCTGCAGCACCATCATGCTGTGGCGGCGCAGCCCGACCACCGGCCGGATCGCACCGAGCCGTTCCGGGGCGGTCTTGTCCCGGTGCAGTGCATCGACCGCCGCCGCGACGATCAGGCCACGGGTGCGTTCGTCCAGCTCGGACAGTCCCGACCACGGCAGGTCCACCGCAACGTCCGGACCGGTAATCCGCACCGTCAACAGCGCACCGGCCGAGTCGACGACGGTGATCAGCCGCCCTCCGATGGGCGCCCGCGCCGGTCGCAGCCGGGTCCCGGGAAGACTCAGCGCTCCGTCGAGCACCCGGTTGATCTCCGCCCTGACGTTCGCATCGAGAGTGTCGAGCGCATCCGACACCGCCCGCACTCGGGCCTGCGCTTCGGCCCCACCCGGTATCACGACCGGCTCCGGCCTGCGGTGGCGTCCGGTCAACTCCAACCCGACCCGGAAGTCCGGCACCCCTTCCCCGCCAGCCTCCCCTTCCAGCGTGACATCCCCGGCGGCCATGGCGATGGGTTTGCCGTTGGCGTCGTGGGCCAGGGCGAGGAAGCCGGTCACCGCCGGGTCGGTGGGGTCGCCGACTTCCCGCAGCGGGCCGCGGATGCCCTTGCCCGGGTCTTCGAGGTGGACATCGCCATCCCGCCACACCAGCCGCAGCGCGTGGCCTTCGACGCCGGCGATCTCCTGACCGAAGCGGTCGAAGAGCAGGATGCCGACGCCCTCTTGCTGGTCCTCGCGCAAGGAGGCGACCAACTGGCGCAGGGCCTGCTCCGCATGCTGGTGTGGGTGTTGATCGCCGACCTGGAACCGGCGGCCCAGGGCCAGGGCCTCGGCAGGATCGTCCACGCCGGGCAGGCGGCGGACGATGTCGCTGACGTACATGCCGCCCAGGCCGACGTTGTCGGGCGCGTCGATGTCGGGGTTCTGCGCCTGCAGCAGCCGCAGCAGCAGCGGGCCACACTGGTTGGGCGCGACCGCGCGAGCCGTGGCCACCGCACTGGGCGAGTCTTCCGGCACCGCGTAGGAGGTCGTCTCGGCCTGTGGGCCGTGAATGTGGCTGATGTCCAGGCGAACCGGGCGGAAGCCGGTGAACCGGACGGCCGCGCGCGCCAGCTCCACAGTGGTCTGGGCGATGTGTTCGGGGTTGCGCGACAGGGCCCGGTAGAGCGTCGACTGGCTGATCCCGGCGAACCGGGCCACATGTGCCGCGGTAGCCCAGCGGCGACGGGCGACGCCGTAGACATGGCGCAGGTTGTCGGCATCCTCGAAGACGCGGGTGGGGACCCACTGCAACTCCTCGTGGACGTTCAGCTGCCGGTTGTAGCCGTCCCAGTCGACCTCGATGCCACCGGGAACCCACAGGTGCAGCCGTTCCCGGCCGGCGATTCGGCTGGCCGAGGACGGCGCGAGTGCCCACCGGCTGCCCGGCGCGACGGTCCGGGTGCGCCGCCAGGTGTCCGGGTTCGCTGCGGTGAGTTCGGTATCGACGGTCAGTCGATCGACCAGCAGCACAGCATTCGTGGTGCGGATGCGACCATCCGAGCCCGCGAACTGAGCACGGGCAGCCGTCTCGGTGTCGAAAACCAGACCTTCACGGGAACTTTCAGCACGGGCGACGGCATGCTTGGCTTCGTAGGAGAGACTGTCGAAGACCTCGGTGGACACCTCCGACGGTCCGAGTTCGGCCAATATCGTGCTCAGTCGCCCGATTTCGGCGCCCCAGCGCAGGTACTCCTGGAACTCCACCAGGACGCGGTGTTTCGCCTGGAAGTCCAGAGCGTGGTCTTCCAGCTCCTCGAACAACGCATCGACCCTGCGCGGCCCGAACGGCAGGGCGCGCACCTGATCCAACACCGCCGCCAGCCGGCCCTCTGTCAGGGTCTGCTCGGTCACACCGTCCAGGTCCGCCACCAAATACGGTGCCCACCTGCGAATCTGAGCAACCACCGCCAGCACCCGACGGGCCGCCACATCGCGTTCCTCATGGCCGGGTAGCGGCGTCCACAGCAGATCGTGGCCCGCGGTGTCGGCCGCCGCCTTGCGCTGCGCGGCGCGCTCGGTCAGCAGCCGATCCAGCTTCAGCGCGGTTGCGTGGGGGTTGGTGCGGTCGACCAGATCGACCAGCTCGGTCAGCCGCACGATTTTCCCGGCGAGCTTGCCCAGCAAGGTCACCGTCAGGTCATTGCCCATCGTGGCGAGATGGCTCAGCGGCGACTCCTTGCCGTTGCTGACCCAAAGCTTCGGCTTCGAGACACCGAGCAGCTCCGCCAGGCTCGGATCCCACCACTGCTTCGGGTCCGGCGGACTACCTTGCCAGGACCGCATCTCGAATCCCTGCTTCCGGGCGTGCTCGGCGTTGAGCTGCGAGCCCTGCTCCAGGGTGGTCTTGAACCACTCCGCCAACGCACCGAGCGGCCGCGTCTCGTGCACGGTCCGCCAGGCCTCGTCGTCCAGATACGACAGCATGGTGTCGACCCGGCCGAAGACGTCGCGCACCAGGTTCGGCCAGTGCAGGTGTAGCGGATCTATTCCCAACCGCCGGGCCAGGTCGTGGCGGTCCTGGTCCAGACGCGCCGCGGCATGCTCCCACGGAATGCCCAGTTCTTGCGCCAGCTCGTCGCGACGTTCGATCGCCTCGACCT
This sequence comes from Nocardia sp. 2TAF39, assembly GCF_052114905.1. Lineage (NCBI taxonomy): Bacteria > Bacillati > Actinomycetota > Actinomycetes > Mycobacteriales > Nocardiaceae > Nocardia > Nocardia sp. 2TAF39. The sequence continues at coordinate 19,621 of NZ_JBFRFQ010000068.1, forward strand.
GTGCCGCGGTCACCGGCTCCCGCTCCGGCGGAGCCTTGACGGCTCGGGGCCGGGTGCGCTCACCGGTCCCGGCCGGCGGATCGAAGTCGACGTCCAGTTCGCCGCTGCGTTCGTCGATCGCGATGGTTCGGACCGGTCCTTCGTACTGCGCGATAACGATCGTCAGCCGCCGATCGCCGGGTTCGCCGGTCACGGTGAAGACGATTTCGCCGCCAGTTCCCACCGCGGCGGCCAGGCCGCCGGTGTGCCGCACCATCGCAGCCAACACCCGATCGATCCCCTTCGGGTCCCACCAGTCCGGAATCAGATCCGGCAGCAGGTTCATCGCGAGTCCGACCCGGTCGGCCCGGCCCCGCGGCACCGTCACGGCGAGCGCGGTCCGGTCCGGGTATGCGCTCATCACCAACAGCGGCAACGAACCATCAGCCGCAGGTTCGACGAGTTCGATGAACTTCGGCACCGAGCCGTCCCAGTCGAGCACGCCGGGTTTCGCGGAACCCACCTGTGCCGCAGCGATGTGCTTGCTGTGCAGCAGCTTGCGCAACATTCCCCGGACGCGCCAACCCGGGCCGGCCCGTTCCACCCCGACCTGTTCGCCGGGCAGCTGCACTTCGTCGTTGCCCAGCAGGGTGCCGACCATCCCGCTGACCACTTCCTGCTGCGGCGCGGCAACCTGTTTCGGCCACGTGAACGACACCGTCGCCGAGATACACCCTCCCGGCGAGCCCACCATGCTTTCGATGGTGATCGCGGTGAAGCCATAGCCCTCACGGGCGAGCATCCGCCCGGTCCAGGTACCGCCCGCCGCCGTACGAAGCACCTCGTCCACGCCGACCAGGCCGCCGGCATCCTGCCACTGCCTGACCAGTTCGTTGAACTTCGCCAGCCCCGCGGTCTGCCCGACGTCGTCCGGAGTCCAAGTCACCCGGACCCCACGCACCCGGTCCCCGAAGTGCGCCATCATGTCATCGAACAACCGCTGCGCACTGGGCGTGTCATACCCGGCCCTGATTTGGAAAGTCAACACCCCATTGGCATCCAACTCGGCCGAAACCCGCTCGGCGCCACTGACATCAGAGAAGGTGTAGCGGTCGCTGCCAGCCGAGTGGCCGACCCCGAAGTCCTCGTCCACCGGCGCACCGATCGGGCCTTCGATGCCGACACTCGGGCGGTCGGCGAATTCGACCAGCGGCTCGAGTTCCTCGTCGAGTTCGAGGCCCTGGATCACCGCGTTACGGCCGGCGAAGCGCACCGCCCAGGCCGCGATCTGTTCGGGATCGATGATCCAACCCCCGTTGCGGCGGGCAAACGGGTCGGCGTTGTCGAACGCCACCACCTGTCCCACCCGCAGCTGCGGGTTCGCCGCCGCCAACGCCTGGGTAACCCGCATGAATCCGCCGGCATGCGCACCGATCTCGCCGTAGTCCGCTACCAGTGCAACCGCGCCGCGACCACCGTCGCGCACCGCAGCCAAGGCTGCGAGCACCCCGGCTGCACCCCGGCCGAACGGCTCCGCCCGCCACCCGGCCCGCCGACCCGCGGGCAGGTGGGCGGCCAGGTCCACGTCGGTCATACCGGCCAAAGCCAGCTGCCGATCGACCGGAATCGGTTCGATGCCATCGGCTTTCCGGGCACCGAGCAGCTGCTCGAACTTCAGCTGCAACTCGCCGCCGCAGATTCGGTTGTCGGCCAGATGCTCGGCAGCCCGGAGGTGGGATACCACCTGGTTGTTGTCGATGTCCGGCTGTGGCCGCTGATACGGCGCCGTGTCCGCCTGTTTACCATCGGTGGTCTCGTGGCCCCACTGCACGAGCAACTCGGCAATCGCCGTAGGCGAGAAGCCATGCGTCATCGCATGCACAATTCGGGACGGATGCGACAACGGCAGCTTACCGTTCGTCAAGCCCTCGAGCGCGCCCTCCGCGAAAGCCTCGGCGGTGTTGAGCTTCTTGAACAGCGCGGTAATCCGGCTCGACCGAAGCATTTTCAGGACGGCAGGAACCTGTTCTTCCTTGAAGCCGTATCCCGGAAGCTGCCGCACCCATTCCCGATAGCTCAGCTTCGGGTCGATCAGCCCTTCCCTGCGGAAGATCCGGTACGCCTTGCGCAACGCCGAGGCAAGGTCGCCGCTCTTCCGGCCGCCTTCGGACCGGTCCAGCACGTGGGTGAACTCGTGCACCACGGTCCGGTAGATCTCGTTGCCCGCCCACGGCGCGAACAAGTCGGAAACACTGGCAAAAAAACCGGGTTTTCCGGCCTCGAAAACCTGGGTGGCGGCCGGCTCCGGATGGACCAGCATTTCCCGACTGAGGGTAATCGTGCCGTAGGTTCCGACAGTGCCGGACGAATTCACTCCCCGGGTATCCGCTGTGCCGAGCAGCCCGCTGGAACTGACGATATGCACATCACGTAGATGGAACGCGGTGCCGTATTCGGCGATGCGGTCGCGCAGTGCACGATCGACGGACTCGAGCGCATGCACCGGAATCTCGTCATCGTCCCAGCCGTAAACCCTGATGTGGAATTCCTCGAAGAGCGCATCGACGATGCGCTTGCGCTGTTCTCGCGCACTCGGCTGCTGCCGCGGCTGGTCCCAACCGTCCAGGGGGGATCGCGGATACGGCGGCCGACTTCGGTCCGGTTGAGCGTGGAATGTCATCCACACCTCACCCCACTGCGTGATGCCACTTTCGACGCCGATTCCGGTGCCGATGCTGTTGTGGGTGACCGACCGCAGCACTTCACGGGTCAGCGGACCGACATCATTGCTGCCGTATCCGGCAAACCTCACACCGTCGCCGAACTCCGCTCCCCGGGCCATGGAAGATTCGACAGAGACATGCAGAGTCCGGTGACCGCGAGGTCCGGTCGCGGTCTTGACCAGGATCTTCACCGGCGGCACGGTGGGATCCGGCTTCCCGGACTGCTCGACCCACGTCCGATAGCGTTCCAAGTAGTCGAAAACATCGTGAGCGGCGTAGCGCACCAATTTGCGGGCGGCCTCGACCTGGTCTTCCGGCCAGTTGCGCGCTCGCAGCAGATCGGCTATCTGCGCCGCACCCGCGCTCACGCCGTCACGCATTCCCGGTCTGAGCAAAAGATCCAGTTCGAGTTCCCGCTCGCCCCGATATGCCTGTTCCACGATCTGGGCGTCTATCAACCCCTGTACCTGCGCCACGGGGTCGGCGCCGACGCGCAACGGGCCCAACAGCGCGGGCTGCGCGCCGATGGTGGCTTCCAGGCCGAATCCCGCGTTGTCGGGATCGAATTCTTCGGCGGCTTCCAGGTTTTCGGCGAATTCGAGGCCGAGAATCCGGGCGGCACCGCCGGTCCGCGCTGCCCAGGCAAGGATCGCCTCGTGACCGATGATCCAGCCACCGTTGGCGTCGTCGAACACCACCGTCTCGCCGAGACCGACCTCCCGCAGAGCCTGGTTCGCGGCGCGCAGCTTCTCGGTCACCTTCATCGCACCCGCGGCATGCGCACCGATCGTGCCGTGATCGGCCACGATCGCGACCGCACCCAGCCCGCCATTGCGCACCGCGTCCACCGCCGCGAGCAAGCCGGCCGCACCCCGACCGAACGGTTGTTCACGCCACCCCGCCTGCAGGCCGGTAGCGAATTCCGCGTCGGTCATCCCGTCCGTGGCCAGGCCCCGGCTCATGGCCACCGGGTCGATCCGGTCCCCGATCAGCTGTCGGAACTTCAGCTGCACCTCGCGACCACAGACCCGATTCGGCCCAGTCAGGTGCTGCTCCCATGCGGGGATACCCAGCATCTCCGCGCCGGTCGGGGTGAGCGGGACGGTCTCGATCCGCACCGAAGCCCCCGGCCGGTCCAGCTCCTGCAACTGCGCGGGGGCACTCGCCGGATCGGCCTCCGACACCGCCGCGTCGGCCTCCGACACCGTCCAACTCGTGAAGTTCCGGCGGGTGCGGACCCAGATGGTCAGCATGCGGTTGCCGGGCTCACCGGAGACCGCCACCTGCGCGCGACCGGCGGCAGCGGAGGCGACCGCACCGAGTTCCGCTTCCACTCCAGCCAAGGCCGCCGACAAGGCGGTAGGCGTGGTGGTCCAGTCCTGGGTCAGGGTCCGGACCACTTCCCGGGTCGCAGCAACGCGAGCGGGACGTTCGGCGTCCAGGTCGATACGCACGGCCGTTGTCGCGGGAGCATTCGAGTCGACCTGCACCTCCGCCACGACGCTGCCGGTGTCGGTGTGCAGCGGCAATCGTTCGGTGACGACTCCGGACTCGTCGGTGTCGCTGAGCACGCTTCCCGGGCGCAGTTCGCCTGCGGAGACGGCCAGAACGGCCTCCGTGGCTGATTCCAACATTCCCAGGTCGCCGTCTACAGCGCCGACGGCCGACGCAGGAACACCGCTCAGCACGGGAGCCACCGGGAGCTGATACCCCTCGCGGCTAGCCGGGAACTCGTCCGGCGACGGGTTCAGCTGGGCGTGCAATATGGCCGGATCGCCGTCCAGCACATAGGTCGACTCCGATGCCGGATTACCGTTTTCCGCAGTCCCGTCGCCTACTGCCGGAATCGGGTCCGGATCATCGCCCCGGCCGCCGCCGGCCCGATTCTGGAACAGCAGCGTTGTAGCCAGCACGGTCATGCCGAACGTCAGGCCGATAAGGCCAGGCGGCTTGCGGCGCGGCTCGGTCGGCGATTCGGCCGGTGCCTGCCCTGGGCCCGGCAGTGGGTAGCCGACGATCCGGGCCGCAAGGCGAACCCGCTGCTCCATGTTCGCGCTCACCGGCTGGCCATGGCGCACATTGGCGACCGATGTGGTCGTGCACCCGGCCACCCAGGCCGCCGCTTCTTGCGTCCCCGGCCCCGGAATCCGGTGGTGGCCCAGCTCTTCGGCGGCTGCCCGGATCCGCTGCTCGAGCTGAGCGGCGTCCGCCCCTTCCACGGTAGTCACCGGGCGGCCGGCGAGGAAGTTCGCGACCTGCTCGACCGGCACCTCCGCAGCAGTCGTCACCTGCTGTGCCACGGATGTCTTGGACTTCCCGAGCAGTCGCTGTATCTCCTGCAGCCCCTCCCGGACTTCGGCCGCGGTGAGCTCCGGCGCGGGCACCTCGACCGCACCGTCGCCGTGGTCGACCGCCGGCTCGGATACCGATTCGCCGATGCTGCTGCGCGCCAGACCGGTGAACATCGGCCCGGCACCGATCATCGCGGCCAGTCCGTCGAGCGAGGCCGGAGCCCAGTTCGCTGTTTCCTGGATCGCCTCGAAAACCTTGTCGCCATCCTGTGTTTCCAAGCCGATATGCCCGTCCAGGAACAGCCGGACCGTCGCGACGCTCACCTCGGCCGCCGCGGCCACCCGGGCCACCCGATCCCGGTTTCCGACCCCACCCAGGTCGGCGGGCCGCTCCCGGTAGCTCAGCTGCAGCATCGCGGCCAGCGCACGACGGTGCGACAGGTCGCGCACCGGCTGCTGCCGGGACACCACCTCTCGCACCGTCGCCACCGAAACCGCAGCCGCGGCAGCCACTTCCTGCGGCGTGGCATACGGGTACGGAGCCTTCGCCGCCTCCGGGTCCACCACGACCGTCGGCGGGAGGCTCAGCCCGTGCTGCTGTGCTGCCTCGGTGACCGCCGCGGCGATCTCCGGTTGCACCGCAATGCCTTTCTGCACGCACAGCACCGTGCCCACCGGCACCCCGGCGTCCACCGCCACCGCCTGCCACAGCGGCAGTTGCGGCGGCACCTGGTCGTAGCCGCTGTTCTCGGCCTGCAGCGCTGCCGCGGAATCCGTCGCCCGGTCGGCCTGGTCCTGTGGTGCGGAGTCCGGACTGATCACAACTTCGGCGTTGCGCGCAGCAGCAGCATCCGCAGTGGACTGCCGCGGATCCGGCGGTAGCGGATCCGGCGCAGGTTCTTCTCCCAGCAGCTGACGCACCCGTTCCAGCACCTTCGGGATCACCGGATCGGCGAGAACCGGCTGCTGCGATCCCGCGGAAGCATCGGAGCCGCGCTGCAGCCTACGCTCCGCTACTTCCACCTTCCTGGCCTCATGGCGGACACTTCGCCAGGGCTTCTTCCGGCCGATCGTGGCTCGGAACTCATCGCTGGTCATGCCGTCCGGAGCTGCTGCCTTCAAATCACCCAGCTGCTGTGAAAGCTCACGCAACCGGTCACGGTTGTCCTCCGACAGCGGTGATTGCGCTGCCCCATCCGGACCGAGCACGAAGGTCGAAATTTCTGCCAGTTCACCGCTCGGTACCGGCGGAAAATCGTCGATAACTACACCGGCATTGCTGATCACGATCGGATACCCGCCCAGGGAGACAATCAGATTGGTATGACCACCCCAGGGCTCGGAATAACTTTCACCCTCGTACACCATTCCATTCTCGGGAATAATCGTTCGCAATTCCGAATAATCCTCGACCAACTTCTCGCGGGCACCAAGCGCTGCCGATGCCTCGAAGTCATAGGTACCCGAAAGCGAGGTATCGCGTTCCACCAGTTGGATATTCGGATTTCCAGTGAGCGCCGCCACCGCCATAATCGCCATGGCACCGCACGGATCTTCGGACACCTCGATCGGATCGACCGACTCTGGGCCCGGTCGGTGCTTCGACAGTCCCGCTTCCAGTCGCCGATCGGCTCGTTTCAGGTCTCTTTCCGCCTGCTCGACCGCTTTCCGCAGCCGCGTCAGCTCGGCAGTCGACTCCGAATCCCGCCGATCCAGCGCTTCGGAGATCTCTCGCGCTCGGGCCTGCACCAAGCGGTGCACCAACGCCGCCTGCCACCAGGCTCCGTCGAGCCGGGTCAACTCGGCAATCTTCGTCGAGATCTGCTCATGGCGAGCCAGCACCTCGCGGAGCTCAGCCGCCTCCTTCGCTTCCCGTCCTCGCCCGTCTGCGAGCACACCAAGCTCGGTGATCACCGGTTCCCGATACTCCGGGCGTAGCCGCTGATCCGGCAAGTCCAAAAACTTTGCAAGTATACGAGCCCGCCGCCATGCATTGCCGCCCTCGACATGAACGGCATACAACCGTTGCACCTGGGATCGCCGAGCGGCGGAATTTGTCTGTTCCATGGGGGACGCGACAAACCCATCCGGTTCGATCGGATCCAGCATGGAACCGTCGGCGTGCGCGGAGGTTTCGTCTCCCTCCTCCCGGCCCTGTCGAGCACCGTCGTCCGGTTGCGACGCAGAACTTTCACCAGTCGCTGGTCTTCTACGTCCGACCTTGACCTCCTCTACCGCCGCCGCCACGTCGGCACCCAGCAGCTGCGCCACATGAGCGGGCAGCGCCCCGTCGGGGCGTACCGGCACATCCGCGGACTCCCGCCCGGTCACCGTCACCCCCAGAACCGTCAGCGGGTCCTGCACCGAAACCCAAAC
>NZ_JBFRFQ010000069.1:0-26329 GCF_052114905.1 Nocardia sp. 2TAF39
CGTCCGAGCGGCCGACGCGTCCGCGACGAAGTCGCCAGCGTCGGCCGCTCGGACGCGAGCCACCAGGGGGCCGCGAACACGCCGCGCCCGCGCGGCCAATATCACAGCACTTCGGCGATCAATTCGACCTCGACCGGAGTGTTCCTGGGAAGTTCGGCTACACCGACGGCGGAGCGCGCGTGCTTGCCCGCGTCGCCGAACACCTGGCCCAGGAACTCCGACGCGCCGTTGACGACCACCGGCTGCTCACCGAATCCCGGTGCGGAGGCCACGAATCCGACCACCTTCACTATCCGCACCACCGCATCCAGGCCGACCAGATCATGCACCGCAGCCAGCGCGTTCAGCGCACACAGCCGCGCCGCCTCCTTGGCCGCCTCGATCGAGACCTCGGCGCCGACCTTGCCGACCGCGGACAGCTCGCCGTCCACGAACGGCAACTGGCCGGAGGTGTAGACGAGCGATCCGGTGCGGATCGCAGGAATGTAGGCGGCGACCGGGGCCACAACCGGGGGTAGGGTCAGTCCGAGCTCGGCGAGATTCTTCTCCCAACGGGTCACTGCGTCATCCCCTGTCTACTTGGGCCGCTTGAGGTAGGCGACGTGCTGCTCGCCGGTCGGGCCGGGCAGGACGGTGACCAGTTCCCAGCCGTCGGCACCCCACTGGTCGAGAATCTGCTTGGTCGCGTGCGTCAGCAGCGGCACGGTCGCGTACTCCCACAAGGTCGCATCACTCATGTGCGAGAGCGTACTGTGTTGAACACGCAGCGCCTGCGGCGCTGCGTGTTCGCGGCTACTTGATTGCTCGCATCCGAGCCGCGGACGGGCAATGCTCGGTCTCGCTGACACGAAAATAGCGCATTTCCCCACCCACGGCGGAGCGCGGAGCGCCCCTGAACAGCTTCGCTCGGAAGAGGGGGTCTGCCGAGGTCGACGGTTTCTTGCCGCACCGATCTCGTGGGTCGTATGTTGGCTGGCCTGGCGATTTATATGCTGCCGGACTGGGGTGTCTCCAGACTGGGTGTCTACTGCATACCCATCGCGGGGCGGTCGTCAGGTCGCCCATCCGGCCGGCAGTAGTAGCTCGCCGATCTTCGCAGCGGCTCGTACTCGCCGAAGCCAACATCGCTACATCATCTTCTCCTGCGCGGTCCTCTGCCAGCGGATCTTCGGGCAATTCATGTTGTCCGAGCCGGCGGGCGGTGCGTCACCGAACGCTGCAACAGTCCCTGTGCCGATCTCTGGCGGCGGCCTTGCAGGTGGACAATGCTGACGTTCCATACGTCACACCCGAGTCGGCCCTATGGCACCAATTACCGTCGTGGCCCGTACATCACCAGCGACGACGGCATGTCCGCAATTTCGGCGACGGTTCCCCATCACCAGGTCCGATGTGTGCGTATGTCGTGCTGCCGAGGGACCGCTGCCCCAGCGGCATTGTCTGATACAGCTGCACGTCCTGGACTCGAGACTCGCCGGATCCCTCAGACGTGAACTCAGAACGGGTTATAGGCTCGCGAGCGTGGGAGTACCAACAGTAGTGCCACTTTCGGCGGAGCCGGGGCTGGACACAGGGTGGCCGAAGCGCGCGGAAAAGGCCCGCTTGCACTATGTCTCCGGCAAAGGGGGCACGGGCAAGTCGACGGTGGCCGCGGCGTTGGCACTCGCGCTCGCCGCGGGAGGCCGCCGGGTGCTGTTGGTGGAGGTGGAAAGCAGGCAGTCGATCGCGCAGCTGTTCGATCTGCCACCGCTGCCGCCGACCGAGACCAGGATCGCCACCGCCGATGGTGGCGGCGAGGTGGCCGCGCTGGCACTGGATATCGAACACGCCTTCCTCGAATACCTCGACATGTTCTACAACCTGGGCTTGGCGGGCCGGGCGATGCGCAGGATGGGAGCCATCGATTTCGTCACCACGATCGCGCCCGGTCTTCGCGATGTCATCCTGACGGGCAAGATCAAAGAATGCGCGGTCCGCGTGGACAAGGCCGGCAAGCGGGTCTACGACGAAATCGTGGTCGACGCGCCGCCGACCGGCCGGATCGCAAGCTTCCTCGACGTCACCCAGGCCATGGTCGAGGTGGCCAAGGGCGGGCCGATCGCCTCGCAGGCCGAGGGCGTTTCGAAGCTGCTGCACTCGGATCAGACCATGATTCACCTGGTCACACTGCTGGAGGCGCTGCCGGTGCAGGAAACCGCCGACGCCGTCGCTGAGCTGACGGCCGCCGACCTGCGCATCGGCACGGTGATCGTGAATCGCGCGACCGAGGGCCAGCTACCGCCCGACCTGCGTGCACAGGCCGCGCAGGGTGATCTCGACTCCGACGCCATCCGCACCGGCCTGAGCTCCGCAGGAATCACATTGTCGGACAATGATTTCCGGGGCTTGATCACGGAAACCGTCGAACACTCGGCCACTTTGCAGGCGCAGGACGACAGCGCGGCGGAACTGGCCAAGGTCGACGTGACCCGGCTCTACCTGCCCGCTCTCGCGGACGGGATGGATTTGGGCGGACTCTACGAACTAGCCGAACATCTGAGCGCGCAGGGAGTCCGATGAGCACGCCGAACCCCTCCGTGGCGGCCCCGCTGGACGTGTCGAAGATCCTCGACGACCCGTCGGCGCGCGTCGTGGTCTGCTGCGGCTCCGGCGGCGTCGGGAAGACAACCACCGCTGCCGCGATCGCGTTACGCGCGGCGGAACAGGGACGCAAGGTCGTGGTGCTCACCATCGACCCGGCCCACCGGCTGGCCCAGTCACTCGGCGTCGCCGACCTGGACAACAGCCCGCAGCGGGTAGCACTGGGCCCCGAAGCCGAAGGCGAGCTGCACGCGATGATGCTCAACATGCGTCGCACGTTCGACGACATGGTGCTCGAGCACACCAGCCCGGAGAAGGCGGAGCAGATCTTCGCCAACCCCTTCTATCAGACCGTCGCGTCATCCTTCGGGGGCACGCAGGAGTACATGGCCATGGAGAAGCTGGGCCAGCTGGCCCAGCGGCGCGAGTGGGACCTGATCGTGGTGGACACCCCGCCCTCACGCAACGCCCTAGACTTCCTGGACGCGCCGAAGCGGCTGAACAACTTCCTCAGCGGCCGCATGATCCGGGTGATCATGGCGCCGGGCCGCGGCGTCACCCGGCTGGTGACCGGTGCGATGAGCCTGGCCGTGCGCGCGGTGTCCACCATCGTCGGCGGACAGATGCTCAAGGACGCGGCGAACTTCCTACAGTCGCTGGATTCTCTGTTCGGCGGCTTCCAAGACCGCGCCGACCGCACCTACGCGATGCTGTCGAAGCCCGGCACGCACTTCCTGGTGGTCGCGGCGCCGGAACCGGACGCTCTGCGCGAAGCCTCGTTCTTCGTCGATCGGCTCTCCACCGAGCGCATGCCGCTGGCCGGGCTGGTGCTGAACCGGACGCATCCAGCGCTCAGCTCGCTGTCGGCCGATCACGCGCTGACCGCCGCCGACCAGCTCACGGAGTCCGATCCACTCACCGCGGCGGTGTTGCGCGTCCATGCGCGCCGGGTTGCCACCGACAGGCGGGAACAGCACCTGCTGCACCGCTTCACCGGCGCGCATCCCCGTGTGCCGATCGTCACGGTGACCACGCTTCCGTTCGAGGTTTCCGATCTCGACGCACTGCGCGCCGTCGGCGATCAGCTCACCCGCACCGTCCAGGCAACCATCTGATACTCACTGACCGTTCAGCCGCCTTCAAACGAAACTGAGCCCGCTTCCGCGGGCTCTGTTTCGTTGTTCTGCCAGGACTACCTGCTAGGACTACATCGCCACCTGATGCTGGCGCTGGGCCTGGAAGAAATCGGCCCAGGATGTCACCTCCGGATGCTGCTTCAGCAGCGCGCGGCGCTGCCGTTCGGTCATGCCGCCCCACACGCCGAACTCGACGCGATTGTCGAGAGCGTCGGCACCACACTGCATGAGCACCGGGCAGTGCCTGCAGATCGTCGCTGCTTTGCGCTGCGCCGCACCGCGGACGAACAGCTGATCGGGATCTACTTCTTTGCATCGGGCCTGGGCTACCCAGGCGATTCTTGCTTCGGCCTGCTCCACGTCCAATCGAGCGATGGGGGTTGTCATGTGCATTTGGTGTGCCCCTTTGCAGTCCGAACACCGGTCAACGGCGCTCCAGAATCGCGTGCCACCACCGCAGCAACCCAAACCCCGCTGCGCAGTGCACCACATTCCACATTTGAGTGTTAGCTCTATCACACTGGGTTCTCAATCTAGGTAAAGGTATAGCGCTTGCGCAAGACCGTCCCGAGATTTTTTGGTACGTCCGTCCCTGCAAAGTCGGGCTCACACAGGACGGTCAGGCAGATTCCAGATATGCCGTTCCCCGACACGCCAGAGCCGAATCCACGACACGCCCATGCCGGTTCGCGGATCACCAGTTCCGGCCATCGGACAAATGCCGCCAAGAAGGCGCGGATGGCACCCCGTAGTCTTGGGGTCGTGCCGATCACACATACGCTCGCGAGGCTGGCCGGCAGCTGCGCGCTGGCCGCCGTGCTCGTCGCCGGGTTGTTGTTCCCGCTCGCAGGCGGTTTCGGATTCGTATCCAACCGCGCTGCCGACGCCGTCGACAACGTCTCCGCGGAGTTGGTGGAAGGAACGGTGCCCGCGGTCTCGACCATGGTCGACGCGGCGGGCAATCCGATTGCCTGGTTGTACGAGCAGCGCCGGTTCGAGGTCCCCAGCGACAAGATCTCCAACGACATGAAGCTGGCGATCGTGTCCATCGAGGACCGGCGTTTCGCCGAACACGAAGGCGTGGACTGGCAGGGCACGCTGCGTGCGTTCCTCACCAACACCAGCAGCGGCGAGGTCCAGCAGGGCGCGTCAACGCTGGATCAGCAATATGTGAAGAACTTCCAGCTGCTCGTGGTCGCCAAGACCGACGCCGAGCGCCGCGCCGCCATCGAAACCACCCCGGCCCGAAAGATCCGTGAGATCCGGATGGCGCTCACGCTGGACCGGCAGCTGACCAAAGACGAGATCCTCACCCGGTACCTCAACCTCGTCCCGTTCGGTAATTCCTCTTACGGCATCCAGGACGCCGCGCAGACATATTTCGGCGTCGATGCGGCCGAGCTGAACATCTCGCAGGCCGCGATGCTGGCGGGCATGGTGCAGAGTTCCTCGAAGCTCAACCCGTTCACCAACCCCAACGGCGTGCTGGCCCGGCGCAACACGGTGCTGGACACCCTGATCCAGAACATCCCGAGCCGCGCCAACGAGTTCCGCGAGGCCAAGACCAAGCCACTAGGGGTGCTACCGGAACCCAAAGGCCTGCCACGGGGCTGCATCGCGGCCAACGACCGCGGCTTCTTCTGCGACTACGCGCTGCAGTACCTCGCCAACGCGGGTATCAGCCGCGACCAGATCGACAGGGGTGGCTATCTGATCAAGACCACCCTCAACCCGGCAGTACAGGACTCGGTGAAGCGATCGGTGACCGAGGCGGCCAACCCGAACCTCGACGACATCGCACAGGTCATGTCCGTAGTCGCGCCGGGGCAGGACTCCCATCCGGTGGTCGCGATGGCCAGCAGCCGCACCTACGGCCTGAATCGAGACGCAAGCGAGACCGTGCAGCCCCAGCCGTACTCGCTGGTCGGCGACGGCGCCGGCTCGATCTTCAAGCTCTTCACGACTGCCGCGGCCATGGAGAAGGGTCTCGGCATCGACGCCGAGCTCGACGTGCCGGGCCGGTTCGAGGCCAAAGGTATGGGTAACGGTGGTGCGCGTGGCTGCCCGCCGGCCACCTATTGCGTCGAGAACGCGGGCAAGTACAAGTCGCCGATGTCGGTGACGGAGGCGCTGGCCACCTCGCCGAACACCGCCTTCGTCAAGCTGATCCAGGCGGTCGGAGTCACCCCGGCCGTCGACATGGCGATCCGGCTCGGTATGCGCACTTACACCGAGGCGGGTACGTCCGGCCACGGCAACCAAAGCCTGGCCGACATGATCAAGGACCAGAATCTCGGCTCTTTCACCCTTGGCCCGGTCGCGATCAATCCGCTCGAGCTGTCCAATGTCGCCGCGACACTGGGCTCCGGCGGCCGATGGTGCCCGCCGAACCCGATCAAGGAGGTCGTGGACCGCCAAGGCAGGCAGGTGCCGCTGACCCAGCAGGCATGCGAGCAGGTCGTAGAGCCGGGTCTGGCGAACACCCTGGCCAACGCGATGAGCAAGGACGACATCAGCGGCACGGCCGCGGGCGCGGCTCGATCGGCGGGTTGGAACTTCCCGCTCTCCGGCAAGACAGGCACCACCGAGAGCCACCGTTCGTCGGCCTTCCTCGGATTCACCAACTCGCTGGCCGCCGCGGCCTACATCTACGGCGACAGCCCGACGCCCGGCGAGATCTGCTCGTTCCCGCTGCACAGTTGCGGCGACGGCAACCTGTTCGGCGGTAACGAACCGGCGCGCACCTGGTTCAACGCGATCAAGCCGGTGGTACCCCTGTTCCCGACGCCTGGGCTGCCGCCGCTGGACGACAAGTACGTGCGCGGCTCGAACAACGCCCAGGTGCCCGACGTCGCAGGCAAGACCCAGGGCGAGGCAACCTCCGCGCTGGTCGCCGCCGGCTTTCAGGTAACGTCCGTGACCGGCGCCGGGCCGCAGCCCAAGGGCACCGTGATGGGGACCGCGCCGAACGGCTCGGCGATCCCCGGCTCGGTGATCACGCTCTACATCAGTGACGGCACCGTCCGGGAAGCGCCGCCGCCCGGGCCGCCGCCGGGGCCGCAGCCCGGGCCGCCTGGCCTGCCGATACCGCGGCTGCCACCGATCCCGATCCCGATCCCGATCCCGCGCTGAGTGACCGAAAAGGGGCCGCGAACCATCGCCGGTTCGCGGCCCCTTTCGCGGTTCGCGCGACGCTAGAGTCGCGCCTTCACCGCAGCCGAAATCCGCGAACCGTCGGCCTTTCCCGCCGCGAGACCGGTGGCGATCTTCATGACCTGGCCCATCTGGCGCATGCCGGGCCGCTCACCGATTTCCTCGGCGACCTGCGCGATCGCGGTGTCGGCGAGGTCCGCGACCTCAGCATCGGTCAGTTGGGTCGGCAGGTATTCGTCGATGATGCGCGCCTCGGCGTGCTCGTTCGCCGCCAGTTCGCCGCGCCCAGCCTGGGTGTAGACCTCGGCGGACTCGTTGCGTTTCTTCGACTCCTTCTGCAGTACGGCGACGACCTCGGCATCGGAGAGTTCACGTGCCTCCGAGCCTGCGACCTCGGCGGTCTGGATCGCCGTGAGCAGCATCCGCAACGTGGAAAGGCGCAGCGTATCCTTGGCTTTCATCGCGGCGGTCAGGTCCGTCCGCAGCTGCGATTTGAGTTCCGACATGCAGCTCACGGTAGCCGTTCCGGCGCGGCGGGCCCACCACATTTGCACCGCTGTCGGAATTCCCCAGTATCCGAACCCACGCTTGTGCGGAAACACACCCGGCGCTCCCGCACGGGGTCACCTATGCTGGGCAAATGCCCGTGATCTCGACCTCTGCTGTACGCACGACCGCGCTGGGAGCCGCCGGGGCCGCGGTGGCCGGAATCGGCTACGCCTCGCTGGTAGAACGCAACGCCTTCGTTTTGCGGGAGGCAACCATGCCCGTGCTGGCGCCGGGGTCGTCATCGCTGCGGGTGCTGCACATCAGCGATCTGCATATGATGCCAGGCCAGAAGCTCAAGCAGCAGTGGCTGCGCGAGCTGGACCGCCTGGAGCCCGATTTGGTGGTCAACACCGGCGACAACCTCTCGCACCAGAAGTCGGTGCCCGCGGTTGTCCAAGCCCTCGGCGGATTGCTTTCCCGTCCCGGCCTTTTCATCTTCGGCAGCAATGACTACTTCTCGCCGGTGGCGAAGAACCCGCTGAAGTACTTCAAGAAGGACCACCGCCGCACCTTCGGCGCTCCGCTGCCGTGGAAGGACCTGCGCGCGGCCTTCACCGAGCGCGGCTGGCTCGATCTGACGCACATCCGCCGCGACCTCGAGGTGGCGGGCATCCGGATCGCCACCGCCGGTGTGGACGATCCACACCTGCAGCGCGACCGCTACGACACCATCGCGGGTGCTCCGAACCCGTTGGCCGAACTGCGGATCGGTCTCACCCACTCGCCCGAGCCGCGGGTACTGGACCGCTTCGCCGAGGACGGCTACGACCTGGTGCTGGCCGGGCACACGCACGGCGGCCAACTGTGCCTGCCCGGATACGGCGCACTCGTCACCAACTGCGGCATCGACCGGTCCCGGGTGAAGGGCCCTTCCAAGTGGGGTGGGCACACCCAGCTGCATGTCTCCGCGGGCATCGGCACCTCGCCGTGGGCGCCGTACCGATTCTGCTGCCGCCCAGAAGCGACCCTGTTGACGCTGGTCGCCGCGCCGCCTAGGCGTCCGGGAGCCGGCGAGGGCCAGGGTGTGTCGGCGTCGGAGGCCGTCGCCCGCTAAGGTCCCCTGCCGAGACGAGTGTCAGGTAGGGAAAACGGTGAGTGAATTCGACGACCGGCGCGACGACCCGACGGTTCTGGGACGCCCCGGTGCGTCGCAGCCTCCTCGGCAACAGCCGTTCGGAGCAGCACATTTCGACCCCGACTCGACGAGTCCCGATTCCGATCCCACCGGGCGGCCGAACTCCAGGGCGAATCCGGTAGCGCCCGGGCAGTCCGAAGCACCGCAGGGACAACAGTTTTCGGGCACTGCGTGGTCGGGCAGTTCGAGCGCCGAGGGTCACTCGACTCCTTCCGCACACTGGCGGCCCGGCGCGACCGAGCAACCCCCGGCAAGCGGACCCGCCCGTCCCGCGACACCATGGGGGCGCAGGTCGAATGAGCAAGCGGGCGAACGTGATTCAGATCGGCCCACACCGCACGGAAGTCCGAGCACGGGAGGACCTCAACAGGCGGAACCGCAGTACGACCAGTACGCTCCGACTTCGCGGTGGCAGCCGGGAGTCGGTGCGCCCGAACCGCCACGCGAAGGGAACGCTCCGTCCTATCCGTGGCAGCCGAGCCCGGCCGGTCACGCGGAACCAACACCGGACACGCAACAACTCGGCCACCTGAACCAACCCGAGTCCGGACCGACGGCTCAGCCCGACCCCACCATGCAAAGGCAGCCGGGAATGGACGATCAGGCCGCGCCCACACTCCAGTGGCAACCCCACTCCGCGGAGCCTGCCGCGCCTTCGTGGCCACCCAATGCCGGTTCGGCCGCACAAGCCGATCCGACGCTGCTGGCCCAGCCGTTCGGCGGGCCGCCCGCCGGACAGTGGACATCGAGCCCGCAGCCCGCGCCCGGCCAGGCTGACCCGACCCTGCTGGCACAATCACCCGCCGAATACCGGCAGCCCGGACAGGACGCGACCGGCCGAACCGACGAGACGATGCTGGCCCAACCCCTCGGCGGACACGAGACGCCCGGGCAGCTCGCGCCGGGGCAGCGTGACTTCGGTTCGTCCGAGCCAAGCCTCGGGCAAGCTGGTCCGACCATGTTCGGGCAACCGCTAGGTCCGCTCAACCAGCCCGCGTCCTCCGGTGGCTGGCAGCAGAACGCTGGAACCCCGGGTCGAGGTGGGCCGGAGAACACCACACCGACCTTGCTCGGATATCCGAGTGCCGACGGGTTCGGGCAGCCGGATCCGAACTTGCAATGGCAGCCGGCTTACGGCGGCCCGGAGCAGTACGGGGAAGTGATCCCGCTCGAGCGCTACCGGTCCGGCTACGGCGCTGCGCAGTACGCTCCGCAGGCAGGGTTTCCGGGTTATGGACCGAAACGCAGTGGCCGAGGCAAGACTGTGCTGCTGGTCGGGCTGGTCGTATTGCTGGTGGCCGGCGTAGCGGTGACAGCGGTGGCGCTGGCCAAGCGCGGATCGGATTCCGCGCAGGAGAGCTCACCATCGATGGTGAGCGCACTCACCACCACCGGGGGCGCGCACACCTCCGCGCCGACGACCAAGCCTGCCCCGACGACAACCGCGAGCGGCGCAAGCAATGAGGCCCCGCTGATCCCGGGCTACCAGGTGGTCGTCGCACCGGACCGCGGCGCGGCCTACGACGTGCCCGCCGACTGGGCCATTGCTCCGCAGGGCACCATCGGCGGCTTCGGTGAGCCGCCCAACGCAGTCGCGGGCAAAGGGTACGCCAGCGAAGGCAAGGGCTACTGCCCTGGCTCGACCCGCACCGTCGCCTTCCTCACCGGCTCGGATGACGCCGATTCGGCAAGCGCGGCAATCGAACTCGGTACCAAGACAGCCAAGTTCGCCTACAAGGAATCCCCCGGCGGCACCCCGAGCGCGCCCGCGCCGTTGGCGTCGCTGGACGGATCACAGCACGGCATGTTCGTGGAGACCAAAGGCACCGTCAGCCAGGCCAAGCCCGGCTGCGCCACGGCGTACTCCGTCTACACCGTCGCGTACCCCAGCGAAAACGGAAACTTCGTCATGGTGATCGTCGCCGACACCGGCGTCCCGAACRCCCTCGACACCGAGACCGCCAAGCGCATCTTCACCAGCATCCGGCCACACGAAGGCTGACTGACCTGCCGGTTTAACGTCTCACCCCACCCTGTTGTAAGCTACTCCAGGTTCGATTCACGGGGTGTGGCGCAGCTTGGTAGCGCGCTTCGTTCGGGACGAAGAGGTCGCAGGTTCAAATCCTGTCACCCCGACTCGTGGTTGAGACGACAAGTAGGCCCCTGACCAGTTGGATGGTCAGGGGCCTACTTTGTTGCCGAGAACGAAGACCTCAGCGCCGACATCCGTAGGCAGCGAAAGGCACCATCGGGCCGGAATCCTTCACCAAAATGCCGGAGCCGTCGTCGTCGCTGTCGCCACCCATCATCTTGCGCACGGCGTCCCAATCCTCGACCGGCGCACGTAGTACTGCATTGTCGTAGTGGCGTTCTCATGCCCGAGTGCGACCGCGATCTTGTGCGGCAGCATCCCCTCTATTCGGCACTTCCTGCGCCCGAGTCACGGTGGGGTCGGTCATTATCGTGGCTGTGGGTGTGTTGTGGTGATTTCTAGCGGTTTCGCTGTGGTCGTCGAATGGTCTCGGTCCGGACCTGGTCGACAATGTCTTTGGGGATGTGTTCGATGATGTCCGCACGTGAGGCGATAGCCAGTTTCTGGAGGATTGAGCCCATTTGGGCGTCGATGGTTCTGACCGATTTCCCGCGGCGGGTGGCGATGGCGGAGTTGGTCCATCCGGCGGTGGCCAGGATCGCGACCTGCTGTTCAGCAGAGGTCAGCTCATGCCAGTGCGATGCGGTGGTTCTGCCCGGTCGGGTGGCGATGGTCAGTGTGCCCAGGGCCAGCCGCTGCACCTCGTTGAGTTCCGGGCGCAGAAGGATACCCCGGGTTTCCGCGGCTGCGAATCCGTCGGATCCGAGCACTCGGCGAGCGACGGTGACAGCTTTGCCGGATGCGGCGGCGAATGGGGCACTCTGTTCGAGGGTGATGCCGAGCCTGGTTCGTAGGGTTTCGGCTCCGCCGGCCAGATGGGCGATTTCGGTGGCCGCGGCGATCAGCGTGTTGCGGTCGGGGTTGCCGGCGGTGAGCGAGTCGGCGATGAGGCGCGCCAACGACCAGGTTCGAACCTCCACCCCCAGCCACCCGGCCCACTGGTCACCGGCGGTGAGTTGATATGTCAGCGAGGCCCGTCCAAAGGCCAGCGCTTCGGTGGGGTTGCCGCTGTGCCTGGTCAAGGTGATCGCCAAGGCGAATTCGGCCCAGGACTTTTCCCACGGCGACCCGGATACGCTCGCGCGGTCGAAGTAACGCCGGGTGATCTCGTGGGCCTGTTGCTCGGTTCCCAACAAGCCCGCGGTCACAGCCTCGGCCCCTTCGCTCCTTGACGCAGCGCCGTAGTCGCCGAGGGCCGCGAACTTGTCCCGAGCACGAGTGAAAACGGCGATTGCACGGGCATCGCGGTGTACGACCAGCAGCTCGAACCCCCACGCGTATTCGACGGGGGCAGGCAGGCCGATATCGGTTTCAACGGTGTGCCGCCAGTTCCGCCTGGTATCCGCGTCAGGGAGACAGGCGGCGACGCAGTCCTCGAGCATCCGCTCAGTATCCTCGGGACAGCCTTGGAGCAGGGCGAGCAATGCGATGGTGGCCATGGCCCCGATCTGGAGTTCGGTGGGCTGCGGGGCCGAGGCCCGGGTGGCATCGAGGCAACGCTGAGTCCAGCGACGTATTTCTCCTACCACGCCCCCGACGCCGGCCGATTGCGGGGCAGTGAGCCCGAGACAGATTTCCAGACCGACAGTGGCCTGGCCCGGGGTGGCGATGCTGGTCTCGATCGCTGTCAAAATATTGGCCCAGGCTGCTCGCGTCCACTCCAGCAGGCGTTGTCCGTCAGGGCTGAACCAGTTGGCTGCGACGTAGGCTATTTTGTCGTGGTAGTAGCGGAGGTGTCGGACGACCAACCGAGTGGATTCGCCCGTTCCTGGAGTGACGCCGCGGCGCAGTCGGTCCTGCGCGAACACCCGTAGGCTCTCCACCAGGGAATACCGCACCGTAGTCGGTGTCATGTGCACCGACACCAGCGACCGATCGACAAGACGTTCGAGCAGGG
This sequence comes from Nocardia sp. 2TAF39, assembly GCF_052114905.1. Taxonomy (NCBI): domain Bacteria; kingdom Bacillati; phylum Actinomycetota; class Actinomycetes; order Mycobacteriales; family Nocardiaceae; genus Nocardia; species Nocardia sp. 2TAF39. The sequence continues at coordinate 12,603 of NZ_JBFRFQ010000069.1, forward strand.
ATTCGATCTCCCGCCGGGCCAGGACCACGCTGGGGCTGTCGACACCGGTTGCACGATCCTCGCCGTCGGTCCTCTCATCGTCGGCACAGATGGTTTCGATGGCGTCGAGGTCGGCTCCCACTTCCAACGCCACGTTCCCATCGGTGTCGTCGGGGTTGGTGGCATAACCTGCGGCGAAGACGGACAGGCGTTCGAAGAGCAGCCGCTCTTTGTCGCTACACAGGTTGTAGGACCAAGAGATGACGTCGGTGACCGCTCGATGTCGCGGGTCGGCGCCCGTGTCGGGGCCGCGCGACCAGCGCAGGCGGGTGTCGTCGGCGTGGCCGGTGAGTCCGTGCAGGATCATCGCCAGCGGTTGATGGCGCAGCCGTGCGGCCGCCAACTGGATGTAGAGAGGGTGATTGTCTATGCGGCGGCATATTTCGGCGGCCATCGCGGTCTGGCCCGTGCCGGTGACGGGGTGCTCGGTGAGTTCGGCGCGGTGTTGAAACAGCGCCAGGGCCTGACCGTCCGACAAAGGCGGGACTGCGATCAGGTATTCATCGACCCAGCCGAGAGGTTCACGACTGGTGGCTACGACGGTCAACTCCGGCACCGAGTCAAGGAGTCTGCTGACCACGCGAATACCCCCGTCGAGGACGTGCTCGCAGTTGTCCAGTACCAGCACGGTGCGTGGGACGCGCCCGGTCGGGTCGCTACGCGTGAGGGTGTCGATGAGAGCATCTCCTGCCGATCGTCCGGAGAAGTCGGCCTCGATCACCGCATGGGCGACTTCTTCTTCGACCGCGGCCGTGTCCGAGCCTGTGGCCAGCCGCGCAAGCCGCACCCAAAACACTCGCCTCCCGCCCGCGTCGGCTTGCTCGAACCGGCGCACCGCTTCAGCGGCCAAGCGGGTTTTCCCGATCCCACCCGCACCGGTGAGCGTGATCAACCGGGCCGGGCCCAGCAGGAGACTGCTGATCTTTTCCAGCTCACGATCTCGGCCGACGAAACTGCGTGTGGGGAGCGGAGCTACGCGTTCCCGACGCCTAGCGTGCACGTACGGAAGCATAGTCCCCACAGACGAACACGCTCGGACCACAGGAACCGGGAAACTCCCGGAGTCGGGTGATCTCCCCGATCGGATCGTGTGGTGCTCGAGTTGGATCGGCCGAGGACGACTATTCGCAATAGTTGCCACAGAGCTGCACTTATCTGTCCAGCTCGGCGAACCGGCAGGCACGTTCGCATCGGCCTTCATGGCTGCCCTGTTTTATCCGGCCGTCCGTGAGGCAATTGAAAAGCTTTCGCATGCGATGACGAGGCATAGAAAATTTCCGCAGGTCGGCGAGTGGACGTGGCGAGAAATTGATGAACGATTGCGTCACCAACGGACTTTGTTTCGAAAATGGCAGGACGAACTCGCGGTCCCCGGACTCACGGCTCGATTTGCGGAGCAGGTCCCCGTAGGCCGTTCCCGCGCCGGGAAGCCGGCGTGGCGGGCCCGATAGACCCCGACGCCGTCGGAGGCACCAGACGGGTGCACGGTCGACAATCCGAATTCGACTGGCCAACAGGGTAGTTGAGATTCGTCCAACCAGAGTGCATAGGCTTGGGCGATGCTTGCGCTCTACAGTGCGGTGATCGCGATCGTCACCGGCGCGACCTCGGCGTGGATCGGCTACTACTTCAACGTTCGCAAAGATCGTTTGCAATGGAGCCGTAATCACGCGACACGATGGGACAGTGCACGGCACGAGGCCTATGTTGCGTTCGCGGCTGCCATCAAGCACGAGGTTCGGCTGCATGTGAAGATGGCTGCCGCGATGCACCCCGAGTTATGGCCCGGCCATGAGACGTTGTCCATGTCCGAAGGCTGGCCACTCTTGGCAGCCGCGGAAGACGCACGCGCTGACCTGCTCGAGTCGATCCTGCTGCTTGCTGACGGTCCGACGGTCGACGCAGCGCGGGACTGGCAGCAGAAGGTCTGGGAACTGCGCGTGCTGCACAACGACACCGCGGGGTCCACCGAGGTCATACGCCAGGCTCTGATCCGGGCGTCGGACGCCAGGGACCGCTTCTACGCACGCGCACGACCCGACCTGGGCATTCTGACCGCGCTTCCCGCGCCACAGCTCCTGCCATCGCGTGCCATTTCCGATGTGCCTGATGCGAATACGATCGGCGGCTAGTGTTCGATGCGGCACGGAACAAGCCGGTTCGGCACACGACGCGCCCGATCGAGTCCGCGGACTGTCGGCGACATCGTCGGCCGCGCAACGAATACCATCCTGAGACATTGTTTCCGCATTCGGCGAAAGGTCGGCACATGAGCAAGCCCGTCGATGGGGTCCGCGCAGACAAACCGCTATCCGGGAAGACGGCACTCGTCACGGGGGGCTACACCGGAACGGGACGGGTGATCGCGAAAACGCTTGCTGCGCAAGGGGCACAAGTCGTGGTCCATCATCCGCATTTTCCGGAACCCGCGGCGGACGTGATCAAGGAGATCACGGCCGCCGATGGTACCGTGCTCGGGCTCGCGGCGGATCTCGGCGACCGCGCGGAATACGAGGAGTTGGTGCAGGTACTGCTCGAGGACTGCGGTCGGTGGGATCTGCTGGTCAACACCGCGACGGTGCCCGAGGCCGAACCGTTCGCGAAGATCAGCGGGGAGGCGTTCGACCTCGGCTTCGCGGTGACAGTGCGGGGCGTGTTCCACGGCATGCAGCTGGCCTCGCAGCACTTGGCCGACGACGGCCGGGTCATCACCGTCTGCGAATCCGCCAGCCCCCGCGGCGCACTCTACGACGCGACCCGCGGCGCCGTCGAGCAGCTCGGTCAGGCCGTAGCACCGGAGTTCGCGCCGCGGCGGATTACCGTCAACACGGTCAGCTACGGTGTCGCCGAGACCGGGAATGCGGAGATCGATGCGGTCATCGCGACGATGAGCCAGCCCGCGGAGGTGGTCGCCTACCTGGCAAGCGCGGCGGCGAGCGCCGTGACCGCGCAGGCCATCCGCCTCGACGGCACCGCCCGAGCCGCCGAGGCGCCGCGGTAGATCCGAGCAGCGACGTCGGTGCCCGACCTGGCGGTGGTCGCATACACCCAGGACGCGAAACCCAGCGTGCGGTAGACAGATTCGCCTGGCCCACCTCTTTCCGACACCACCCATAACCGTCCTCCCTCCACGAGTGGCACATGGTTGCAGAAACCATGTGCCACTCGTCGTTTAGACATTTGTGCTAGACAGCTGTGCCAGCCTGTGTTAGACATATGTCTAAGACATTTGAATGAAGTGTGAGTCGGAGGAAACCAGCTATGAGCGTTCAGCCTCGTGTTCTTGTTGCCGGCGGCGGTATCGGCGGTAATGCCGTTGCGCTGCAACTGCTTCGGGCCGGCATTCCGGTCACCGTCGTGGAGCGGGCCGCGGCGCCGCGCCCCGGCGGACAGGCCGTCGACCTGCGCGGCCCGAGCCGGGAGGTGGCCGAGCGCATGGGGATGATGCCAGGGATCCGCGACTATCAGCTGGACGAACGCGGCATGCGCTATGTCGACGCCGAAGGTCGCGAGATCCTGCGCATGTCCGCCGAGCTCTTCGAAGGCAAGGGCGCGGTCGCCGAAATCGAGATCACCCGTGGCGATCTCAACCAGGTGTTGCTCGATCTGCTCGCCGCCGAGGGCGGTGTCGACTACCGCTATGGGGAGTGGATCACCGAAATCCGGCAGGATGACGCGGGGGTGGACGTGACGTTTGCCTCCGGCGCCGCCGAGCGGTTCGACATCGTGATCGGCGCGGACGGTCTGCACTCCGCTACCCGCCGCATGGTATTCGGTCCCGAGGAGCGATTCGCCACGTATCTGGGCGGATACATGTCCTTCTTCACGCTGGCATGTCCGAAAGACCTGGTGCCGCATTGGTTCACGATGCACTCGCTGGTCGGCGCCACCGGGCTCGGCCTGCGCCCGGACGCCGACCCGGCCACCTGCAAGGCGCTGGTCGTGCTGCGCTGCCCCGCGGATCCCGCACTGCACCGCGACATTACGGCTCAGCAGAACTTGATCCGCGAGCGGTTGGCCGGCGGCGGCTGGGAGTCGGCACGCATCGTTGCCGCGATGGCCGACGCACCGGATTTCTACTTCGACGAGCTGGCCCGGATCGACATGCCGACCTGGGTCGAAGGCCGGGTGACACTGCTCGGCGACGCAGGCTACTGCGGCTCGCCGCTGACCGGCCAGGGCACCGCCATGGCACTGGTCGGCGCGTACGTCCTCGCCGGTGAGATCGCCACGCACGCGGGCGATCCGAAGCAGGCCTTGGCTCGCTACGAACAGGTGTTGCGCCCCTTCGTCAAGACGGCGCAGGAGCTGCCGCCGGGCGGCGTGAAGTCCATGACCCCCAAGTCCCGCTTCGGTATTCGCGCCGGTCAGACCTTCAGCAAGCTGATGGCCTCGAAGCCGATGCGTCCAGTCATGATGAAAATGCTCGCCAAGACCGAGTCCTACGACCTGCCCGACTACTCAGCGCTGAATGCCGCCCGCTAGGCGATCGACCGGGCCGTCTCCGCACGGCCCGGTCAACGTCGGCTGTCGAATGGTGCGCAGGATGTGCGGCACGATGCACCGTTCGGCAATCGGTCGACGGCTACGGTTGCCACAGAAGGTGCATAATCAGCGACCGACTTTCCAGTGCGAACGGCTTCCACTCAGCGCAGGTCAGCAGGTTTTCGACGCCTCGAACCCCGCGTGGTCGCGCCGCGAATGTGCTCGCCCGTTTCACCTTCCGCCGGAATGCCGACCTTCAGCTTCTCCATCGATCGTGGTCCGCTCGTCCAGCAGGAACGGGAGCACGAAGTTTCGCAACATGGCGCGCTCGTCGTCCTCGCCCGCGCCGGGCAGCGTCAGCAGCGATACCATCGCGCGGACCACCCACCGGCCGACGCGCTGGGCGGCGGGCACTGGCAATTCCGGGCGAAATCCAGTGACGAAGTTCGCGGCGAGCGCGTCGACCACACCTGGCGAGTTCGACAGCTGGGCCACGATGCCCACATTGGAGGGTTCGAACCATACGGCCAGATGCGGCGTCTTGCGTACCTCGGCGAGCAGCGCGGTCAGCGTATCGAGCAACTGCTCCCCCGGTTCCTGGCTCGCCGAGATCGCACGGTCGCGCCACACTCGCTCGACCAGCTGACGCGCCTCCCTACCCGCGAAGGCCACGTAGAGGGCCTGCCGATTCTCGAAGTAGCGGTACAGCGTCGCCCTGGAGCAGCCTGCCGCATCGGCGACTTCGGCCATTCCGACGCCACTGACACCCTTGTCGAGGAACAGCGTGCGGACCGCGTCGAGAATGCGCTCGCTCGCCAGTTCGGCGCGGCCGTCGGCCAGCCAGTCGCCGCTCATGCCGTGTCCCCCTCGGCATGCRCGGGCCCTCCGTGGCTACGCAAGCTACCGCCGCCGGGCCTGACGCTCATGCTGTATCCCCCTCGGCATGCGCGGGCCCTCCGTGGCTACGCAAGCTACCGCCGCCGGGCCTGACGCTCATGCTGTATCCCCCTCGGCATGCGCGGGCCCTCCGTGGCTACGCAAGCTACCGCCKCCGGGCCTGACGCTCATGCCGGGCACCGGAACGGCAGGGTGATCGGCCTGCGGACGTAGGGGCCGTTGGCGTACTCGACGCTGTCGATATCCACCACGTAGTCGGGGAATCGATCGAGCAACTCCTCCAGCGCGACGCGGGCCTGCATGCGCGCGGCGGCCGCGCCGAGGCAGTGGTGCGGTCCATGACCGAAGGTGAGTATCCGCTGCGGATTCCGGTCGATGTCGAGGTCCGCCGCGTCCGCGCCGAACGTCCGCTCATCCCGATTGGCGGAACCGAACACCAGCAGTACCTTGCGTCCCGCGGGCACCGTCGTGCCGTCCAGCTCGATGTCCCGCGTCGTAGTCCGGGCCAATCCCTGTACCGGCGAGGTCAGCCGGGCGAACTCCTCTACGGCGATCCGAATCCGGTCCTTGTCCGCGGCAAGCGCGGCACGCTGCTCCGGATGCTGTTGCAGCAACTGCACCGCGCCGCCGAGCAGACCCGTTGTCGTGTCGTTTCCGCCCGCGACCATCGTCCAGGTGTAGGCGAGAATCTGCACCAGGCCACGCACATCCGAGTCGTCAGCGGCCATGCCCGCCTGGACCAGCAGCGACACGGTGTCGTCACCGGGGTCGATGCGCCGACGTTCGATCAACTCGGCGAAGTACCCCATCATCTCCATCGAGGCCGCCTGGGCCCGGGTGTTCGCACGGTCGATGCTGCCCGCGACCACCGCGTCGGTCCACCCGTCGAACCGGTCCCTGTCCTCGGCGGGCACACCGAGGTAGTACGCCACCACCATGCTCGGCAGCGGCTTGAACAGCTGCTTGACGATATCGCCGCCACCCTGACCGGCGATCCGGTCTAGGCGATCGCGCACGAACCGGCGGACCACCGGCTCGACCTCCTCGACCTGACGCGGCGTGAACCCGCGGGCGACCAGCTTGCGGAAGTCGGTGTGCTGCGGCGGATCCTGCATCACCAGCGGTGGATTGTCGGCCAGGCCCAGCTCGTCGAGTTCGCCGTATTCCACGGTCAGGCCGTCGCGCGAGGAATACGTTTCGCTGTCGCGCGCCGCCGCGTATACGTGCTCGTGGCGGGTGAGTACCCAGTAGTCGTTCTCGGGACGCCCGGCCGGGACCACGTGATGCACCGGATCCCGCTCCCGCAGCGCGGCATACATTCCCCACGGCGATCGCCACGTCGGGCCGGAGCTGAGCTCGAAGACGGGCCGATACGCATCGATCAACATGTAGCGACAGTAAGACAAAATACCTAAAGTGTCTAGAACGTGTTCCATAACAGCCGACCGAGCCGATCACTCTCCGAACCGGCCCGGCCCCGCCGCATCGGGACCGTCGCTGCACGCCCATGGTTACCTTCGGCAGCGGCAACACCCTCTCATCGCCGGTCAGCTTCAGGAAGAGCCAGCGCGAGTGACACGCTCCGTGCCCCCGGACCTGCCGGGCCGGCCCGCGTGGACCGGCCCGGCAAGCACCCGCGTGACGCAACCGGTCACCCCTCGAGACAGGTCACGCCAGGTCCTCCACCGTCGGTGACGGCTTGTTGTCCTTCCCGTTTCCGGTGTGGACACAAAGAACAATGCAATCGCGGGCTTGGCGTGCACTTAAGAACACCTTGCAAGATCGAAATCGCAGGTAGAGAGATCTTTATGGCGGAACCCGCGGAGTCGCACCACGCGGTCTCGGTTCGCGGGATGATGGAGACAGGGACGCCGAGAAGATCGGAAGCGACGATGGAAACCCTGGTGGTCTGGATACTGGCCAGCCTGTTCTACTGGTGGGGCCTGCTGTAAGTGATCCGAAACCTGGCCGACCCCGGCCAGGTCTACTACAATCGGTCGTAGGTTTGCTCCAGTCGAACGCACACCTCGCCGATCGGAGAGTCGTCATGGCTCAGTCGCCCGCAGCACGGCCGTACACTCGCCCCGGTTCCGCTTACACCGAATTGCGCTGGGCCACCGCCGTCTTTGCCGTCGCCCTGCTCACCCACGGTGCCGATCATCTGCGCCGCGGGATGAACACCGTGCCCACGACCGTAATGGCGTTGGGCACCGTGCAATTCATCCTCGCGGTCACAACGATCGTGCTGGTTTTCCTGCGGCACCGCCACGCCCCGATCGCCGCCGTCATCGTCGGCTTCGCGAGCGCGGCGGGATTCGTCCTGGTCCACCTCTTCCCGGACTGGTTCGGACCGTTCAGCGACAGCTTCATCAACCCGCCCGCCGCGGCGAAGGTCAACGGATTCTCCTGGTTTGCCGCAATTTTCGAGATCATCGCCGATCTGGCGATCGGAATCGCCGGATTGCGCGCCCTTCGCGCGTTCGCACAGTAGCGCGCAAAAGGCTTCAGTACAGCAACCAGCGACGCTTCGCTTCCGGCCGGCTGGCCGGCTCGACCGGGTTCACACCCGGCGGCTACACCTGACTCGGCGACGTTCGAATTGCCGCCGGGGATCAGCACGACCGACAGCGCGGCCGACTGGGCATTGTCTCCCAAATCGCGAGTCCGGTCGTGCCGGCCACGGACGAGACGTCGAGTTTCTTCAGGAGGTGGACACTCGTGTCGCAGTATCGGCCGAACTACGGATGGCGTCGAGCAGGCGGTGCATGTGGACCCCGTCATCGAAGGTCGGGGCCGTCGAGGTGTCGGTTCGAATGTCCTGTGCCAACGCCGCATACAGTCTCGCGACGTTACCGACTTCGGTGCCGAACGTCATTTCCGCCAGCGGATCCTCACCCTGCAGCGGCTGCCATGTGCCCTCACCGCGGGAACCCAGCAGTTGCAGTTCACTCAGCGAGATACCGCCCGGCCCGTTGGCGCCGGAGACGATCGCCAGATCGCCTGCGGTGCCCGAGATCTCGATCCGGGTGCGACCGTTGGTCATCTTGGAGTCGTGGATGTGAGCCGACACCACGACTCCCTCCGCCGTGACGGCGTCGAGTAGCAGATGATTCGGAGTGGTGACATCGATTGCCGCGCCGGTTTCCTCGATCACCGCATGCGGGTGGCGGATAGCGAGCCTGGCCGACAGATCGGTGAAATCGCCGACCAGGTACTCGACCACGTCAAGCGTGTGCCCGCCGACAACCTCCAGGATGCCCGCCCCATTACTCCGGTCGAGGGTGTAGGCCGCCCAGGCCGGTACCTGCGTGCCCGCGCCCAGGTGACGTGCGGAGTACACGGTCGCCGAAACAACCTTCCCCACAAAACCTTCCGCGAGCAAGCGGCGGGCGCGGACGATCGCCGGCGAGTATCGGGTCTGCAGGCCGACCGCGTGGCGGACGCCCGCGTCCTCGGCGAGCTCGGTCAACGATTCGGCCTCGACAGTGTTCAGTGCGAGCGGCCACTCACAGTAGACATGTTTGCCCGCCGCCAGCCCCAAGCGGATCAGCTCCGCGTGTGCGGGCACCTTCACCGTGATCACAACCAGGTCGACCTCGGGATCCTCTGCGAGCTGGCGCGGATCGGTGAAAGCGTGCGTCGCGCCGAACAGCCGCGCCGCCCGCTGTGCGCTCTCCGCACGGCTCGTCCCGACGGCGGTTATCCGGAAGGCCCCGAGGGCTCGCAGCGCGGGAACATGTGCGCGCGCAGCCCAGCCGCGGTCGGGACCGGCGCCTATGATGCCCACCCGAATCGGGTCCATGATCACTCCTTCAGATAAGCGGACCTACGAGGTCCGTTTTACCTAATCGGACTCCACAAGTCCAGTTGCTATGCTGGCGGACGTGATCACCGCCGTGGATCGACTACTCGCCGACGAGGCCGGTCAACCACCCCGTGCCGATGCCCGACGCAACCTCGAGCGTCTGGTCACGGCGGCGCGGTCGGCGTTGGCCGAGGTCGGGGTCGAGGTCACCGCGCAGGAGATCGCCCAGCGCGCCGGAGTCGGCAAGGGCACCTTCTATCGGCGGATTCCCTCGCGGGAGACGCTGCTGCAGGTTGTCCTGGAGGAGGTGCTGGGTGACATGATCGCTAGCGCCGACCGCGCGATCGCCGACCCCGATCCATGGCACGGGTTCACCGACTTCGCCTCGGTGTATGTGCGACTGCGCGCGGAGAGCTGCGGCGCGAACGAGGCGCTGGGCGGTGCCGGTATCCCGGGCCTGGATCGATTGCTAGCCGAAATACGCACGCGGATCAGGCATTTGGTCGAAGCCGCGCAACGTGCGGGCGAGATGCGACGCGATATCGCCTGGCAGGACGTAGCTTTCCTGCTCGCGGGAGTCTCGACCGACTCGCACACCATCGGACTACAGAGCGACAGCGGCCAGTGGACCCGCAACCTGCGGATCGTCCTGGACGGACTCAGCGACCGCAACCGTTCCTAGCGCGTCTGCCGAATATTCGGTGTCGACCGGCGAAGATCGGCTGGTGACGTGGATAGGTGTGAATATTCTGATGAGTTCTGGGCGGCTGCCGAACCGGTGATGCCCTCGGATATCGGCGGGCGAGGCAACAGGTTCGGTGATGATCGGTTGATACTGTTCGGGCTTGGTGTTGCGGTTTCGTCTCAGCGGCCCAGGCTGATCGGAAGCGCGCCGCGGTGCCCGGTCCGGCGGCCGCAGGCCGTCAACGCCAGCACACCATGCCCCTGAACGCGGTTGTGCGGGCCCAGCTGGGCAGGACTGACCGATGCTCGATCGGCGATCCGGAACGGTGTCGCGACATCAGGGATGCCCGTGCGCTGCTGGAACCGGCGCCAGATGGCGGCGAGCGCCTCTGCCGCCGACGCACCGTTTTCGTGGTCGTCATAGTCGTAGCCCTCGAGCATCTGGTGCCGCACCCAGGCGTCGGCCGGAAACCCGTTGTCGCGTAGCCAATCCTCGATCGGTTCGAGTAGCAAGCCCTGCTCCAGCGGGTGTACGGTGCCGATGTCGGCCGAGCCGGTGACGGACTTGTTCCAGTCGAAGTAGAAGTACCGCTGAACCTTGCCGTACTCGGCAATGCACCATCCCCACCAGTCTCCACACCCTCCGTCCTCGACGCACGCGTACCACTGCGCGGCACCGAATTTGCGGCTCAGCTCCACGCAAAAGGCTTGCCGCGCAGCGTGTTCGTCTACCACGGAGTCATCGACGGCATCCTCCGCCGAAGGTAGTGGGGGTATCCCCAGGTCAGAGGCGGCGCAGCGCTAGGACCGGGATTGTGCGAATGCCTTTTGTCTTCTCCGCGTAACCGGCGAAGCCTGGATAGCGCCGCCCCTGCTCGGCGTAGATCCGGTCTCGCTCCGCGCCGGTCACCTCGGTGACGGTCACCGGGTAGGTCTCGGTGCCGCGTTCCACCTCAGCCGCACCAGCCGTGGTCAGGTTGTAATACCAGTCGGGGTTGGTGGACGCTCCCGCTTTGGAGGCGAAGACGTAAATGAGGTCGGGATTCTGCTCGTCCGGCAGGTACATCATGGGGCTCACCAGTTCCCGTCCGGTCTTGCGGCCGCGGTGATGTACCAGCACGACGGGGGCGCCCTCGAAGGGGCCGCCGACGCGGCCCTGATTGGCGCGGAACTCGGCGATAATGTTGGTGTTCCAGTCCTGTGGGCTGCTCATGTCATGCATTCTCCTTCGTCGGGTGTACCGCGATCGGCAGTCTGGTCGGATTCACCAGGTGGCGAGTCGTCGGGCGGCGGCTTCCCAGTTGTCGGCGATCTGTTCGAGTGGAATGTGCTGGTTTCGGGTTTGGTGCAGAACCAGGTCGGCGCCGAGGCCGGCGAGTAAGAGCTGGGCGGTGAGCGTGCGATCACCCGGTGTGTCGGCTTGCCCGAGCAGCACGGTGACGTGCTGGAGTGCGACCGGGTAGGCGCCGTGGTCGTAGACCGGGCCGGCCGCAGCGACGATGTCCACCTTGGAGTGCGATGGTCGGCTGCCGGATGAGCCGCGATGGCGGCGGTGGGCGGCCTGGTCGGCGGGGACAGGGATGGTGGCCCGGATGCCGTGTTGTCGCAGCCAGGTGCGGTTGGCGCGCGAGGAGTATGTCTTTGTCGGCCAGCACCCGATGCGGGCGCAGGCGTGGTCTGCCGTGGTCGACCCGCGGGACGGTGATGGCGTCGAGCACCGCGGTGAATTGCGGGCTGTCACCGGCCTGGCCGGGTGTGAGCAGCATCGCCAGTGGCTCGAGTCCCTGCTCGCAAGCCAGGTGGAGCTTGGTCGTCCAACCGCCCCTGGACCGGCCCAGGGCGTGGTCGGCAGGCTCGTCGCCGCCCGCCGCGCTGGGTGGTTCGCTCTGTTGGTCACCGGCGCGGCGGGCTCCAGCGGCGGGCTGATGGGCGGTCCATAAGCTATGGGACCCGCGTTCAGGGGGCCTTCCTCGGGTCGAAGTTGGACCAGCGTTCGCGCACGGCTGCCACGACCTGGGCGACCTGGGCGTCGAAAGCGTCGAGCTGCTCAGCTTCGGCAGCGCTCGCGACGAAGGCGCGTCGATCGCAGGCTGTGCCCGCGCGCCATAAACGCTCGATCGCGCGTGTTGCGGTGATGTCCGTCAACGGGTTACCGGACACGAGGACCAGGTCCGCGCGTTGCCCGGGCGCGACACGTCCTCGGTCTGCGAGGCCGAACACTCGTGCCGGTTCGGTTGTGGCAGCGGCCAGGGCCTGTGCCGGGCTGATGCCGCATCGGACAAGGAGTTCCAGCTCCCGGTGCAGGCTTGCTCCGAACACGGTCCCTGGATTCGGGGCGTCGGTGCCCGCCAGCAGAGTGACCCCCGCATCGGCCAGTCGCCGCACGTTGTCCTCGGCCCGCGAGTAGGGCGGCATTTCCCGGCCACGCCATCCCGAGACACTCGAGCTCAACCGGCGTGCCCAGGCGTCCCCGAGCGCCTCAGCGAGCCGCGGGTCCCCTACCACTGCTGCGCCACCCGGTTCACCAAGGGTGTTCTCGATGGTAGCCAGCGTCGGACCGACCACGATTCCGGCCTCGGCCATGCGTTCGACCAGGGTCTTGTCCAGCTCGGCGTCCGCGGGGACGTGGGCCACCACGTCGACACCGGCGGACACGACCTCCTCGACACCGGCCGTCGAGCTCACGTGAGCGACGACGACTAAGCCGCGGGCGTGCGCGGCAGTGACCAGTGCCTTGATGGTTTCGGAGTCCAGCGACGGCCATAGACCCCCGGTACCGGAGATGATCTTCAGATAGTCGGAGCCCTCCGCGATCCGTTCCGCGACGAACTGCTCGGCCTGGCCAGCGGCGGTCAACGTCGGGAACGGGGCATACATCATCGACGGGTGCCCGCCGGGCGCGGTGGCACCGACACCCGAGGAACGCACATCGGCCACGTCCGGACGGGAGCCGGCCTGCTCCTTGGCCCTGGCCACCAGGTCGGGTTTGCTGAACATGTCGAGAACGGTGGTAACGCCGAAGGTCAACGATTGCGCGAGGGCGCCGGGAACGAGGTGCACGTGCGCGTCGATCAGACCGGGAAGCACAGTCCCGCCACCCGCGTCGATCACTTCGTCGCCTTCTTGGGCGGCCGAGTCCGCCGAGCACTCGGTTATCAGGCCGTCAGCGAACCGGACCGAAGTCCAGTCCTGCGACTTCGTCCCGTCGAATACCTTCGCGTTCACAATTGTTGTTGCCGCGGCCCGCCGGCGCCGCTCTGACACATGCACCGGTTCCACCATGCTGACCCCTTCCACGCTGGCTGATGGCGTCTACTCGCCCTGGCCCGCCACCGCCCCGCGCAGATAACCCCGGCATCTACGACCTGATTACGGCAGCCTGCCATGCGGCCGGGTTCACCCTCCGCGTGGGGCCGACTCTGACCCGGGTCCAAGACCTCCTTGCCGGACCTGTTGCCTCCGAAGGGTGCTGGACCCTGCTCCCCGCCGGCGTCGTCTCGCAAGACTCCACCGCCGTCGCCCTCATCCAGCCCGACCCACCGATCCGCGTTCCCGCCGCACTCGCACTACCCGACCCCACACCCCGCGCTGAGCCTGCTCACCGCTGCACAGACCAGCACAGCAAGCAAGCAGGGACGTCGAACGGTAGTTGACTCTGCAACTATCGTTAGCCTCGGCCATTCACGCTAATTCCGGCACTGCGTGCCGGAATTAGGGAAAAGGTGCTCTGAACTGCGATAATTCGATTTGTCTAGGACCGAAGTTCGCAGTTGCAGGAGCACCTTCTCGGTGAAGCAGTCTATGTCGTGGTACCCGT
>NZ_JBFRFQ010000070.1:0-25681 GCF_052114905.1 Nocardia sp. 2TAF39
TGCTGCGGTTGACAATTGGATCCACAAGTACAACCATGATCGACGGCACTCCGCCCTCGGGATGCTCAGCCCCCTACGCTACGAGCAATCCCTGACAGACGCAGCAAAAGCTGCTTGAACCCCTGTCCACCATTCGGGGTAAACCTCACCCGCCGCGGGTGCGCCAGGCGTGGCGGTAGACCAGTTCTGTTTTTAAGGTGGAGAAGAAGTTCTCCATCAACGCGTTGTCATAGCTGTCACCAACCGACCCCATGGACTGAGCAATCCCGTTGTCGGCCAAACGATTCGCGAACCGGATCGCGGTATAGGTCGACCCCCTGTCGCTGTGGTGGATCAATTCACCGTCACGGATATCGCGTGACCAGACCGCGTATTCGAGCGCACCGAGCACGAGATCGGTGCCGCAGCGGTCCGAGGTCTTCCATCCGACGATCCGGTTGGAGAACGCATCCCGCACCGCGGCTAGCCAGAAGACGCCTTGACCGGTCGGGATACGTGTGGCGTCGGCCACCCACAGCCTGTTCGGTTCGGCGGCGGTGAAGTCGCGCTCGACCAGATCCGGTGCCGATGTGGCTCGCGGATTCTGTCGCGTCGACGGAACCCGCCACCTGCGCCGCAGGAATGCGCCTTGCAACCCCGCCGACCGCATCAACCGCTCGACTCGTTTGCGACCGACCCGAATGCGCGGGCGAGCATGGCATGCACCCGCGGCGAGCCATATGTGCCGCCCGAGCTGGTGTGGATGTCCACGATTTCGCCCAGCAGTTCCTCCTCCAGCAGCTGCCGCGCCGAGGGCTGCGCCGCGCGCCTGCGCCACTCATAAAAGGTTGAGGACGGAATTTCGAGCACCCGTAATACGAGCTCGACCGGGTACTGCGGGTGTTCTTTGACGAACCGCACGATCACCTCCGGGTCTGGTCGAGCTCCGAGGCGAAATATGCACTCGCAGAACGTAATACTGCGTTGACTCGCTCCAGCTCGGCCACCCGCTTCTTGAGTTCCCGATTCTCGGCGGCCACATCGGTCGGCGGTCGATCACTACGTTCGCCGGCATCGGCCTCGGCCTGGCGGATCCAGTTCCGCAACGCCTCGTGATGCACCCCGAGCTGCTGAGCCAGCTTCCGGACCGTCGGCTTGGGATCGGACTCCCGATACAACCGGACCGCCCGCGCCTTCAACTCATCGGGGTACTTCTTCGGTGCTGCCACGAATGACTCCTTCCATCGTCCTATCGGACCATGCTCAGAGCCCTCCGAGAAAGCGGGGGAACCTCAGATGCGTGTCGGCGCAGCCGACAGTCAGTTCGCCGGACACGTGCTCACCAACAGCCGTCAAGCGCGTGATCTGCTGGGCAACCCACTGTTGCGGATCCACCACGGCGACGGCATGACCTGCGTGTTCGAGCCCGCGCACGCCGCGTGCCAGATCCGTGGCACCACAAACGATCCGCTGGTCACCCCAGACCTCGACGATTGCCGGCCCAAGTGCCGCAACATCGCTCGCACCGACCGCGACATCCTCACGATCCGAGCCCGCCACGACGCACTCACCCAGATCGTTGCCGATCCGCTGGCGCCGCCAATCCGCCACGAACGAGAACGACACGAACTACACCGATTGCGGACCGTGCTCGACGCCCACGAGCAATCCAGGAAGGACGACCGCCAGTGACCGAATCGACGACGCGGGCCGAGGACGAAGCGACACGCTCGGCGATCCTCGCGGCGATGGCCCGTCTGCTGGCCGGGACTGCACTGCGGTCCACGGGCCGTTTGAGCGTGTCACAGTTGGCGATCGAGGCAGGAATCAAACGCTGGCAGCTGACCCATCGCCACATCGACTTGAAAGAACAGTTCCAGGCCGAAGTCAAGGCCGCCGCGGCGGCACAGACAGTCAAGTGCCGATGCGGCAGCGACTACCTGCAGCTGCGCGTCAAACACGCCACCCTGCTCGAGCAGGTGGCCGACCTCGAGCAGCGCCTTCGCCAATACGCGATGGTGATCAACACCCTCGCCACCGAGAATGCGACCCTCGCCGGACGCACGGGCCACACCGCGCGGGTGGTCGCGCTGCCGCGGCCCGACAACTCTCCGTGACCAAGCCCAACGGGCCGGTCAGGGTCATGACATCGGGCGCGTTCACTCGCGCCAGCCCTGCCAGGACCCGGTGCGCGCTGGGGTAAGCAGTCCGGACACAGATCGATGCGTCGAGTTGATCAACAGACACCCAACGGAACTCGAGGCGATTGCCGCCTCCGGCGCGGGACAGTTGTGCAGAGTGTGTCCGTGAGCACGTGGGCGAGGGCGTCGACGAGCGCGGCCGGATCAGCAGGCGGGCTCAGCAGCCTGAAGCAGACATGGGATGTAGTCACGGGGCCCTCATGACCGGTGGTGATCACCGGGGTGCCGGCGAGCATCGCTTCGATGTCGGCCTCGACCGGCAGCGACAAGCGCTTCGAGCAGAAACACCCGCCCGGACAGGAGCCGGTTGCGGCGCGCGACCGCGGCGAAGACGTCGCGCTCGGCGTTGGTGCGCAGACGCGTGGTGAACATCGGGGATGTCCATGCCGTTGGGCACTGTGCACCCAGTCGCCGTTGATTGCGGCCTTGGCCAGATGCTCGGTCACCGTGGTCGAGACCGCGATCACCCGCAACCGAGTCCTCGGTGATCTCGGGCGGCGCCGCAGATAGCCGAACTGCTGCTGAATTGTAGTTTCAAGTTCAGACTGTTGTCGTGCGACATGCACTTGTTGCGCCTGATCTCCGCGCCGCGCTCGTCATCTATGGCTGCGTGTGGGGACTGTAAATTGCTGGGCAAACCCGCTCGGCCAGCTTGCGTCATCGGAACCGATTATCGATAACCTCGCGTGGAAGCTGTTCGGGGCTGGGATAGGCGATCAACACGCGGCAACCGTCCGGGTCGATGCCATCGACGAAACTGATCCCGTTCGCCGTGTTGGTGTAGGTGGGGGGATAGCACATGCGCAGTCGGTGTTCGATTTGGTCCAGTGCTGTTTTGCTGTCGGTGGACCAGATGATCTGTGTGATGCCCAGGTCGCCGATGTTGCGCCTCACAGACGTTTCGCTCAACCGTAGGTACAGCTGGAAGCCGACGGGCGTCAGAAGCAGCGCAGCGTCCGGCTCGTGGATCGCGATCCGGCATTCGAATACGTCGCAGTAGAAGCGCACCGAGCGATCCAAATCGGACACTTCCATCAAGCACGACGCAGCCCGTACGGCACCCATTCTGTTCCCCTTTCAGAACCCCCGCCCGATCCCCACGCTACCGGCTGTTGCCTGTGGAAATCAGCAGATTCCCGGGAGGACCTCATGCCATCGGGCGGTTGCTGCGAACTCTCGAATCGCTTGAGCAGACAGTTCCCGACGAACTTCGCATCCCAGGTTCGCGGCATGGTGAGCGACGAGTGTTTCCGCGTCGGTGTTGCGCGACAGCGCGAAGGCTGATTGCCGATCACCGTCCAAGGCTTGCTCGCATCTTCGTGGTTTGACAGAACTGTCAAGGCGGCGGCGCAAGCGCGTCGGCTGGCGCCGTGTGGTGGACTACCACGCAGCACCGGTCCGGACGCGGGTCCAATTCTGCGTGCGCGTTGCGCTGGGTACTTCCGGCGATCGTGCCCTCGACCAAACATAGGTTCAGCCCGCACACCAGGTCCCTGTGGTCCTGGGCAACCAGGTGGAAAGGACAGTTGCGTAAGTTGATGCGGCCGTGGTCGACCTGCGGCAAGTAGCCGCAACTGCGCAGCGCCGCCAGCAGGTCTCCGCCGGTGTCGGTGACCGCCCGCTTGCCTGCATCGAGTGCGGCTTCGTTCACCGCCGCCCGCACCGCTGCGCTGGTGTCCTGTTCGACCGAGGAAACCAATATCCGGGTCAGCAGCTCGTAGTCCCGCGGCGGCACGCTAAGCGTCATTTCCTTCGTGGCCCGGGTATAGAACTTCGCCGGGCGTCCCGCACCAGGCCCGCCGCGGCCAGGCGGCCGCTGGTAGCTGACCGTCAACAACTCCGCATCGGCCAGTTTGTCGAGGTGATAGGCCGCGAGCGTCCGGCTTATCCCGGCGGCGGCGGCGGCCTGCTCCCTCGAGACCGGCGCATCGCTCTCGATCACGTACTCGTAGAGCTTGCGCCGCAACGGGTCATCCAGGTTGCTCAGCGCCGCCAGAACCACCGGAGCGGCGGATCGAGGAGTAGGCATCCTCCAACTCTAACACCAAAGAACATTGACAAATAAGCGCTGGCAGGAGACTCTAAAAACAGGAGTTATTATTTTTACAGAAAGATTACGTGATGAATGGCCCCACGTCGCACCCATCGGCTCCCGCCCACAGCCTCGGGGAGGTCGTGCAACGAACTCGTAGCGACCCCGCATATGGGGCGTTTGTGTTGCTGCGGATCGGCTTCACCGTGCTGCCGATCGTCTTCGGTATCGACAAGTTCACCAATGTGCTCACTACCTGGGAGAACTATTTGGCGCCGTGGGTGCTCGAGGTCGTCCCCGTCAGTGCGCAGCAGGCGATGTGGGTGGTCGGGGTGATCGAGATCGCCGCGGGCGTCGCCGTCGCGGTCAAACCGCGATATGCGGCCTACATCGTCGCCGCGTGGCTCGTCGGCATCGTGATCAACCTGCTGAGCTATCCGGGCTTCTATGACGTCGCATTGCGTGACTTCGGGCTTGCGCTCGCTGCGCTCACCTTGGGCCGGTTGGCTTTCGTCTACGATCCGGCCTGGCATCGCCGCACCGCGCCTGCCCACAAACTCAGTGCCGCCTAGCTGTATCCCGCTACTGCTCTTTCGTGTTCGGGCGTGTAGTCGGTCTCGTTCATTCGTCCACCCCGGCGGGGCCGTCCAGGCTTCGCACGGGTGGACATCATCAAGGTCTTCCGTGGAAGGAGCCGGCCATGCGTTCGCACGCAGCACTCCACGTTTTACATCAGGCACCGGGCAGGGACCTAGCCGCGGCCGAAACCGCCGCGGCCGCCTTCCTGCGAGCTCTCGGGATCGCACGGGACTCGGAAAGCCTGCGTGACACGCCTCGGCGCATGGCGCACGGCTACGCCGAGTTGTTCACCCCCCGCGCGTTCGACCTGACCACCTTTCCCAACGACGAGGATTACGATGAGCTCATCCTGGTGCGCGACGTCCCGCTGCGGTCGGTGTGCGAGCATCATCTGCTGCCGTTCGTCGGCACCGTGCACATCGGGTATCTGCCCGGCGAGCGCATCATCGGTCTGTCCAAGCTCGCCCGTGTGGCAGAGCACTTCGCCTGCCGACCCCAGGTGCAGGAGCGGCTCACCAAGCAAATCGCCGATTGGCTCGCCGAGCACTTGCGGCCTCGTGGGGTCGGTGTGGTCATCCAGGCCGAGCACAGCTGCATGACCTTGCGTGGAGTGCAGTCGGTCGGGTCGGCCACCGTCACCTCCGCGCTGCTGGGCGTCCTACGCGAAGATCCGCGTTCCCGCCAAGAATTCTTCGCCCTCGCGGGCGTCAGCGCCTGACCGAAGGCCCGGCGTCTGCTGATGCGACAGGTGTTGTTCCTGTAGGGGTTGCTGGGTGACACCATCGTGCGGAGCGCACGCAACGTGCTCGCACCGCCATTTCAAAGTGATGGTTACTGTGGCGTCACGCGGAATCGCCCGCTCGGCACGAGCCAGATGGCTAGATCGGGCTCTGCGCGGTGACCCTAGAAGCCCTGCGCCACCGCTGGATAGCTCGCGCACCGTCCGAGGTGGCCGTGCTGGCGGCGGTCCCGGCATTCGGCGAACGCGGCGCCTGCGCTTCCGTTTTCGCGCCGGAGTGCCCGTAACGGCAATATGAGTGGGAGCGCCATGTCGACCGTGTACACCATCGGCCATTCCACTCACACCGTCACGGAGTTCGTCGGGATGCTGAGGCATTTCGGCATCGGTCTGGTGGCAGACATCCGGACCGTGCCCAAGTCCGGGCACAATCCGCAGTTTCACATCGACCGGCTCGCGGGATCGCTGACCGCGGCCGGTATCGACTACCGGCCGCTGCCGGGGCTGGGCGGACTACGAAAGCCGGCGGAGGGTTCGATCAACACCGGATGGCACAACACATCCTTCCGCGGGTACGCCGACTATATGCAGACGCCCTCGTTCGAGGAGGCGATCGAGGAACTCATCGCGCTGGCCACGGAACATGTCACCGCCCTCATGTGCGCTGAGGCCGTTTTCTGGCGGTGCCATCGCCGCCTCGTTGCCGACGCCTTGCTCGTGCGCGGCATCGATGTCCAGCACATCATGGGCGCCGCGACGCTCACACCGGCCGCGATGACGGGCTTCGCGACAGTCCGCGGGACACGAGTCACCTATCCGCCGATGCCGGTGTGATCGGGCGGGGCACTCCACTGTGCGCATGTCATGTCCACACGGTTGCCGCGCATCGGGGTTCCCTCGGCGCGCAGCAGGTCCAGAGCACGACCTGCGTGACAGGTCGCGGGCGTGCCATCGGCGTGCACGACCCGATGCCACTGGGTCTGTTCGGGCCAGGCGGTCATGACACGTCCTACTTGCCGGGCACCGCCGCCGACCTGGTCGCCGATCGCGCCATAGGACATCACCCGGCCGACCGGAATCCGGTCGATCACATCCAAGACCCGGCGCGCGAACGGCGGTATCGACTCACCTCTTGCCTGCGTCATCGGTCCTCCGACCCGGGCGGGCATCCGATGCCGGTCGTCGGGATTCGGTGTTGTCGCTGCCCTGTCCCGCCGTGGCTCAGTATGGGTGAGGGCCGGTGCGGTGGTGCCGCGGGGTCGGGGCCCGGCCGGGGACCTGTGTCGGCTGTGGCACGACCTGTGACGGTAGCTCGATCGGTAGCGTGAGCGGGCCGTCGACAGACACGGTGATCGGCTGCCCATGATGTGTGATGTCGACCGGTTCGCCGGTGCGCAGGGTGTAGGTCGCCTCGGTCGAGGTGATCTCCACCGCCAGGCATCGTCCCCGCAGGGTGATGGTGAATGCGAGCCGGGTCAACGCCTCGGGCAGGCGTGGAGCGAAACTCAGGGCGCCGTGGTGGTCGCGCATGCCACCCAGTCCGGCCACCAAGGCGATCCAGCTTCCGGCGAGGGCGGCGATGTGCAGGCCGTCGCGGGTGTTGTGCTCGAGGTCGTCGAGGTCCATGAGCGCAGCCTCGGCGAGGTAGTCGTAGGCCAGAGCCATGTGGCCCACTTCGGCGGCGATGACTGCCTGTGTGCAGGCCGACAGGGAGGAGTCACGGACGGTGAGCCGTTCGTAGTAGGCGAAGTTGCGGGCCTTCTGCTCGGGAGTGAACGCTTCGGGCCGCCGGTGCATGGCCAGGACGAGATCGGCTTGTTTGACGACCTGTTTGCGGTACAGGTCGAAGTACGGGTAGTGCAGCAGCAGCGGATATCTGTCCGCCGTCGTGGTGGCGAAGTCCCACAGTTGGTGGTCTGTGAAGCCCTCTGCTTGCGGGTGGACGCCGCGCGCCGCGTCGTAGGGGATATACATGGTCGCGGCGGCGTCTCGCCAGTCGGCGGTCTCTTCCTCGCCGATCCCGAGGTTTCGGGCGAGGTCGGGATGGCGGGTCGCGGAGTCGGCGGCGGCGCGCAGGTTCTGCTGCGCCATCAGGTTGGTGTAGACGTTGTTGTCGGCGACCGCGCTGTATTCGTCGGGTCCGGTGACCCCGTCGATCCGGAAGCGGCCCTCGGCGTCATGGTGGCCCAGCGAAGCCCACAGCCGTGCCGTTTCGGCGAGGAGTTCCAGGCCGATCTCGCGTTCGAATACGTGGTCGCCGGTCGTGTCGATGTAGCGCAGGACAGCGTCGGCGATGTCGGCGTTGATATGGAACGCGTCCGTGCCGGCGGGCCAGTAGCTGGAGCATTCTTCGCCGTGGATCGTCCGCCACGGGAATGCCGAACCAGCCAACCCCAGTTGATTCGCGCGTGCGGTGGCCATCGGGAGGGTGGAATGCCGCCAGCGCAGCGCGTGAGCGGCGGCGGCGGGGGCGACCTGGGTCAGTACCGGTAACACGTAGGCCTCGGTGTCCCAGAAGCAATGCCCGTTGTAGCCGGGCCCGGTCAGCCCTTTCGCCGCGATCGCTCTGCCCTCGGCTCGTGCGCCGGCCTGCAACACATGGAACAACGAAAAGCGCACCGCCTGCTGGATTTCGGGATCGCCGTCGATCTGTATGTCGGCGCGGTCCCAGAACTTGTCTAGGTAGGCGCGCTGCTGGGCTGCCAGATCATCCCATCCGGTGTGGCCGGCGCCTGCGAGCGCCGCGTCGGCCTGATCCCGCACCGCGGGCAGCGAGCGGGATCCAGACCAGCTGTAGGCAACCAGCTTGTCCAACCGCAGCCGTTGCCCTGGTGACAGCTGCGCTGTCACGGTCATCCGGCCCAGATGCGGGAAGCTCTCCGACGCCACTTCCACCCCGGCGGGGCCGTCGACCACATGGTCCATCACCGCGGCAATACACAACCCGCTGCGCCCGGTGGAATGCACCAGCCCGGCGCGAGTGCCCCTGGCCGCGTGTTCCTCGGCGATCATAGGCGCCTGAGCAGACGCGACACGCGGGTCACCGGTTGTCGCCGGCAATCGTTCGTTGGCGACGAGTTCGGATTGCACCACCACCCGCACCGTGGCGTCGAGGGCCTCGACCTGGTATCGGATCGCAGCGATCGAGCGGTGTACCAGCGAAACCAGCCGGGTCGAGGAGACCCGCACGGCGCAGCCGGCCGGCGATACCCACTCGGTCTCACGCCGAAGCACCCCGTCGCGGAAGTCGAGACACCACTCGTGGGCACGCAACATGCCGTAGGTCACATCGAACGGCTCGTCGTTGACCAACAGCCGAATCACTTTGCCGTTGGTCACATTGATCATCGTCTGCCCGGATTCGGGGTAGCCGTAGCCGGGCTCCGCGTAGGGCAGCGTGCGCAACTCGTGAACCCCGTTGAGGTAAGAGCCAGGCAGCCCATGGGGTTCGCCCTCCTCGAGGTTCGCTCGCCAGCCGATGTGGCCGTTACCGAGCGCGAAAACCGACTCGGTCTGTGCGAGCACCTCGAGGTCCAGATCGGTCGCCCGTAGGCACCACGGTTCGATCGTGAAGGCGGGATGGTTGATCACGGCAGGCTCAGCAAATCAGACAGGTCTGTCACCACCTGATCGGCGCCGTGCGCGGTGAGTTCTTCGGCCTGCCCGATCCGGTCGACGCCGATGACGAAGCCGAATCCACCTGCTCGTCCGGCGGCAACCCCGGCGAGCGCGTCTTCGAACACAGCGGCGTTCTCCGGTTCGACATCGAGGGATCTCGCGGCGGCGAGAAACATGTCCGGTGCCGGTTTGCCGGCCAGATTTTCGTGCTCCGCCGTCACGCCGTCGATCCGTTGCTCGAACAGGTTCTCGATACCGGCGGCGATGAGGACGTCGCGGCAGTTGGTGCTCGACGACACCACCGCCCGCCGCAACCCGGCCTCACCGACGGCGCGCACGTACCGGGCCGAGCCTGGATAGACGCGGACACCGTCGCGTTGGATGCGGCGCAGCACAAGAGTGTTCTTCCGGTTGGCCAGCGCGGTCACCGTCTCGACGTCGGGAGGGGCGCCGGGGCCGCCTAGAGGCAAGTCGATCCCGCGTGAGGTCAGGAACGCCCGGGCGCCATCGATCCGTGGCCTCCCGTCGACGTAAGTGTCGTACTCCGCGACTGGGTCGAACGCGACGAACGGTTCGTCGCCGCGTTGCGCGCGGGTCCGCAGGTAGGAGTCGAACATCTCCTTCCATGCCGCCGCATGCACTTTCGCGGTATCGGTGAGAACACCGTCGAGGTCGAACAGACAGGCCGATATCGGCTGGGGCATCCCCAACGTGCTGAGGCCGACCCGCGACCAGGTGCGTTCGACGGGAGTCATGACGGCTCGCTATCCACCCTGCGGCGACCGGCACCCTGCGCAGGGCTCTTCGGGCGGCACCGAGGCACACTGTCAGCTCGCCCATGGGTAGCGCGGTCGGCGCTGCGGCTCCTGTCGCCGGCGTCGATCAATCGACCAGCCGGCGCCTGGGGCGCGATCGGGCGCATATCCCTAGTGTGCGCCTGCCCTGATCACATCGACGGTCAAGGTCATCACGCTGCGTGTCGGCGCCGTCCACACATAAGCGTGTCCTGTATCTGCGGAGACCGCCTGCATCATGATGTGTGCTCGTCCAACACAAATCGCCAAAGTCCGGTCGGGCGCGTACCGTTCGGTATGTGGCAGGTGCCGGCTGAATGGCCGGTTGTCGGCGATGGGCGCGCGCACCGACCGCGGAAGCTGTCCTCGCTGAGACTCCGCAGGCGTACATCGCGATGAGATGAACAATTGCTGGAGGCTTGATGACGTTCGTCGAGGCTGATGGCCTGGGGGTGACCAGGCCGCATCCGCGCAGGGGCGGCCCCACGGGCTCCTACATCGTCGAGTTCTCGAGGCAATGGTGGCTGACGGGATCGGCGGGGGTGACAGCCAACCCGACGATTATCGCTCGCGCCATCGAAGCCTCCCGCGGAGAAGATATGGACGACCGTCGGCCGCACTCGCGAAGCCGACGTAGTCGCCAGCATCCACAACCTCTTCGCCGACGTGCTCACCGCACACAATCCCGGCAACTCGAGCAGCGATAAACCCGGAGGTCGATGATGACGACTCGACGCACTGTGCACATCCGCAGAATCTACGACGACCCCACCCCGCACGACGGCACCCGCGTACTGGTGGACCGGCTGTGGCCCCGCGGCGTCAGCAAAGCCAGAGCCCACCTCGATGAATGGTGCAAACAGATCGCCCCATCCACCGAACTGCGCACATGGTACGGCCACGATCCGGAACTCTTCGACGAATTCGCCCGCCGCTACCGCGACGAGCTCACCGAACCCGACCGCGCCGCTGCCCTCACACACCTGCGCGAATTAGCCGATCAACACAAACTCACCCTGCTCACCGGCACCAAGAACACCGACATCAGCGAAGCAGCCGTCCTCGCCGACCTCGTCGCACAACCGAACAGGTCACCTGGCAAGTGATGGCTCGCCACGCGCCACAGGCCGGTCGCGGACGCGGACGCGGACGCGGAGGAGCCTCGCCATACACATCGCCCCGCGTCTACAGGGAAGTCTCGAGGCCATGTTCGAACGCGGCGGGGCACCGGAAACCTCATCCGGTTGATGCGGTGCGGGGTATCGATAACGTCCATCCTGATGCACCGATGTCGCGAAAGCCGGACCGGCTTCCGCGCCCACACCTTCTACTGGCCGCGTCGGGCGCCTGATCGCGCCGCACCGTCGGTTCGGCATCGGAGCGGCTCATGGTGACATTGGACCGGTTGGCGAACGTACTGGGTGGCTATGGGGTCCGTTTGCGGTTGGGTTCGATTCCGCGATCGACCCCCTTGCGCAGCGTGGTGATCCACGGCGCCGATGAGGACCCCATGGAAGTGGGTGATGTGCTGCTGGGGATCGGGGCACGCTCGATATCTGAGGTGGTGGACTGGGCGGTGTCAGCGCGGGCTGTTGTCGCGCTCATCCGTGGGAGCGAGCTCGAGGGCGAGCCGCAGATCGAGGGTGTGGCGGTACTGGTGGTCGACCCCGCGGTGGCTTGGAGCGAGGTGGCGGCTGTGGTGTACGGGTTGGTGCTGGAAGGGCGCGAGACGGAGGCCGGTCGCGGCCCGACCGATTTGTTCGCCTTGGCCGACAGTCTGGCCGATGTGGTGGGCGGTGCGGTGACGATCGAGGACCGCCGGTCTCGGGTGCTGGCGTATTCCAGGCCGCAGTCCCACCTCGACCCCGCACGGGTGGAGACGATCCTGGGCCGGGAGATGCCGCCGTGGTTGCGGGCGGTGTTCGATGCGCACGGTGTCTTCGCGCATTTGGCCGCTTCGGCGGAACCGTTGTTCGTTCCCGCGCAGGCAGAGCGTGGTATGAGGGGGCGAATGGTCGTGGCCGTGCGTGTGGGCCGGCAAGTGCTGGGCTCGGTGTGGGTGTCGTGCCCGGCACCGTTACAGGGCGCTCGGCGCAGGGCCTTGGCCGAGGGTGCGCGCACGGTGGCGCTGCACCTGTTGCGGTCGCGGGCCAGCGCGGACTTGGAGCGTCAGGTGGAATCCGAACTGGTGATCGGATTGCTGGAGGGCGCCGCGGACGCGGCGACGGTGGCCAGCAGGCTGGGGTTGGCGCCGGAGAGTTTGCGGGTGATCGCGCTGCGCGCTCGGATCGCCGACGAGCAGCACGCCGCGCTGCTGCTGGTCTTCGAGCGCGCCACAACGGGATTCGGCTGGTCCCGTCCGAGCCGCAGCGCCCTGGTCGGCGACACCATCTACACCGTGCTGCCCGCCGACCAGGCGGACATGGCACGCCGCTGGACAAGCCAGCTACAAGCGGCACTGCCCGAGCAGATGACGGTGTCGGCCGGTATCAGCGCCGTAGCCCGTGCCACGGAATTGGCGTTGGCGCGCCAAGAGGCCGAGGAATGCCTGGCCTTGCAGGAGGCCCGCTCAGCGGATGCCGCGCCCCCCGCCTATGACGAGTCGTGGGACGAAATTTTGCTGCAACGCCTTCGTACCGCAGGGCTTTCCGGGCGCACCCCGGCACGGGGGCCGGTGTCGGAGTTGCGGCGTCACGACCGCGCGAACTCCACCCAGTACGTGGCAACGCTGCGCGTCTGGTTGCAGTCCCAAGGCGACCCCGCCGAAGCGGGTGCCCTCCTGGGCGTGCACGAGAACACCATTCGTAACCGGCTGCGCAAGATGGCCGAGGTGACCAGCCTCGACTTGGACGACCCCCGCAAACGCCTGGCCATGATGATCGAACTCGCCGTCACCGACAACGCCTGACACACCTGCGCTGTGCCATCGTCACAATCTCGACGCCTCGATTGTCCGATCAGCGCAACCGATCGCCTCGACAGCCACGCCATCATAGAGGTGAGAAGAGATCGCAGGTAGGAGCAGCGAAATGGTGGGCATCGATCGGATCGACAACCGACCGTGGCCAGCCAATGCACCTTATGGACCTGATGCGCCGCGCGAATCCGATCCGCTGCGCTGATCCGACACACGCACCCGCGCTAGTTCGTGGGTCCGAGCGACTGAGACCGGGCCCGACATCAGGGCCTGCGCGTCGTCAGGGGCGGCACGCCGCGTTGGCCCGCCTCTGACGGCACTTCCCGACCCCAACCAGAAAGGACACAAACCCACATGACCAGCACCGCAGCTATCTGGATGACATCACGAGCCCATGATCAGCTTCAAACCGAATTGCAGGAACTGCTCGCCCAACGCCACATCGAAATGCCCGATGGGGACAGTGACGACTACGCACTCAGCCAGCCTCTGCATTCGGCGCGCCAGGCACGCATCGGCAGGATCGAGCACCTGCTCAGCAACGCCCTCACCGATCACGACCCACCCGACGACGGTATCGCCGAGCCCGGCATGGTCTTGACCGTCCGCTACGACGACACCAACCAGGTCGAGACGTTCCTGCTCGCAGTACGCGAAGCCGAAGACAGCGAGATGGAGGTCTACTCCACAATCGCCACTGGGCAGCGCCCTCACCGGCGCGCGACCGGGCGAACGCCGTATCTACCACACACCCAGCGGCGCGATCGTGGCGGTGACGCTGCTAGACGCGGTCCCCTACGGACCGACCCACCAAGCCACCGGCGAAAACGAGGACAGCCCAGCCACGGATCTGCCCCCTCGTGCCGAGCCGGTAGCCAGTTGAACGGAGTTGAACGGAGTTGAACGGAGTTGAACGGAGTTGAACGGAATGATGGACATGCAGGTAAGCGAGGTGATGCATAGACCGGTCATCGCCGTGCGGCCCGACAACACAGCACGCGAGGCGGCGCTGATGCTCGCCGAACTGGGCTACGCGGCGTTGCCCGTTCTGGACCAGAACGATCGCCTCATCGGGGTACTCAACAGCGGTGACCTCTTGCGGGCAGGCGGACTCGACGACACGGTCAGCGCGGTGATGACCACACCGGCGGTGTCGGTGCCCGGCAGCGCGGCACTGGCCGAGGTCTCGAGCAAGCTGGCAACGCACGGACTGCGCAGTCTGCCCGTCGTCGATGCCGGCGACCGCGTGGTCGGCATGTTCAGCCGCGGCGACGCGTTGCGCATCATGCTCACCTCCGACGACGCACTCACGGCTGGTGCACAGAATCGCCTCGATCAATACACCGGCGCACGGCGCTGGCGTGTCACCGTCGACGAGGGCGATGTCACCATCTCCGGCCGGTTCGCCGACGAATCCGAACGGCGCATCGCCATGGCGCTGACGCGCACAGTGCCCGGCATCCGCACCGCAACCATCGCGACCACACCGGCCGCGGCGGGCGGACCTGTGCGCTGACCGTTGAATCCAACACATGCAGGGGGCCGCCGGCAGGCGGTCCATCCCTCCCTTCTCACGTGACCGCGCCTGGAACCGCATTCCGAATTACCGATCCTGGAGACCAGATGACCCTCGCACCCACCGTCGCACCCGCACGCCTCAGCGACCATTTACCTGCGCTGCGAGCGACACTGAATCAGCAACGCAGCTTCCGCCTGCAGCAGCTGGCTGAACTCGAAGGCGAAATCGACCGCGCGCCCGTATCCACCGACGCGGCTGATAAGGCCAGGCATGAGGTCACCATCAAACTGGCCGCCGCCGCGCGACAAGCCCTGGCCGACATCGATGAAGCCCGCACGCTCATCACCACAGGCCGTTACGGCCGCTGCCGCGGCTGTCACACCGAGATCCCGATCCACCTACTGCAAACCATCCCCACCACGCAGTGGTGCCTGAGCTGCCGACGGCATCTGCCTGCCTTCGACGGTTCCCGCCCGACGCGCGGACGACTGCCTCGCACAGCCTCCCGGAAACCGCGACGTGCCTGGTCGGAGCAACGGAACGCCCTCGGATGCCGTTGATACGACGGTCGACGCCCCAGACATCGCTGACACCGACGTGGGCAGCCTGCGGGGTGACTGTGGTGAGAAGGTGCGGCGCGTGCTGGCACTCCGCCGTCAAGGGCTTATCGCTGCACACCAGCCGAAGGGAATCCCGACCTCGCCGTCCAGTGGGGCTGCTCCGGGGTTTCGGTGAGCAAGCGGCGAGGACCGCGGCTTGGCTGGTTCACGTCGCGGGTCCCGCTCAGCAATGTCGGCGGCGATCCGACGCAGGTGATTGATGGCCGTGTGGTGTGGCGGTTGCGCGTGGGGGCCATACTGTCGTACCTCGACGACGATCGGGTCGTTTCAGTCTGTGAGCAGTTGGCGTAGCACGTAGTGCAAGATCCCGCCGTGCCGGTAGTAGGCAGCCTCGGCGGGGGTGTCGATCCGCACGGTCGCGGCGAATTCTATTGTGTGCCTGGTGTCGTCGACGGCGCGAACGATCACCTGCCGCGGAAAGTCCTCGGCGGTGTTCGCGTGCACCAGCCCGGTGATCGAGTAGGTTTCCTCACCGGTCAAGCCGAGTGATTGCACCGTTTCGCCGTCGGTGAATTGCAGCGGCAGCACTCCCATACCGATCAGGTTCGATCGATGGATCCGCTCGAACGAGCGCGCCAGCACCGCCCGCACGCCGAGCAGCAGTGTGCCCTTGGCTGCCCAGTCTCGCGAGGACCCGGAGCCGTATTCGGCCCCGGCGAGGATCAGTAGCGGCACCTGTTCGGCGGTGTAGACGGTGGCGGCGTCGAAGATGCTCATCTGCTGCCCGCCCGGTAGGTGTCGGGTCACCCCGCCCTCGGTGCCCGGGGCGAGGTGGTTGCGTAACCGGATGTTGGCGAAGGTGCCGCGGATCATCACCTCGTGGTTGCCGCGTCGCGAGCCGTAGGAGTTGAAGTCTTTCGGTACGACGCCGCACTGCTGGAGGTAGGTTCCGGCGGGGCCGTCGCGTTTGATCGCCCCGGCCGGGGAGATGTGGTCGGTGGTCACCGAGTCGCCGAGCACCGCGAGTACCCGGGCGCCGCTGATGTCGGCGACCGGGTACGGTTCGCGGGTCATGTGCTCGAAGTAGGGTGGGTGCCGCACGTAGGTCGACTCGGTATTCCAGGTGTAGATCTGTCCGGCCGCGACATCGAGGCCGCGCCAGCGGTCGTCGCCGGTGAATACGTCGGCGTAGCCGTCGATGAACATCTCCGAGCGCAAATTGGCGGCGATGACTTCCTCGATTTCGGCTGTGCTGGGCCAGATGTCGCGCAGATACACCTCGGTGCCGTCAGGGGTTGTGGCCAGCGGGTCACCCAGCAGGTTGATGCGCATCGTGCCGGCCAGCGCGTAGGCGATGACCAGCGGCGGGGAGGCCAGGAAGTTCATCTTCGTTTCCGGGTGGATGCGACCCTCGAAGTTGCGGTTGCCCGACAACACCGAGCACGCCGTGAGATCGCCCGCGGCGATAGCGGCGCTGACTTCGGGGATCAGCGGGCCGGAATTGCCGATGCAGGTGGTGCACCCGTAGCCGACCAGGGAGAACCCCAGCTCGTCCAGGTAGGGTGTGAGCCCTGCGCGCGCATAGTAGTCGGTGACCACCCGCGAACCCGGCGCGAGAGAGGTCTTGACCCACGGCTTGCGGGTCAGTCCCTTTTCGACCGCCTTCTTCGCCAGCAGCGCAGCCCCGATCATCACCGACGGGTTGGAGGTGTTGGTGCACGAGGTGATCGCCGCGATCACCACGTGCCCGTGGTCGACCGTCGTGGCGGTTCCGTCGGCGAGGGTCAGCGCCTGCGGCGCCGACGGCCACCGGTGCGCCTGCCCGCACCGACACGGGTCACTCGGCTTGTCGACGGCGCGGTCGCGGTCGACGGCGATGGGGTCGCTGGCCGGGAACGACTCGCCCGAGGCCTGGTCCAGCCCTACTGGTGCCGTCGCGGCAGGCTGGCCGGTCAGCAAGGATGCGACCGCGTGTGGGGCATCGGCCAGTGGGATGCGGTCCTGCGGGCGTTTCGGTCCGGCGATGGACGGCTCCACGGTCGCCAGGTCCAGTTCGATCCGCTGGCTGTAGTCGAGTTCGTGGCCGTTGTCGTGCCAGAGCCCCTGCGCCTTGGCGTAGGCCTCGACGAGGCGGATCTGGTGTTCGGGGCGCCCGGTGAGCCGCAGATAGTCCACTGTCACGTCGTCGATCGGGAAGATCGCGCAGGTCGAGCCGTATTCTGGGCTCATGTTGCCGATGGTGGCGCGGTTGGCCAGCGGCACGTTCGCCACCCCGGGGCCGTAGAACTCGACGAACTTGCCGACCACGCCGGTGCGGCGCAGCAGTTCGGCGACGGTGAGCACCAGATCGGTGGCGGTGGTGGCCTCCGGTAACTCGCCGGTCAGTTTGATTCCGAGAACCTGTGGGATCAGCATGCTCATCGGCTGGCCGAGCATCGCGGCCTCGGCTTCGATGCCGCCGACTCCCCAGCCGAGCACACCGAGGCCGTTGACCATCGGGGTGTGCGAGTCGGTGCCCACCAGGGTGTCCGGATAGGCCAGCGGCGGCCCACCATTCGGGTCGTCGTGGGTGAACACCACCCGCGCGAGGTATTCGAGGTTGACTTGGTGGCAGATCCCGGTGTCGGGAGGCACGACAGAGAAGCCGTCGAAAGCCTGCTGCGCCCACCGCAGCAGCTGATAGCGCTCGACGTTGCGGGTGAACTCCAACTCGGCGTTGACCGCGAAGGCGTCCGGGCGGGCGAAGACGTCGGCGATCACCGAATGGTCGATGACCAGTTCGGTCGGGATCAGTGGGTTGATCCGGCCCGGGTCGCCGCCGAGCGCGGTCATCGCGTCTCGCATGGCGACCAGGTCCACCACGCACGGCACCCCGGTGAAGTCCTGCATCAATACCCGCGCCGGTGTGAACGCGATTTCGGTGGCGCTGACCGCGGCCGGGTCCCACGCGGCGAGGGCACGTACTTGCTCGGCGGTGACCAGGTGCCTGTCCTCGCGGCGGGCCAGGTTTTCCAGCAGCACTTTGAGGCTGTAGGGCAGCCCGTGCGCGGTCGGGATGTGGTCGAGCCGGTAGATGGTGAACTCCCGGTCATCGACCGTCCGCACGTCGCGGGCCCCGAAGCTGTTGGCGCTCATCACTGCGGCCCGTCGCCGGAATCGATGTGCACATCGGCCCGGTCGATCGTGTGGAGGGCCGGTGCGCCGTCGTCGCACACCGCGCGGTCGACGTTTCCGAAGGCCTCGCGCACCCTCGTCGGGAGAACCTGGCGGTGCGCGAGGATCGGTGTGGTAGCGGACGGATGCAGCGATTCGGACATGTGATGCGCCTCCTGATCAGGTGCGACCGGCCATCAGGCCGGTGCGCCGACAACGTGGCCCACTGATTTCGCTGTATGGCCACCCGCCCGAGCGGAACGGCGCGAGCGCCATCCGCAGCCACCGTCGCCCCGCCGCGCCGGCTCGCAGGCCCCGGTCGTGGTGGACGATGCAGGGCCCGCCACTGGTAGCGGACCGGAAGGTTTCACGCGTGCAGCAGCCTGCTGAAGGGCTACACGATCCAGTTTGCTCAGGCCGCGGCGAAGCCGATCGCGACTCGTCCAGGCCCAGGCTGGTGATGACGACGTCTCGCGGTCGGTGCGGATGTGGACGTGCGGTCCAGCATTGCAGCGGATCGACTCAGCCGAGTCTGCGCCGCAACTCATCGGGGTAGTCGCGGTAGGCGGCGGCGACTTCGTCGAGGTAGACCAAGGCGGGGAAATCGATAACCGGTTGATGATCGGCCAGGAACCGTGCGGTGTGTTCGACGATGCGCCGCTCGTCGCTTGGATCGAGGCCCAGTTCGGTCAGCACGTCGGGATCGACGACGAACTCCGATTCCATGGTGTCGCCGCCGTTGCCGATGCGGACGCGATATTCGTGATCGATGACGAATTCGACACTCAGGTGTTCGGGCATGCGTTTCAGTGCTCCGTTTCGGTGAGGGGTGGGGGGTGTCGCGGCTGGTTGGGTTTCACCGGGGTGCCGTGAGGTCGGCCAGCGGCACGCTCGGGTCGGCGAGTCGGTCGAAGGCGAGCGGGGTGCGGTCGCGGATGAGCTGGTTGATCGGCTCGGTGACCTCCCAGGTGTTGACGTTCATCCCGGCCAGCACGCGCCGCTCGCGCACCCAGAACGCGATGAACTCGAGCCGATCGACCTCGCCGCGCACGACGACCCGATCGCTGCTACCGGGTGGGACGTACCCGGTGTATTCCATACTCAGCTCGTACTGGTCGGTGTAGAAGTACGGCAGCCGCTGATAGGAAGCGGGCCGACGCAGGATGGCGTCGGCTACGGTGGCGGGCTGGTGCAGGGCGTTGGCCCAGTGCTCCACCCGCACCCGGCCCCCCAGCAGCGGGTGTTCGGCACGGGCGATGTCACCGGCGGCGTAAATGGCGGGGTCGCTGCTGCACAGCGAGGCGTCGACCAGGACACCGTCGTCGAGGGCGAGACCGGCACGGGCGGCGAGCGCGGTGTCGGGGACAGCGCCGACAGCGATGAGGACGGCGTCGACATCGATCTGGGTGCCGTCGTCGAGCCGTAGCCCGACCGCGGTGCCGTTGTGGGTAAGGATTTCGGTCGGGGACCGGTGGGTACACAGGCCGACGCCGTGGCTGCGGTGCAGCTCAGCGAACACCTGCCCCATCTGCGGTCCCAGCACGCCTGTCAGGGGCACGGGTGCGCGGGCGACGACGGTGACCGCAACTCTGGCCGCGACCGCGGCGGCGGCGACCTCGAGCCCGATCCAGCCGCCGCCGACGATGGCGATCGCCGATGCGGTGGCCAGGGTGGCGCGCAGCTGGTCGCTGTCGTCGACGCTGCGCAGATACAGCACGCCGTCGGCGTCGGCGCCGGGTAGCGGCAGCTGCCGCGGGGTGGCGCCGGTGCACAGCACCAGCCGGTCATAGCCCAGCCGGTGCCCGTCATCGAACACGACCTGGCGGGCGTGTGGGTCGATGTCGGTGACAGCGTTGCCGGTTCGCAGGTCGATGTCGTGGCGGGTGTAGTAGTCGGGTTCGTGCACGTCGATGCTGTCGCGTCCAGCCTTGCCCTGTAGGTAGTCCTTCGACAGCGGCGGCCGCTCGTAGGGGCGGTGGGTTTCGTTGCCGGCCAGGATGACGGCCCCCTCGAACCCGCCCTCGCGCAACGCTTGTGCGGTTTTCGCGCCGG
Organism: Nocardia sp. 2TAF39; assembly: GCF_052114905.1. NCBI lineage: Bacteria > Bacillati > Actinomycetota > Actinomycetes > Mycobacteriales > Nocardiaceae > Nocardia > Nocardia sp. 2TAF39. The sequence continues at coordinate 20,144 of NZ_JBFRFQ010000070.1, forward strand.
CCAGACCGGCCCCGGCGATCACGATTGTTTCGACCGCAGCCATGGTGGTCACCGCCTGGACCCGGCGAGGGCGGCCGACAGTTCACCGGAGAGGTGGTCCCAGGCGTCGTCGAATTTCGCGACCCCGTCGATTTCGAGGGTGGCCACGACATCGCCGTAGTCGATGCCGAGCACGGCCAGCTCCTCGAGGGTCCGGCGCGCCTGCGGGTAGGTGCCGTGGATGCTGTCGCGCGGGATGTGGGCGTGGTCGGCGACCGCGCGCAGGGTGGCCTCGGGCATAGTGTTCACCACCCCGGGTGCGACGAGGTCGGTGACGTAGCGGGTGTCGTCGTAACGGGGGTCCTTCACCCCGGTCGAGGCCCACAACGGTCGTTGCGGGTGGGCCCCCGCATGTGCCAGTGCCCGCCAGCGCTCGCCCTCGACGTACTGCTCGTAGAGCTGATACGCCAGCCGTGCGTTGGCGATCGCCGCGGCACCGCGCAGGACCGCGGCCGCATCGGTGCCGATTTTGTCGAGCCTGTGGTCGACCTCGGTGTCCACGCGGGAGACGAAAAACGATGCCACCGAATGGATTCGGGAGATGTCGTGGCCGTTCGCGCGAGCTTGTTCGAGCCCGTCGAGGAATGCGTCGATCACCTTCCGGTAGCGGTGCAGGGAGAACATGAGGGTGACGTTGATGTCGATACCGTCGGCCAGACACGCGGTGATCGCCAGTAATCCTTGTTTGGCGGCGGGGATCTTGACCAGCAGATTGGGCCGATCCACCAGCCACCACAGCGCCTTGGCTTCGGCGACGGTGCGGTCGGTGTCGTGTGCCCACCGGGGGTCGACCTCGATCGACACCCGCCCGTCCACCCCATCGGTGGCGTCATAGATCGGGCGCAGCACATCGCACGCCCACCGCACGTCGTAGGCGGTCAACTCCCGTAATGCCGTGTCGACATCGACCCGGCGCAGTGTGAGACGACCGATCTGGCCGGTATAGGCGTCGCTGCCGGTGATGGCCTTGGCGAAGATGGCCGGGTTGGTGGTCACCCCGGTCACGTGCCGGTCGGCGACCAGGCGGGCCAAGCTGCCCTCGATCAGCCGCCCGCGGCTGAGATCATCGAGCCAGATCGACACCCCGGCCTCGGTCAATGCGGTCAACGGGTCGGACATGAGCATCTCCTTCCATGCGTTTGTCGAGTGCGGCCTCTTGCCGGGTGTCGAGTTCGGCGTCGACGGGGATCTCGGCCCGGCGAACAGCTCCGACACGGGGCACAAGGCGGCGGCCTCGGCGAGGATGGCCTTGAAATCGGTGGGTGCGAGCCCGGGGGTGTGGAATCGGACCCGCAGCGCGCAGGACACGATCGTCGGTGTCGCCTCGACGCGGTCCAGGGCGACGGTGGCGGTGATCTCGAGCAGTTGCGGTGAGGTGTGCTGGTTGTCCAGGCACAGCGCCGACGCCATCGCGAAACAGGACGAGTGCTCGGCGGCGGCGAGTTCTTCCGGGATGGTCTGCCCGCCGGGGCGGTGGGTGCGGGCCGCCCAGGTGACCGGCAGCGGGGCGCCACGCGCCGCTGGCCGAGTGCACGAGCCCGGTCCCGTCGGCCGGGTCGTCCCCGCCGGTGGTGGTGGGTTCCGCGATCGTCACAACAGGTCTCCGCCAGTCCATGAGTGTGTCGATTGTCGTGACGCCGCCGGCGAGTGCCGCTGCCCGGAGAAGCCAGACCGGCCTGCGGTGATGCTGGAAGATGGCGATCGATGTGATGTCGGACGGGAAGGCAGGAGCTGTGATGGAGAAGTTCTCGGTGGATGCGATGGCGCGAGAACTGCTGAAGCGAGCGAACGCCGTCCCCGCGCGGCGAGCGGCGGCCACGATGTACGGCGGGCATGAGCATCGGCTGCGACAGACCGTGGTCGCGTTGGCTGCCGGCGCCGCGCTGGGCGAGCACGAGAATCCGGGCGAGGCGACGCTGCTGGTCCTGCGCGGCCGGGTCCAGCTACACACCGCAGGCGCCTCCTGGGAGGGCCGTCACGGTGACCTGCTGATAGTCCCGCAGGCCCGCCACAGCCTCGAAGCGCTCGATGACGCCGCGGTACTGCTGACGGTCGCGAAATAGCCTGGCGGCGCACACCGTTCACCACGGTTACGGCCCGGCGATGCCGAAAACCAGCGGTAGGCGCTGGCGTGGCAGGTCGCGGCGATCTACTCGGCATCGGACTCATCGGCCGGGTTCGATGGCTCGCTGGCGCGTGCCTCGGCCACTGCAACGCCGGCGTGGTCGGCAGCACCCCATCCGGCGTGGGATTCGGCGCGCATCCGCTCCACCATGTGCGGGTAGTGCAGCTCGAATGCCGGTCGCTCGGAACGGATTCGGGGTAGTTCGTAGAAGTTGTGCCGTGGTGGTGGGCTGCTGGTGGCCCATTCCAGGGAGTTTCCGTAGCCCCACGGGTCATCGACGGCGACGACTTGGCCGTATCGGTAGCTTGTGAACACGTTCCACACGAACGTGACCATCGAGAACCCGAGAACGAACGACCCGATCGTGGAGATCGTGTTGAGGGTGGTGAACCCGTCGCCGGGCAGGTAGTCGGCGTAGCGGCGCGGCATGCCTTCGGCGCCGAGCCAGTGCTGCACCAGGAAGGTGGTGTGAAAGCCGAGGAAGGTGGTCCAGAAGTGCAGGCGGCCCAGGCGTTCGTCGAGGAAGCGGCCGGTGAATTTGGGGAACCAGAAGTAGATACCGCCGAAGGTCGCGAACACGATGGTGCCGAACAGCACGTAATGGAAATGCGCGACGATGAAGTAGGTGTCGGTGATGTGGAAGTCCAGGGGTGGGCTGGCCAGGATCACCCCGGACAGCCCGCCGAACAGGAAGGTGGTGATGAATCCGAGCGCCCACAGCATGGGTGTCTCGAACGTCAATTGCCCCTTCCACATGGTGCCGATCCAGTTGAAGAACTTCACCCCGGTCGGCACCGCGATCAGAAACGACATCAGCGAGAAGAACGGCAGCAGCACAGCGCCGGTAGCGAACATGTGGTGCGCCCACACCGCGGCCGAGAGCGCGGCGATGGCGATGGTCGCGAACACCAGCGCGGTGTAGCCGAAGACGGGCTTGCGGCTGAACACCGGCAGGATCTCGGTGATGATCCCGAAGAACGGTATCGCGACAATGTAGACCTCAGGGTGGCCGAAGAACCAGAACAGGTGCTGGTAGAGGATCGGTCCGCCGGTGGCGGGGTCATAGATGTGCCCCCCGAGGTGCCGGTCGGCCTCCAGGGCCATCAAAGCGGCGGTCAGGATCGGAAACGCCAGCAATACAAGAATGCTGGTCACCAGAATGTTCCAGGTGAAGATCGGCATCCGGAACATCGTCATACCGGGCGCGCGCAAGCAGACGACGGTGGTGATCATGTTCACCGCACCCAGGATGGTGCCCACACCCGACAGTGCCACACCCAGGATCCACAGGTCGGCGCCGACCCCGGGGGAATGTTCGGCCAGGCTCAAGGGCACGTACGCTGTCCACCCGAAACCGGCGGCGCCACCGGGGGTGATGAATCCCGCGGTCGCGATCGAGGCACCGAACAGATACAGCCAGTAGCTGAGTGCGTTCAACCGCGGGAACGCGACGTCGGGGGCGCCGATCTGCAACGGGAGCACGCAGTTGGCGAAACCGAAAACGATCGGCGTCGCATAGAACAACAACATGATCGTGCCGTGCATGGTGAACAACTGGTTGTACTGCTCATTCGACAGGAACTGCAGGCCCGGCCGCGCCAGCTCGCTCCGTATCAGCAGCGCCATCAGCCCGCCGATGAGGAAGAACGATATCGCCGTGACGATGTACATGACCCCGAGCAGCTTCGGGTCGGTGGTGGTGACGACCTTCCAGATCGCCGCACCTTTCGGCCCCAGCCGCGCCGGGAACGGGCGCTCGGCCTCGAAAGCGGGCTCGGTGTGCGCGGGCGCTGCGGACAACGGTGAATCCCCTCTCGGTGCATCTTCCTCGACGGGCACAAACAACGATGGCGTACCCGGCCCTCTTGCCAGTGGAACCAACCGATTCGTCGCCGTCGTCGGCGTGGCGACGCCGAGGCGGAGTAGCCGATCCCGAGTCAACTTGTCGGCCTGCACCGGGATATTCGACCGGGGTGCACGTCACCGTCCCCCTAGTTTATACAAGATTTGGCTGTATAAATAGAGGTATGGCGTTTGTGATCGGCGATCCGTGCGTGGATGTGATGGACCGGGCGTGCGTGGAAGAGTGCCCCGTCGACTGCATCTACGAAGGCGGCCGCTGCCTGTACATCCACCCCGACGAGTGCGTGGACTGTGGCGCGTGTGTGCCCGTGTGCCCGGTGGAGGCGATCTACTACGTGGAGGCGATCTACTACGAGGACGACCTGCCCGCCGAGCTCGAGGTCTACCGCGACGATAACGCCGCCTTCTTCACCGCCACCCTGCCCGGCCGCGATCAGCCACTCGGATCCCCCGGCGGCGCAACCAAACTCGGCCCGGTCGGCGTCGATACCCCGCTGGTGGCCCAGCTGCCGAAACGGAGCATTCAGCCATGACACGCGAAACGGCTGCCGGCGCCACACCGACGGGGTCGCACACCGCCCCGCCCGGCGTGGCCGGTGGGCGTCGCGGCGAGGTCCTCGCGGTGCTGCGGAGATCGCCGGTGGCGTTGAGCATCGTCGATATCGCCTCGAAACTGCAGCTGCACCCGAACACGGTGCGTTTCCACCTCGAGGCGTTGATCGACGCCGGGCAGGCCGAGCGGGTCCAGCGCTCGCGCTCCGGACCCGGGCGGCCGCCGCAGATGTTCCGCGCCCATGCGGGCATGGACCCGGCCGGTCCGCGCAACTATCGGCTGCTCGCCGACATCCTCACCGCCCAACTGGCCGCTGAACCCGATCCGTCGGCGCGAGCAACCGAGGCCGGGCACGCCTGGGGCCTGCGGGTGAGCCGTGAGAGGGGCGCTGCGGCGTCGACCGCCGAGCAGGCGATCGTTGATCTGGTGCGGGTGCTCGACGAGGTCGGATTCGACCCCGAACCCGACACCAGCGGCAGCGGGACGCGGATCAGGTTGCGGCACTGCCCCTTCCTGGACCTGATCGAAAACCGCGCGGCTGTGGTGTGCCCGCTGCATCTGGGCCTGATGCGGGGCGTGCTCGAGGGCCAGGCCGCGCCCGTGGCCGTCGAACGGCTCGAACCGTTCGCCGCACCGGACCTGTGCCTGGCCCACCTCACCATCAACACCACCAGCGGCACACAGCCACCCGCCCAGACACAGACCGGGACTGCGAAATGACCACCGCCGCAGCTGTTGTCATCGCAACCGGTTTGTGTTGGCTGGGTATGGTACTGGCCATCTCGCTCCTGGAAGCGCCGCTGAAATTCGGATCTGGCCCACTTTCCGTGATCGGCGTTGCCTGAGCGCGGCAGGTGGCTGAGGTCTTGCGATCATGTCTGGCTGTGTGTTGATCATGGTGTGCGGTTGCTGTTGCCGCACCTGGCCGGGGTGGCCATCGAGGAAGTTGCCGAGGTCA
>NZ_JBFRFQ010000071.1:0-23980 GCF_052114905.1 Nocardia sp. 2TAF39
CACCATGGCGCAGCGCTCGCGATCCCGACCGGGTGCGGGTGTCCCGCACAAACACGGAGGAGGGCATCGTGAGCCACCATGGCGCAGCGCTCGCGATCCCGACCGGGTGCGGGTGTCCCGCACAAACACGGAGGAGACGAACGTGATCGGCAGGGACGACGTCGGGACCATCGACGATCTGCACGCCTCGGCGACCAAGGTCGTCGGACTGGACGATTTCGGTACCGACGACTACCGGGAGGGGCTCGAGGTACTGCTCGAGTCGTATGCCGAAGACGCGGAGCTCACGCCGTTCGGCAACAAGGTGAATCGCGCGTTTCTGCGCGGCGCACTGATCGCTCGGCTGCTCAGCGAGGCGGCCTGGCAGCGCTTTCCGGAACATGCCGACGTAGTGATCGAGCGGCCGATCTTCGTGACCGGTCTGCCGCGCTCCGGCACGACGGCGGTGCATCGGCTGCTGAACGCCGACCCGGCGCACCAGGGGCTCGAGATGTGGCTCACCGAGATGCCGCAGCCGCGCCCGCCGCGCGACACCTGGGCGAGCAACCCGGTGTATCAGCGCCTCGAGGCCGCCTACGAGAAGCACCACGTGGAGCACCCGGAATTCATGGGCGTACACCACATCTCGGCCGATCAGGTGGAGGAGTGCTGGCAGCTGCTGCGGCAGTCGGCCATGTCGGTGTCCTACGAGTGCCTGGCCTACCTACCCGCCTACTCCGAATGGCTGCGCGAGCGGGATTGGACGCCCGCGTACCGCAGGCATCGGCGCAACCTGCAGTTGATCGGCCTGCCGGACGCGGGGAAGCGGTGGGTGCTGAAAAATCCGAGCCACCTGTTCGCGCTGGACGCCATCTTCGAGGTCTACCCGGACGCTCTGGTCATCCAAATGCACCGTGACCCGCGGACCATCATCGCCTCGGTGTGCAGCCTGAACGAACAGGCGTCGGCGGGCTGGTCGGAGAAGTTCCGCGGGCGGGTGGTAGGCGCGGCACAGCTGGATCTGTGGGGGCGTGGCGCCGAACGTTTCCTCGCGGACCGCACCCGGCACGACGCGGCCCAGTTCTGCGATGTGGACTACGACGATTTCGTCGCCGATCCGATCGGTACGGTCGAGTCGATCTACCGGCACTTCGGGCTGCCGCTGACCGACGAGGCGACTTCGGCGATGGCGGCGTTGCACGCGGAGAGCACGTCGGGCGCGGCGCGTCCGGCGCATCGATACACCCTCGACGATTTCGGACTCACCGCCGATCAGGTGGACGCCCGGTTCGGCGCGTATCGGCAGGCGCACTTCCCGGGACGGTGATCGTTCGGCGCTCGTCGGTCGTACAAGTCGACCGGTGAGCGTCTGAATACGCGGACTGTCATGGCGTCTCGTGCATATCTGCATTCCGCGCATGTTTCGGGGTCCGATTCGCGGGCATCGACGTCTCGACGTGCGCATTTTCGAGGCTTCGTGGAACTGCTTGCCGCGCAATGCATCAGGTGCCGACATGCCCCGAATGCCATTTCGACCACGCGGCACGGCTGCCGTGCGCGAGAGATACTGTCCGCGTGCCACTTCACTGCGAGCGTGTGAATGCGTAGGCGAAGCCGGAGATCTCGGATTGCCCGGGGACCGCGCCATCAACTCGAGCGAGGGCCCGGTGCGGCCCGAATATCGCCGCGCCGGACCACGCTCCGACAGGTCAGGGCTGCCCAGGCTGAAGCACGATGAACAATCCATGGGCTTCGGCGCACAGGCGCTCGCCGTCGTGCAGAGTGGCGCGGACGTAGACTTTGCGCCCCTCTCGCCGTTCGGTCCAGGCGCGCACCTTCAGCTCGGTGTTCAACGGGGTGATCGCACGGTAGTCGACGGTGAGCGAGGCGGTTCTGGTCACCGCGCCCGTATGCACCGCGGCGGTCATGCCCAGCAGGTCGTCGAAGCCGATTGCCACGTGACCACCGTGAGCGGCATTGTTGCCGCCGAGGTGGAAGGTGCGGAAGCTGATGCGGGCGTCGACACCGTCCTGGTCCGCGTGGTCGATGAAAAACGGCGGCAGCGTGAGATTGCCGCGGGCAGGCAGGTCGAAGCGGGTCCAGGTGGGGGTAGACCACTCGTCCACCACCGCGTCATCGAGCTGGTCGTTCAGCGCCTTCAGGATGCCGATCGCCTCCACCGCCAGTTCGTCGGACGGTGAGGCCAGGCGGGCACGGTCCATCAGACCGCGGATCTGCTCGATGAATTCGCCGTAGTGCGGCCCGCCGCGGGCGATGTCGGCCTCCTGCGCGGCCTCGTGCGCGGCGACCAGCTCCGTCATCGGCCGGAACCCGCCCTCGTGATGCTCCTTGTTCGGCAGCGAGCCGGCCTGCTGTTCGTTCATGAGAACACGTTATAGGTCACCTGTCGGATGTTCGCCGGGCGGGTGCTGGGGTCATGCCGATCCGAGCTGTATCCCCTAGGCTGGGGCGCGATCGGCAAACTCGCCTTCCGGGGGCCACACCGGAGGGGCGCGGGCGTGCGGAGGTCGGCCCGCATCGACACCTGACCGGATCGGCTGGCGAAAGGCTATGGGCGCATGGGTATCACGGCGGTCGTCTTCGACATGGACGGTGTACTGATCGACTCCGAGCCGGTGTGGGAGCAGGTGCGGCGCGCCTATGTCGCGGAGAAGGGCGGGCAATGGCTGCCCGATACCCAGCAGCGTCTGATGGGTATGAGCACCCAGGAATGGTCGGAGTACCTCAGCGGCGAACTGGGGGTCCGCGAGCCACCGGAGACAGTGGCGCGTGACGTCGTCGCCCGGATGTCCGAGCACTATGACAAGGCCGTTCCGCTGCTGCCCGGCGCGGTCGAGGCGGTGCAGCGGATCAGCGAACGATGGACGCTCGGTCTGGCCAGCTCGTCGTCGCGCGCCCTGATCGACGCCGTACTCGGGCAGACGGGTCTCATCGAGTTCTTCACCGTCACCTTCTCCACCGAGGAGGTCGACCGTGGCAAGCCCGCGCCCGACGTCTACCTGGCGGTCGCGACCTTCCTGCGCAGGCAGCCCACCGACTGTGCCGCTGTGGAGGATTCGAGCAACGGCCTGCGCTCGGCCCATGCCGCGGGCATGCGCGTCATCGCCGCCCCGCGACCGGAGTACCCACCGGCTCCCGACGCACTGGCCCTGGCCGCCCACGTGGTCTCCGGCCTCGACGAACTGACTCCCGCGCTGGTGGGTGGTTGATCGGCCGCTGCTGTGCCATCAGGGACGGTAGGAGGTCAGGAGGGTGCGGACGGCGGTGGTGAGGTCGTCGTCGAGCCAGTCGGGCAGGGCCTCGGCGTGGGCGTGGCGGCGCAGTGCGGCGTAGGGGAGGTCCACGATGGCGCGGCTGACGGCGTCGATTTCGCGGTCGCCGTCGCGGCCGAATAGTGCGTCCGCGATGCGGCGCAGCTGATGGATCAGCGGCGCGTCCATCCGCGCCAGAGTGCTGCGGAACTCGTCATCGGGGCCGGCATCGAGCAGGTCGCTGGGGCGCAGGTTGAGCAGAAGCTTTGCGTCATCGGGCAATTCGCGCCCGAACCGCAGGGCGGCGCGCGTCATCGCGACGCCGGCCTCGACCGGATCCGGGTCCTCGGCGGCTGCCAGGGTGCGGTCCTGGAAGCGCCGCAGCGCGCGTAGCCAGGCTGCGGTCAGCACGCCGTCGCGATTGCCGAAGCGGTGATAGAGCGTGCCGACCGGTGCGCCGCTGGCTTCGGCGATGGCCGCGACGCTGGCCGCGCGTGGGCCGTCGGTAAGCACCAGCGCGCGAGCGGCGTCGAGGATCGCATCGGTGTCGTGCTTGCGGGGTGGTGCCATGGACTAGTACGTTCCTTCTATATGGAGCGTTTACCCTACATAGACGAGCATGCCAGATCCGTGGACGCGAACCGCGATCGGGCGTGGAAAGCGTTGCTCGAGGTCGTCTGCAAGAACCCGGCCGATCCGGCGTCGGCGCCGAGCGGGTTCGCCCTGGATGCCGCTGAGGAGCCGCACCGGTTGGCGTTGCGAGGCAGCCACTGGTTCTCGAAGTACGCGCTGGTCTTCGAGCTGGACGAGGAGGGGTCGAGCCGGACCCGCGTCCGTGCGCGGTCCTTCGGCGACTTCCCCGGGCTGCACGGCAGGATCTATCGGGCGCTGGTGATCGGGTCGGGCGGCCACCGGATAGTGATGCGACGACTCCTGCGCCGGATCGCGGCGGCGGCGTGATTGCCGGGACCGTGTGGGGCGCCAGCGAGGCCGAGCGTGCGGCGCCGCTACCGTGCGACGACCTGCAACCGGGTGGGTTACAGGCCGATCGGGCGATCAGCATCGACGCACCGCCCGCGCTCGTCTACGCCTGGCTGTGCCAATTGCGCGTCGCTCCCTACAGCTACGACCTGCTGGACAACTTCGGGCGCCGCATTCCCCACCGGCGCGACCCGATGCTCACCGAACTCGAAGCGGGACAACGGTTCATGTCCCAATTCGAGCTGGTCTCCTTCCTCCTCGGCCGCCACATCACGCTGGTCGCGGGCAAGGTCTGCGTCACCTACGCGGTGCGGCCCGAAGCAGCGGGGACCAGGCTGGTGGTTCGCATGCGCTGTGGCGCACCGAAATCGATCGCCATGGCGCTGGCCCTCGGTGACGTGCTCATGATGCGCAAGCAATTGCGGACGTTGAAGAGCCTTGCCGAGGCCGAGCACCGCAGCGGGCCGCCCGGGGATGTGGTTCAGCACTGACGTCGCCGGTGCCGGTGCGCACAGGTTCGTCGGGTGGTACACGTCAGCGGATCCGGCCCGAGAACGATCGGCATTCTCGCGCGAACGGCACTGCGGAGATGGTAGGAGTCGAGGGTGCCCGCGGCGATGAGCGCGTCCACCAGTTTCAGCTCCGCCGCGGTTTGTGCATCCTGCTCACCGCGACGGCGCAAAGTTGCCGAAAACGCCAGGTCACCGGCTCAGCTCAGTCCGTGCTGTGGACCGGCCATGCGGTCCGCTTGCGCGCGGCGCGAGCGGTCCAGCGCCCGTCGTCGTAGCGGACCTCGACCGGATGTGTGAAGGCGGTGGTGACGTTGTGGGTGGTGACTGTCTCCAGTGCCGGACCTGCCGCGACAGTGCTGCCATCGGCAATCAACAGCGCATGGGTGGTCGTGCTCGGCAGTTCCTCCAGATGGTGGGTGACCAGAATGGACGCGACATCGGGGTGGGTCCGATCGAGCGAATCGATGGTCTCCAGCAGTTGTTCGCGGGCAGCGACATCCAGACCGGTGGACGGCTCGTCGAACAGCAGCAGCTCGGGCTCGGCGACCAGCGCACGGGCGATCAGCGTGCGCCCGCGTTCGCCCTGGGACAGCGTGGGCCAGATCTCGTGCGCCTTGCCTGTCAGGCCCACGGTGTCGATGATGGCGTCGGCTCGGGCGAACTCTTCCGGAGTCGGTGTCCAGCGCATCGGGGTGTCGATCGTCGCGGTGATGCCGGTCAGCACGACCTCCCGGATCGTGAGCGGAGAACGCAACGGGTGGCGCGGGTTCACATGTCCGATGCCGCGGCGAAGGCGCTGCAGTTCGACGCGGCCGAGCTGTTCGCCGAGCACGCGCACGGTTCCCGAGGTCGGGAACGTGACCGCGCCGCAGAACCCGAGCAGGGTGCTCTTGCCCGCGCCGTTGGGGCCGAGCAGCGCCCAGTGTTCGCCCGCGCGCACGGTGAGCGAGACGCCGTTGATGATCTTCTTGCCTTCGCGGCGGAACGTCACGTCCGTCAGTTCGAGCACCGGGGCATCGGTCACGTGAAGGCCTCCTTCAGAGCGGTGAGATGTGAGCGGCTGTATTCCGCTGCGGAGCTGGGGTTTCTGGCAGCGATCGCGTCGGCGAGCCGTTCATGTGCGGCGTGATCCGCGGGTTCGGACGGCACCGGGCGGATCTTCAGCATGTCGATCATCGCCAGGCGCAGCCGGGGCAGGAAGCTGTCGAACAGCTGGGTCAGCACGTCGTTGTGCGCGGCGACGATGACCGCCCGGTGAAACGCCATGTCCGCGTCGACGTGCACGGCCACCGGCTCGCCGTGCGCCTCGCGGGCGGACAGCGCACCGCGGATCGCCCGCATGTCGGCCGGGGTGCGCCGATGGGCGGCGAGAGCGGCGGCCTCGGCCTCGATAGCGATACGCGCCTCGATCACCGAGGCGATGGTGGCGCGGCGCAGCACCACATCCCAGTCCTCGGCGACGTCGAGCGCCGTGACGAAGACGCCAGCACCCTGACGGCTGTCGAGCACACCCTTACCCGCTAGTTCGCGGACCGCCTCGCGCACCGTGGAGCGCCCGACGCCGAGCTGCGCGGCGAGTGTCGTCTCGCCGGGCAAGCGGTGACCGAGCGGCCATTCGCCCGCCCGGATGCGTGCCAGCAGTAGCTCGGCCGTCTGCGCCGCCAGCGGATGGCGCCGTACCTGCGGAATCATCGCTACCTCTCTACTTGTCTGAGGAGTTGGGTTATAGTCTAGCCATCATGCGCACCATGCTTCTGCTCAGCCGCCACGGCGGGGCCTGACCGACCGGCCGCCCCGCCGTGGGGCTTCGCCATGGCCGGTCGCCTCTCGTCTCACGGCCAGAAAGCAGACCCATGACCGTCACCGTTTTCCCCACTATCGATACGCCCCGGGGCGCAGTTCCCGACGTGGCTCCCGCATGGAACCGGCAGCGGCATTCGCAGATGCCCTCGCATCGTTACCGCGACGTCTACGACCGCGTGGAAGTGCCGCTGACCCAACGACATTGGCCTGACGCCAGGCTCACCCGAGCGCCGCTGTGGGTTCCGGTCGACCTGCGCGACGGCAACCAGGCGCTGGCCGAACCGATGGACCCGACGCGCAAGCGACGCTTCTTCGAGCTCATGATCGCCATGGGCTACAAGGAGATCGAGGTCGGATATCCGTCCGCGTCGCAGACCGACTTCGACTTCGTGCGCCTCATCGCCGACACCGATGTCGCACCCGAGGACGTCGCGATCGTCGTCTTCACCCCTGCGCGGCGCGATCTCATCGAGCGCACCGTCGAATCGGTCCGCGGCATCCGCAACGACGTAGTGATCCATATGTACACCGCGACCGCCCCCACCTGGCGGGAAACCGTGCTCGGCAAGGAACGCGACGCGCTGCGCGAGCTGATCCTCGCCGGCGGCCGCGACGTGCTGGCGTGCACGGACGACCTGCCGAACGTGCGCTTCGAGTTCTCGCCCGAGGTATTCAACCTGACCGAACCCGATTTCGTGCTCGATCTGTGCGACCGGATGACCACGTTGTGGGACGCCGACGCACAGCGGCCGGTGATCCTCAACCTGCCCGCGACGGTCGAGGTCGCCACCCCGAACGTCTACGCCGACCAGATCGAGTACATGCACCGCAATCTGGCCCGGCGCGACAGCGTCATTCTGTCGGTGCACCCGCACAACGACCGCGGCACCGGCATCGCCTGTGCCGAGTTGGCGGTGCTTGCGGGCGCGCAGCGGGTCGAGGGCTGTGTCTTCGGCAACGGCGAACGTACCGGCAACGTCGACATCGCCACCCTGGCGCTGAATCTGCATGCGCAGGGCGTGGATCCGATGATCGACTTCTCCGATATCGACGAGATCCGGCGCACCGTGGAGTACTGCACGCGGATGCCGATCCACGAACGTCACCCCTACGTCGGCGATCTGGTGCACACCGCGTTCTCCGGCACCCATCAGGATGCGATCAAGAAAGGCATGGCCGAGCATCGCGCCCGCGCCGCGGCGAACGGCGTCGCGGAGCGCGAACTCGAGTGGCGGGTGCCGTATCTGGCGATCGACCCGGCCGACATCGGCCGCACTTACGACGCGGTGATCCGGGTCAATTCACAGTCCGGTAAGGGCGGTATCGCCTACCTGCTGCACACCGAGTACGGGATCGACCTGCCGCGCCGCCTGCAGATCGATTTCGCCGAGCGCGTGCAGGCCCGCGCCGACGACTCGGGGGTGGAGATCACCGCCGCCGAACTCCGTGATCTGTTCGAGGCGACCTACTTCGACGACACGTCCTGGATCGATCTGAAGGACTGGCGCACCAGCGGCGACGGCCCCGCGGCCACCACCGAGATCACCTTGACCGTCGACGGAATCACCCACCGCACCGAGCATCGCGGCGTCGGCCCGGTCGCGGCGATCACCGCGGCGCTGGCCGATGCCGGTCATCCGATCGAAGTGCTCGGCCTGACCCAGCAGTCGATCGGGTCGGGCAACGACGTCGTCGCCCTCACGTATGTGGAGTATCGCGGCGACAACGGGACCGGATGGGCTTGCGGGCGAAGCGATTCCGTGCTCGCGGCGTCGTTGGCGGCGGTGGTACGCGCGGCGGGTAACTCGGCGCGGCGTTGATCGGGTGGTGGGGCGCGTCGGGCTAGGTGGCGCCGCGCTGCGGTCCGACCGGTGGATCGCGCGCGTCGAGTGGTCGGCCCGTGCGATCTGCCCTCGGCTTCACCTGGGTTGCCTAGGTGGCGCGTCGGATGAGCAGCCGGTTGCTACACCATCCGCTCGGGGATGGCGGCGATCAGGCCGCCATCGATCAGGAGATCCTGTCCGTTGATGTAGCGCGCTTCGCGGGAAGCGAGGAAGGCGACCGCGTCGGCGACATCCTCGGAGGTGCCGAGCCGACCGACAGCTACTGCGGCGACGGCCGCGGCTTGTGCTTCGGCAGAGACGTTGTCGCGGTATGACGGGGTCTCGATGTAGCCGGGACTCACGGAGTTGACTCGAATTCGTCTGGGCGCCAGTTCGGCCGCGAGAGTCTGTGCCAGATTGTGCACGGCCGCTTTGGTGGCCGAGTAGAGCGAGGCGCCGGGCACGCCGCGGTGCAGCGCCCACGACGCGTTGATCACGATCGCCGCGTGGTCGGTCAGGAGGGGGAGGGTCTTCTGGATGGTGAAGAAGACGCCTTTGAAGTTGATGTCGACGACGCGGTCGAACTCGGCTTCGGTGATGTCGGCGGTCGGTTCGAACGCGGCGATGCCCGCGTTCGCGAAGACCACGTCGAGGTGTCCGTGCCGGTCTCGGATCGCGGCGGTCAGCGCATCGAGATCCGCGAGACTGGCTACATCGCCGGGTAGCCCCAGGACGCGTTCCCCGCCGTGCAGATTTTCGATGGCGGCGTCGAGTCGGGTTTTGTCGCGGCCGGTGATGATGACGTGTGCGCCTTCGGTGAGCAGCCTGCGTGCGGTGGCCAGTCCCATGCCGCTCGTGCCGCCGGTGATGAGCGCGATCTTGTCGTCGAATCGGGAACTGCTGGTACCCACGGTATGACCTCTCAAAGAGTAGAATAGTACGCATACTCTCGTACAGTTCGACTGTATGTCAACAGTTGAGGTATCCTGGGCCGGGTGATCACGGCACATCCCGAACGGACGCAGATCCAGTTGGCGAATGTGCTCACTGCCATGGGAAACCCGCTACGTCTGCGGATCGTGCAAGTGCTCGCGGCCGGCGGCGAGCACAACTGCGGGTCCGTCCTGCCGGAAGTGGCCAAGTCGAATCTGACCCATCACTGGCGTGTGCTCAGAGACGCCGGCGTCATCTGGCAGCGACCATCCGGCAGGGAACTGTTGCTGTCGCTACGTCGCGAGGATCTCGACGCCCGCTTCCCGGGCCTGCTGGATTCCCTGCTCGACGCGGCACGTCGCGACACCGCGGCGGACTGAACCGGCCGCGGAGGCTCCAGCGATCCCGATCCGGCGGTCGCCCGTCGGCGGGGTCCGGGCAGGCGTCGTCGACACGCGAATCGGCGCCGAAGTGCGGAGAATCCGGTTCGGTGAGGCGCAGTATGTTGCTGTGGAGTTGACAGCCGTGCAAATCGACAAACCGGACAATCTCAATGTCATCATCGGGCAGGCCCACTTCATCAAGACCGTTGAGGACCTGCACGAGGCGTTGGTCGGAGTCGGTCCCCACCTGCGGTTCGGGCTCGCATTCTGCGAAGCATCCGGGCCGTGTCTGGTCCGCTACTCCGGCAACGACGACGATCTGGTCGAGCTCGCCACGAAAAACGCAGTCGCGGTCGGCGCGGGACACTCGTTCATCGTCTTCCTCCGCGAGGGATACCCGGTCAATGTGCTCAACGCGGTCAAGCACGTCCCGGAAGTCTGCGGAATCTTCTGTGCCACAGCCAATCCCGTAGAAGTATTGATTGCCGAAACCGAGTTCGGTAGGGGAATCGTCGGAGTAGTCGACGGAACCGCGCCGCTGGGCGTAGAAAATGCCGACGACCAGGCAGACCGTAGACAGCTACTACGCCAGATCGGTTACAAGTTGTAGGAACTCGCGATGACGGTCCTCGACCGGTGCCCCGTCGGCAGAGGAGCGCCCGCGGGATGGAAGTGGGCCACCTGTTGAACGCCGCCGTCGCAAGACGGCGGTGCCGGCATTCCAAGTGCTCCCGCCAGTGACGATAGGCACCTGACACCGGCGGCTTACCCTTGCTCTGTGGGTGAACAGGGGACTCCGTGGACGAATCCGTCCAAAGATCGGTCCACCGAGCAGTTCCGCGGCGCGCAGCAGACCCGTGATCCGGCACCGCTACTCACCGGCACCGAGAACTCGCCGTCGAGCCACAGCAGCAGCGCCCCACCGCCGAACACCCCCGAGATCGAAATGCCGAGTCCGCCAAGGCCCGTTTACCCCCGAATCGGCATGCTTGTCGGAATCAGTGTCGCGCTCATCCTTCTCGTGTTGGCGGGCACTCGCCTGTTCGCGAACGAGTCCACCGTTTCGATCTCGACAAGCCGGCCGGCCAGGTCCGCCAGCCCCGCGCCCGCCGCCCCGGCGGTCGCGCATGGAACGACGGCCGTCGGCAGGGTCACCGCGAACGATGGTATGACACTGAAGATCGAGGGCATACGGGGTGCCACGACCACCGTGCACACCACTGCCAAGACAAACGTCCTTGTGTTTTTCGGTACCCGGGTGTCCGAGGTGGCGTTAGGAGCCAGGATCTTTGTCCTCGGCGGCAGACAAGCCGACGGCTCCATCATCGCTAGCTTCATAGTAGGAGGCTGAGCTACCGGGCAGCTGAGCGTGCCCTCGTCCTTCGCGGAGATCAGCCACAGCGGCCTTGCCGCACCAGCTGCGGCAGCCGCGGACCGATCGGGATCTGCGCCGCTACGCCACCGGTGCAACCGCAGCACAGCGCGAGCTTCCCACGGGAGGTGAGCTCGGATCGACCTCTGACCCGCTGTCCAACTCTTAAACTGGGAGAATGGTGCAGCCAACTCCCTGGCAAGCGAGCAAAACTCCAGACCCAGAGCCCGGCTCGCCCAATCGCGTAAAAGACGGCTCCTGGCGCCGTCAGTTCGACGACGAGATCGTCCTGAAGGTTCTGGCCTCGCTCCGCGGGTACTGGGGCTACCTGTTCGCCGCGGTCGGGAGCATCATCACGTTTGCCCTGCTGTTCGAGCCGTGGCTCACCGGTGACGGGCCCGACGGCGGGATCAAGGCGAACCCTTTTGGGAAGCTTCGGATATCCACCTCTCTCGTGGCTCTCTGGTCGGGAGCGCCACCGCCCGGCGCGCAGATCAACGGCATGTGGGCAGTCCTTGCCAGCGCCGCCATCACCGTCACCGTCTTCGCGGTAGCACTCAATCTCCGAGCACGCAGTGAGGCACTGTCTTATTTGGCTGTGGGTTCCTCCGTCGCCATGGCGATGTTCGTCGTCTTTGCCGTGGTCCATCTGAACGGTAAAGCTGAAGCAATCCGAGGCATAGTCGGGTCCGGAGGTCAGCGGGATCTGGGCACCCAGGTCGGGCAGCTGATCCGCTGGGCCTCCGGTAACGGCACTTACCCGGTACCAGGACTCCGGAAGGTTTCCTACGTCACCGCCAGTCTCACTTCTGTCGCGTGGTTCGCTGTCGCGATATCTATCGTTTCAGCTATGGCTGCTCTGGGCCAGTGGGTGCACGGGCATACGACTGGATCTGGATCCATCCGCTTACCGCGGAGCCTCCCTATCGTCATTTCCCGGCAACCGGACGCGACCCAACCCGCTGGCCACAAGGGAAAGGGCAAGCGTTCCAACGCGAGCAACTCTGCCAACCGACCCAAGAAAAAGAAGAAGCGAAAGCCGCCCTCGGACGATTCGGGCAGTTGACGATTCAGGCAGATACCGGGTGCGTTGGATCGAGCTGCTGGAACGCCGCCGGACGGAGCCCGACAGCGCCGTGCCGGAGCCGTAGCTGAAATTCACGTCGTCGGCGGATGCCCTTCAGGTCGACAGCGCCACGATCATGTTCAAGACATGGATGATGTCATGGCTCAACGCGCCGGTGAATCTGCCTCTCGGCGGCTTTCTCGGGTGATCGACGTTGTCCCACAGCGATTTCAGCAGATCCTCGGCCACGAGCCCGCACAGAGCGCGGTACATCCCAGCTCGCGGCGCCGAACCCGGCCAGGAGGTCGGCGCGATCCGTGCGCTTCGCCGTCACCACTCTTCGCCCCGATATCGGTCATTCGTGCATCTCTCCTACCCAGAGGTGATCCAATTTGCCGCACAATTGCAGCAGCCGAGGACTGATCAGGATCTGCGCCCGTGCCGAGCACAGCACAAACTTCCCCCTGGAGGTGAGTTCGGCCCGAGCTCGCACCCGCTGTCCAACTCTTAAACTGAGGTAATGGTTCAGCGGACTCCCTGGCAGGCGAGCAAAACTCCAGATCAAGAGCCCGGCTCGCCCAGCCGCGCAGAAGGCGGTTCCCGGCGCCGTCAGCTCAACGACGAGATCGTCCTGAAGGTTGTGGAATCGCTCCGTGGGTACTGGGGCTACCTGTTCGCCGCGGCTGGGAGCATCCTCACGTTTGCCCTGCTGTTTCAGCCGTGGCTCGACGCCAAAGCGGCCGACGGCGGGATCAAGGCGAACCCCTTCGGGAAGCTTCAGATATCCAGTTCCCTTGTGGCGCTCTGGTCGGGAGCGCCACCGCCTCCCGCGCATATCAACGGCATGTGGGCAGTCCTTGCCAGCGTCGCCAGCGCTGTCACCGTCTTCGCGGTAGTAATCAATCTCCGAGCACGCAGTGCGGCGCTGTCTTATCTGGCCGTGGGTTCCTCGGTCGCCATGGCGATTTTCGTCGTCTCTGCTGTGGCCAACCTGAACGGTCAAGCGTCCGCGGTGCGGGGCATGCTCAGTGCTGGAAGCCAGCGGGATCTGGGCACCCAGGTCGGGCAGCTGATTCGCTGGGCCTCCGGCAACGGCAGAATACTGGTGCCGGGGACCCAACGGGTTTCCTACGTCACCGCGGGTGTCACTTCTGTCGCGTGGTTCGCCGTCGCGATATCTGTCGTTTCAGCTATGGCTGCTCTGGGCCAGTGGGTTCGCGGGCGTAAGACCGGATCTGGAGCCATCAGCTTACCGTGGGGCTCCACTATCGTTATTTCGCGGCAACCGGACGCGACCCAACCCGCTCGCCACAAGGGCAGCAACGGCAAGCGTTCCAACGCGGGCAACTCTGCCGACCGACCCAAGAAGAAGCGAAAGCCGCCCTCGGACGATTCAGGCAGCTGACGATTCAGGCAGTTGGGCCGGGCGTGGTGAATCGAGCCGCTGGAACGCCGCTGAGGTGCCCCTCCGGCAGCCTACGGCCGCATAGCACGAGCAGCAGATCCTGAGCGGAGCCCGACAACACCGCGCCGGAGCCGTAGCTGAAATCCAGGTCGTCGGCGCGCAGTTCGATGCCCTTCAGGTCGACGCCGAAGAACTCGACGCTCTTGCGATTCAGCGCGTCGAGCACCAGACGCAGCCGGTCCTCCGGCACCCGGCGGTCGAGTCCGAGCGCCACCGTGATGTCCAAGCCATGGATGACGTCATGGCTCAACGCACCGGCGAATCCTCCACCCGGCGGCTTCCACGGGTGATCGATGTTGTCCCACAGCGATTTCAGCAGATCCTCGGCCGTCAGCGTCACGGCGTCAGCACGTGCGCTGCGATCGGCCATCCGATCGAAGCTACCAAGCGCCCTGATCATCTCCAGCACGAAGCGCGAACTCGACAGCCGAAACGGCATGGTGACATGCGCGACCACTTCACGCACCCGCCAGCCCGCACAGAGCGTCGGCGCATCCCAGCTCGCGCCATCGAGCCCGGCCAACAGGTCGGCGAGATCGGTGCGTTCCGCGGTCACCGCTTTTCGCACCTCGGTATCACTCATTCGTTCACCTCTCTTTATCCAGGGTGGTCCCACCTTCCTGGACTCGAGACGCCACCAGGCGCCGAAATTCATCGGCGGACGATCCAAGGGTCTTTCACGTGAGCGGGCAAGGTGCCGGCGAACAGCCACCTGCGTGGACGAGTGCCCGACCAGGTCGCTGCGCCGCCGAAACCGAACGGACGTCGTGGTCAACCGTAGAGGGCCTGGCGTGCCTGCCGGTACTGCGCTCGGATTTGCCGACCTACCGTGACATCGGGCGGTGCGGGGACTTCCACGACCGTCTGCGCGGGCCAGCCGGGCGGCTGCGGCGCACCGCTGAGCGCCCAGGCGGCCTGCCGGGCAGCGCCGATCGCGACGTACTCGTTCGGTTCCGGCACCGTCACGGCGACGCCGAAGATCTGGGCGGCGATCTCGGCGACCAGAGATGAGCGGGCGGCACCGCCGATGAGTAGGACGCGCCGCGTCGCCACCCCGATGCCGGTGAGATGGTCGAGCGCGTCGGCCAGGTTGCACAGCATGCCTTCGAAGGCGGCGCGTGCGATGGTCGCGGGACGCATCGCCCCCGGGCGCAGGCCGTGCAGGCTGCCCGCCGCGCGCGGAAGGTTGGGGGTGCGTTCACCGGACAGATAGGGGAGCAGAACGACGCCGTCGGCGCCCGGAACAGATTGCACGGCAAGCGATTCCAACGCAGTCAAGGCCACGCCGAGCAGGTCGGCGGTGGAGGTCAGGACGCGGGCGGCGTTGAGCGTACAGACCAGCGGCAGGAATGCGCCGGTCGCGTCCGCGAATCCGGCCACCGCGCCGCTCGGGTCGGCACTGGCACCCGTAGCGCGGGCAAAGGCCGTTCCGCTGGTGCCGAGGGAAACCACCACGTCACCCTCCGCGATGCCGAGTCCGAGCGCGGCACCGGCATTGTCGCCCGTTCCCGCGGCGACCAGCGTGCCCGACGGCGTCTGCCCCGCCGCTTGGGCCGGGCCGAGAACATGCGGGAGCGCGGGCGTGCGTCCGCGAAAACCCATGGCGAGCAGGTCTTCGCGATAGTCCCCGCTGGCGGGTGACCAGTATCCGGTGCCCGAAGCGTCGCCGCGGTCGGTGGTCGATGGGGGCACGCGTCCCGGCTCGCCGCCGCGCAGCCGCCAGGTCAAGTAGTCGTGCGGCAGCAGGACGTGCGCTGTGCGGCCGGCCTGCTCCGGTTCGTGGTCGGCCATCCAGCGCAGTTTGGCGATGGTCAGCGCGGCCACCGGCACGCTGCCGACCGCGTCGACCCATGCCTGCGGACCGCCCAGCTCGGTGATCAGGTCCTCGGCCGCTTCGGCAGACCGAGTGTCGTTCCACAGCAGCGCATCCCGGACCGGCGCGCCCTCCGCGTCCAGGGCAACCAATCCGTGCTGCTGCCCCGCGACCGCAATCGCGTCGACGCCGTCGAGTAATCCGGCGCTCGCCGTGCATAGCGCGTCCCACCAGGCATTGGGGTCGACTTCCGTCCCGCCCGGATGCGCTGCCCGTCCTCGGCGCAGGATCGCGCCACTGTCGGCGTCGCAGACGACGACTTTGCACGATTGGGTGGAACTGTCCACCCCCGCGACCGTCGTCATGCGGCCCGTCCCAGGTCGCCGATCGGCCCCCAGTGCTCGCCGAGGCCGTGTGTTCCGATCGAGCAGCGCCGGCGGGCGTCGCAGAAACGCGCGGGATCGACCGCAACCCGCGTGCCTTCCGGCGGGCCGCCTGCCTCCGATGCGATGAGCGTGCCCGGGGAACCATGAGCGGGCGCGATCGAATACGGCGTCAGCGCGAGTTCGCGGTCGACCTGCCGGTGGGTGCCGCGTATGTCGATCGCGTAGATCTGGACCAGCACGCCGCGCTTCGGGATCGTGTCCGGCAGCTGCTGCACCGATAACCGACCAGATGCCTCACCCACAGCACGCATACCAACACTTTGCACCCGAAAGCCTCTGCCCGGCGCATTTCGGGTATTCGGGCGCGCCATCGGGCAGACTGGCCCGGTGAGCACCCATCCGCGCCAGCCTGTAGACGTGCGCATCCGTGCGGGAGACGGGACACCGCTGCCGGATCTGACCGAGGCCGAGCTCGGCGATCTGCTCGAAGAACGGTCCGATCCGGACTGCCTCATTCTGGAACTCAGCCGCGCTGACCTGCACGACATCCGGGCCCGTCTGCTGCCCGACGGCGTCTACGAGCTGGAGCATCGGGCCGGGTCGGCGAACGAGTCCTTCCAGATGTACACCTCCGACGCGGTGCTGGTGCGTGACGTGCTGTGGGCGTGGCTCTCCGACGATCCGTGGTGGCATGACGCGGTTGCCTGGTACCGGGTCGATCCGGCGATCGCGGAACTGCAGGCCGTGCAGGAAGAACTCGCGGACCTGCTGGCTGGTCTGACAGTGATGGACGACCTGACCGCGAGCATGGACGCGGCACTGGCGCGCGCCGACGAACTGATAGCAAAGGAATTTCCGGAACCGAATCCGGCGGATTCACCGGATCAGGACTGATACCACCACGCCGTGGTCGCGATGTCGGCCTCAGCGAGCGGAAGATAGGTTTCCGCGTCTTGCCATCCGAGCGCCTGAACTGTGACGCGCAGACCGCTCTCGAAACAGATCGGATCGCGCACATGCCAGCGATACATCCCGAATCGCTGGTCCGGTCGATAGATTTCCTCCGGCGGCAGTACCTGGTGCAGACCGAGATAGGGCGTGGAATATGTCCGATATGTCCCGTCGAGATCGAAATTCCACGCGCCACCGAAGTAATCTTCGGTACCGGTGCCGCAAATGGTCGGGTGCGCGTCGTCGCCGTCGAGATAGAACTTGACTTCGCCCTCGCCCCACCATCCCGGTGCGCCCGGGCGAATAGCGAGATAGGTGCCGACATATCGGCCGGGACCTGACACCGTACCGAGGATCGTGTGCACCGCCGGAACGCCCAACCGGGTGGTGCGCGACCAGCTTGTCCGCAGGTATCCTGCGGCGTCCGGCACTTCCTCTTCGGTGTAGGTGGCCTGGTAGTACACCGGAACCGTCTGCCCGCAGCGATTTTCGAGCGTGATCCGAGCCCGGTGCCGAAACGGCATGGGCCAGTAGCTGTTCAGCCCGCCCGCAGGGGCGACAACCACCATCTCGGAACTCAGCAGCGCCAACTCGCTCCACCCGTTGCAGAAGAAATCGCCGAGTGGCAGGTCGATCGCGGGCTGTGCCTCGTCGTCCCAGTACATTCGCAGGGTCAGTGCGCGCAGCGCGGTGCGCTCCGTGGTCAGCCAGAAGTGCCGGAACACCCCGGGGCCGGAAACGTCTGCCAGCGTGGCGGTTTCGCCGTCGGTGAGCGCGATCGAGGGCGACACCTTCCAGCCGACGCCCAGCTGCCGGGCCGCGTACGCGCCGGTGCCGTCGCCCGCCCGCGCGCCCGCGCCGGGAGCACCGGTGGGGTTCTCGGCACTGATGGATCGCGTCCGCGCGCCGTCCAGCCGCCACAGATCCCCGACCGGCGCAGTCACAGTCCGGGCCATCCATACCTACCCGGTATCGGCGCCGGTCCGGCCATGCGCGCGGCGGGAACGGCGGATGACGCGGTCGCCGTGGCGAGCTCTTGGGCTTCGGACTGCCTGGCGACTTCCCGCCGAACCTGGTCCATGTCCAGCCACAGGATCTGCTGGACCAGGTCTTCCAGCGCGTCGCCGGCCAATGCGCCCGCCTCCGAATACACCAGCAGGCCTTCCCGGAACGCCATCAGCGTCGGGAACTGGGTGACCCGAGCATTGGTTTTCAACGTGACCTCGGCTTCGGTGTCCACCTTGCCGTGCACGACCTCCGGATGACGGTCCGACGATGCCTCGTAAATCGGGGCGAAATACTGACATGGTCCACACCATCCCGCCCACCAATCCACGAGCACGATGGGGTTGGACGCGATGGTGGTGTCGAAGGTGTGCTGGGTCAGGTCGATTGTGGGCATGGCGTCCTCATTAGTTGTCCTACAAACCAACCCTGCATCCTCGCATGAACAGTCGGAATCAGGAAGCCGCGCCGCCGCGATGGTGTTCGGATGCCAGGAAATGCGCGATATCGGTCGTGCGTTCGTACAGTTCGCGGTAGCACTGATAGTACGGCTCGTATTTCGCGGTGTGCTCGGGGTCGGGCTCGACCGTGTCGACAATGGGATTCCACCCGGACGTGTCGACACCGGCGGCTTCGGCCGCGAGTAAAGCGTCGCCGAGGCAGGCGCCGACGGTGTCGGCCGGGAGCTGCTGCGGCAGGCCGGTGACGTCGGAGACGATTCGAGTCCACAGCCCGCCCTTGGTGCCGCCCCCGACCGCGACCAGCCGCCTGGCCTGGCCACCGGCCTCGGTCATCGCCGCTATGTTGTGCCGCACCCCGTAGGCGATGCCTTCCAGCACCGCGCGATAGAGCTCGGCGCGGCCGTGCTCGAGGGTCAGACCGGCGACAATGCCCCTGGCGTCCGAATCGAACAAGGGAGTGCGCTCACCCGCGAAGTACGGCAGCATCAGCAGGCCTCTACTGCCCGCGGGGACGTCGTCGGCGGCGGCGATCAGATCGGCGAACTCGCCGCCGACGAGCTTACGCAGCCAGTCGGTGACCGCGCCCGAGGTCGCCATGCCCGCGGCGAGCGTGTAGGTGCCGGGCCAGGTGCCGCAGGTGCCCCAGAGTCCTGGATGTGGACGCGGATCCGTGAGCACCTGCACCAGGAACAGGGTGGTGCCGTACATGATCATGGCGTCGCCCGGCGCGCGAACGCCGACACTGGCGGCCTCCGCCCAGGCGTCGATGGTGCCGGTGGTGACTGGCAGCCCTGCAGGAAGGCCCGTGGTGGCCGCCGCGTCGGCGGTCACGCGACCGACGATCTCTGTCGGCCAGGCCAGATCGGGAAGGGACCATCCCGGCACCACACGTTCGGCCCAGTCCGTTGCCCACGCGCGTTCGCGTAGGTCGTAGAGAGGCACGCACTGGCTGGCGGACTGGTGGTCCAGCACGTATCGGCCGGTGAGCCGGTGCACCAGAAAGGAACTCGCCATCAGCAGCATCGCGGTACGCTCCGCGACTTCCGGCTCGTGCTTGACCAGCCATCGCGCCTTCGGGCCGACGGCCTGGCTGGTAAGCGGCGACCCGGCGCGCTCGAGCACCGCCTGCGCGCCGAATTCGTTGTTCAGCTCCGTGATTTCGACGCCGGCCCTGGTGTCTACACCGTAGAGGATGGCCGGGCGCAGGGGCCGTCCCTCGGCATCCGCGGGCAGCAGGCACGGGCCGATCCCCGACACCGCGAGTCCGTCGAGAGGCGCGTGGTCAGCCGCCCGCACCAGGTCGCGGGCAAGCGCGACGAAGTCGGCCCACCACACCGCCTCCGCGTCGTGCTCCACCCACCCGGGGCGCGGCATGGAAACGCCGTGCGTTCGCTCCGCTTTGGCGAGGACAGTGCCGTCCGCCGTGGTGAGCACACCCTTGGAGCTGGCGGTTCCGATGTCGATGCCGAGGAACATCGTCACCGCGCGAATTCGTCCAGCGTGACGTCGAGCAGTTCGCACGCCGCGCGCACGGTCGCCCGATGATCGCCGGGCACCGCGTGGATGTGGTTGGCGCCGAAGCGGGACAGGAAATCCTCGGCGCGCGCGTCCAGCCGGGCGAACGCGTGCGGCCACTCCCAGGTGGACTGTTTCATCAGCGCTTCGTTGGTCTGCTGGTCGTAGTGCTCGAATTCGCCGAGCATCAGCTGCATCCGGTAGTCGCCGTCGATGCGGGTGAGCCGCGCGAGGGTCATCTGTCCTGGCGCGGCCAGATGATGCACCGAGGCGCCGCCCGCCGGGAAGAAGAACACCTCGGGATACAGGTGCACCTTCGCCAGGTTTTCGGTGGGGTCGGTGCTGCGTGCGGCGAACCAGGTGGCGTGCTGACCGGAGTTGCACAGATCCCAGATGTCCCGGTCGGCGTGATAGTGCCGCACGTCGGCGAACAGCACCGGAGTGCCTGCGATCTGCTTGAGCAACTGCATGGTGAGCGCGCCGTCCATGTCCGCCTCGGTGGCGCAGACATGCGGCTGTTTCGGACCGTTCCAGTCGTAGGGATCGTTGAGAAACGCCTCGGTGACGTCCATCGTGGCGAAGTACTGGGTGAGCTCGGGCTGCCCCTTGATGCCGGAGAAATCCAGGCGCCGTTCGGCGATCAGTTCGCGCACCGCGAGATACGAACGGATCTGGCGTTCCAGCAGCTCCGGGGTGAGCTTCGCGCCGTCGTAGTGCACACCCGCGGTGTGGCGCTCCAACCACTCGCGTGCGGCCTTCGCCTCCGCACCGTCGGCGAGCTCGGCGCGGCGCACGATCTCCCACTGGTCGATCTCCTCGACGTCGATGCCGAAGAGGCGCTGCCACTGGTCGGTATTGGCGACCGCGGTATTCATGCCCATCGGCCGCCCACCGAAGCGGCCGAATGTCGAACCGCGCAAACCGGAGACGGCCGCGGCGGCCCGCGCCCGGACGCTGATCGCCTCGATCAGCGCGGGATCGGATGGATCGCCCCACAGCCTGCTGTGCACGCGGCCGATCTGGTCCAGCGCACCACCGGCCGCGAGCATGCCGACCATACCGGGCTGTACCGGGTCGATATTCGACAGCAACAGCAGCGGCCCGGGGGTCGCGCCCGCCGCGAGCATGGTGAAGTGCGGGAACGCCCAGACGGCGTAGTGCAGGACGGTCAGATCAATCCCTGCCGCGGCGACCCTGCGCGCCACGGAACTCGCCAACGCGTTGTCGCTGATCGGTTCCGCGCCGCGGACCACATCGTGTCCGGCCGTGGTGAGCGCGTCGACCAGCCGATCCTCGGCGGTTGCGATGAAATCGGCGATACCCGCATGCACATAGTCGCGGCCATCGGAAATGCTGATAACACCGATACGGGCCATGCCGGTCCCTCCCGTAGGTGGGTGGTCGAAGTTCGACTCGCTCAACAGATACCAGCCGGGGCCGGGTCCGTTGGCGTGATTCGCGAAATCGAGCCCCCGCCCGGCGCGCCGGACCGCTTACTGCGGAACCGCTTTGACGACGCGCGACCGCGGGAAGGTGAGCGGCGCCAGGTGCACGCCCCCCTGAGCCCAGCCCGCGCTGGTGATCCACCAGCGGCCGTCGTCCGGCACCACCTCGGCCGCGTGCGCCGCGATATGACCGACCTTGTCGCCGATGCGGAAGCGGAACGGGCTGTCGCTACGGAACACGTCGGTGCCGACGTAGTGCGGGCGCGGGCCGATGAACAGGTACCACCAGCCGTCGTGCCGCACCACGAACGGGGATTCGGTGTTGCCCGCCTCGGTGCCCCGGGTCGGATCCGTGTAGGCGATATGCCGGCCGCCCCAGTGCACGAGGTCGGTGCTGGTGCGGTAGGCGACGATGTGATGTCCCCCGGCGGGAGCGCTGGTCGCGCAGTAGTACATCACCCACTGGTCGCCCACACGCGCCACCATCGGGTCGCGGGCGTCGTAGCCGTCTCGGAACAGTGGGCCGGTCGGTTGTCTCGTCCAATGGAACAGGTCGGTGGAGGTGGCCAGGTTCAACGCCGCGTCGGTGCGATCGGCGCCGCCTGCCGCGTAGAACATGTAGTACCGCCGGTGCTCGCCGACGACGTACGGCGCCCACAGGTGTGTCTCCCCGTAGCCCCGGTCGACGCGCAGCGCGGGTTCGTGCCTGCGCCACGGCCCGCTCAGCCGCGCGGCGGTGGCGTGTGCGAATTCGATCTCGTCGAACGGGTCAGCGGGCTCCGGGTGGGTGATCCCGAACAGATGCCACTGCCCGTCGTCGGCGCGCACGAGCGTGTGGTCGTTGATGTACCACGGTTGCGACTCGTCGACGCTCGGGTCGTAGATTCTCGCGAACGCGCCTGCCCGAACCACCTCGCGCGTCGCCATATGTTCATGATGCCGCCCCGCGGTGCGGTCGCGCGGATTTCGGTGTGGCCAGGTAGGCCGAGCGACGAACACAGGCCAGGGCATCCCCGCCCGAACCGGCGTCGTTGCGTGGCGCGGCTACGTCACAGATCGTTCGCCGCAATACCCGGACGAAATCGAACCATCGACGCGTACGCCCTTCTTCTGCGCGCCTCCGGGAACCGCTGGAGTGGACCGCCCGCCGCCTGGTTCACCTGAGCCCGGATTTCGAGGTCCTCGAACCTTCGGCGATGAAGGCCCTGTTCAGCGCGCACTCGGCGCGAAACTGCTTCGCGCGGCGGTAACCCATGCCGGACCAACGACCAGGCGATATTCACCTGACTCGCGCCGTGCGCGGAGCTACCGTGTCCGCGCATGACCCTATCGATAGAAGACCGCCTCGAGATCAACGACCTCATCGCCCGGCACGGTCACCTGATGGACGCCGGAGAGCTCGATCGGATGGACGAGCTATTCGCCTCCGAGATCGTCTACGACCTCACCGATCTGGGTTTCGGCGAGCTGCACGGGATCGTGGCACTCCGCGACGCCGCGGTAGCGCGCGGCGACGCGAACCCGGTCGGACACCATGTCACGAATGTGATCGTCATCGAAACGGAGGCAGGCGTAGTTCGGGTGCTGTCGAAGGGAATCGGGATCTACGCGGACGGTAGTTGCGGGAGCGTGACCTATGAGGATGTGGTGGTGCGGGCGTCGGGTGGTTGGCGCATCTCCTACCGCAAGGTCGTTCCGCGGCGGGTCCCGCTGGGCGGCTGAGGGGTCGGCGCCCGCCCGTTCGACGGCAAAATGGAGGCCGCCGCCGAGACCGGCGTCCATGCGGAACATCGGGCAGGTCGCGGACAGCTACCAGATAGCGTTCTTTTTGCCGACAGCTGCGCCGACGCGTGCTCGGCACGGGAAGCTTCAAGGGCAAGAAGTACCTGCGGTAGGACGCTGCAACCGAGCCGATTTCGTCTGAGTCGAGGCCAATGGTTCGGTGCCGGCACGCGGCCGACCTCTCGCTACCATCCGGCGCCGTGCCGCACGCCGTCGCGGGACGCGGCACCGAGGGCAGACACGACCCGTCCGAACGGTGGAAGCAGGCGCAGGCTCGGGCCGCGAAAACGCATGCGCGGGTGGCGAACCTGCGTTTGAAACGTCCCGCATCAGGCCATCACCGCACTGGCGCAGCAGTATTCGGTGATCGTGGTCGAGGACTTGAACTACGCCGGTATGCACCGCCGCGGCGGTGCCCGCGTGCGTGGGCTCAACCGCGCGCTCACCGATCAGACGGGACACTGCGGGCGGTCGATGCCGACCTGGTGCCGCCGAAGCGCGGCGACGACCAGGTTCTGGCCGGTTGAGGAAGGTTCGGCCACCGGACGCGGTCCGCCTCGAAACGATCTTGTGGTGGCTCGCGTCACATTCGCGTGAATCGAGCCGTCGGCTGGCCGATCGCACGTCTCTGACCTGCGAAATAACGCGCTGCGCAGGCGATTTGACGTAGCGTTTTGCGCCGCGTAACTTATTCCAGGTCAGAGCGACACGGACACCGACCCGGAGCCGAGAAGCGAGGCGGAAACGCCGAGTGGAAGGAYCGGGAAACGAGGTAGGACGAGGAGCGCCTGACGCTCACACTGGTTCGATCGAGTCCCGATTTTGATCGGGTGAACGGTTGAGCTAAGCTTGATAAGTTGCCTTACGGAAAGTCCGAATTGTTTCGGTCTGGATGTGTGTGCGTGTGTTCTTTGAGAACTCAATAGTGTGTCGATGAATGTCAGTGCCAAATTTATTTTGGTTCCGGCCTTTCTTTCCCCCCGGTTGGAAGGTCGGACATTTTAGTCAACATGTTTTGTGTTGGCGTTTTGTT
>NZ_JBFRFQ010000072.1:0-23187 GCF_052114905.1 Nocardia sp. 2TAF39
GAGCAAACCGGCCTGAGCAGTATATTGGCCGACAAAGTCGCGATCGGTGCACCGCGGATCGCCTCCGGGGCGGCGAACCCGGCACCGAAGTTGGTGACATTGATCGCCGGGATGTGTGCGGGTGCGGACAGTATCGACGATGTCGATGTTCTGCGCAGCGGCGGGATGGGCACTGTGTTCGAGCGGGTGTATGCGCCCTCGGCGATCGGGACGTTGTTGCGGGAGTTCACGTTCGGGCATGCCCGCCAGCTCGAGGCGGTGCTGCGGGCGCATCTGGGACGGTTGTGTCGGCGGGTGGAGTTGCTGCCGGGTGCGGATGTGCGGGCGTTCGTCGATATCGATTCGCTGCTGCGCCCGGTGTACGGATATGCCAAACAGGGCGCGTCCTACGGCCATGCCAAAGTATCGGGCAAACCGATTTTGCGGAAAGGGCTTTCACCGCTGGCCGCGACCATCAGCACCGATCTCGCCGCGCCGGTGATCGCGGGGATGCGTCTGCGGGCCGGTAGAACCGGTTCGGGCAAGGGCGCCGGCCGGATGGTCGCCCAGGCCGTGGCCACTGCCCGTGCGGCCGGGGTTACCGGTGAGATCCTTGTTCGTGGCGATTCGGCCTACGGCACCCGGTCGGTCGTGGGTGCATGTCGCCGTACCGATGCCCGGTTCTCACTGGTGTTGAAGAAAGACCGTGCTGTTGCTCGGGCGATCGCGTCGATTCCCGCGGATGCGTGGACCCCGGTGCGATACCCGGGTGCGGTGCGAGATCCGGAGACCGGTGAGTGGGTCTCCGATGCCGAGGTCGCGGAAATCCCGTATACCGCTTTCGCTTCCAAACCGGATGCGGTCACCGCCCGGCTGATCGTGCGCCGGGTCAAAGATGCCGCCCGCCAGGACGAGCTGTTTCCCGTCTGGCGGTATCACCCTTTCTTCACCGATTCGGCCGAACCCGCAATCGACGCGGACATCACTCATCGCCGTCACGCGGTCATCGAGACCGTGTTCGCCGTCCTCATCGACGGCCCGTTGGCTCATATCCCGTCGGGCCGGTTCGGCGCGAATTCCGCGTGGGTGTTATGCGCCGCGATCACGCACAACCTGCTACGCGCCGCCGGTGTGCTCGCCGACCCCGTCCTGGGCAGAGCCCGCGGATCCACCCTGCGCCGGAAAATCATTGCCGTTCCGGCACGTCTGGCTAGCCCGCAGCGCAAGCCGGTACTGCATTTGCCTGCTCATTGGCCCTGGACCACCGCCTGGCAACGACTCTGGCGGGCCACCGCCACGATCCCCTGACCATCCTTCTGTCCCTACGACCAGGAACCACAGTGGAAAAGCTGGGTAGACCAGCGGCTACCTCACGCCCGACCACTGGTGGTCCCCACACCTGCGGCGCGGGGACCACCCACAACCTTCATCAGTGGATCCAGGCTAATAGACAGTCAGCGGAGGTGATTTCGGGAAGACGACCGGCAAGGACACCAGCGCGCGGTGGAAGGGACCGGGTCGCCAGACCAGGTCCTGCGCCGCGACGGCGAGCCGCATCTCGGGCAGCGCATCGAGCAACTGATCGATGGCGTCCTGGGCAATCAGGTACGCCGCCGATCTGGCCGGACAGGCGTGCGGTCCGAGACTCCATGCGAGATGTGCTCGGTTGTCGGTGTATTCACCCGTATTGATAGCGGGGTCGTTGTTGCAGCCGGTCATGCTGATCACGACCGGCTGGTGCGCGGGCAACCAGACGCCATCGATGAGGATCGGCTGCTTCGGGTAGCTGACGCAGTAGTTGGCCCCCGGCGGATCGCTGAACAGCACCTCGTCGAGGGCGTCCCGTGTCGACAGGCTGCCTCCGAGGATGCCGCCCGCGAACCGTTGGTCGGTGAGCATCAACCGCAGGGTGTTGACGATCAAGTTCTGCGTCGGCTCGATTCCCGCGCCGTACACCGTGACCAGCTGGTGGATCATCTCCACGTCGTCGAGGGCAGCGGGATGCCGCAACAGCCGCGAGGTGATGTCGTCGCCCGGTTCCTTCCGCTTCGTCTGCACCAGGCTGAACAGCGCGTCGGTGATCATCGCGTTGCCCTTGGCTGCGTTGACGCCCTCGAAGATGGCGGCCATGCCAGTCGCGACGTGCTGCCCGACATCCGGTGGGCAGCCGAGTGTGGCGTTGAGCACCGCGAAGGTGAGCGGAAACGCGTACTGGCTGATCAGTTCCGCCGCGCCGTCCTGGCAGAAGGCATTGATCACCGGAATGGCGATCTGCTCGATAGTGGCGTGCAGAGCGTGCAGATCGACCTCGGAGATGGCCGCAACGGTGGCCTGCCGGTAGCGCAGGTGTTCCAGACCCGCGCTGCGCAAGGCATTGGGCCGCCACTCCAGCATCGGCAGGATTGGGCACTCGCCGGGAATGTTCTTCTGCCAGGTGCGCGGATCGGCCGGAAAGTGCTCGGGGTCGTGGAGGATACGCAGGGCTGTGTAGTAGCCGATCACCAAGGTGGCGGGCACATCCGGTGCCAGCTCCACCGGCACGAGCGAACCATACCTGCGGCGCATCTCACGGTAGGCGTGGTGCGGATCCGCCGCGAATGCCTCCGAATACAGTGCGACCCTGGGGCCATCGGTGTCGATCGGCGAACCGTGCTGGACGGGGCAGCCGGAATCGGACGTCGACGTAGGTGGCGGGAAATGTGGCGTGGTCAAAAGACGGTACTCCAAAAAGGAACAAGCATTCGAAGACGTGGTCGGTACGCGCGGCACGCGGCTCGGTCACATGCCCAGCTTCTGTACGGGTGACGATTTACAGGTCTATCGGCGCGTGCCTCGATGGGGGTACGACTGGACCCGTGATCGGTTATCTCCCTTCTGCATCGGTCTACGGCATTCCCTCGCGCCGAGGTGATCGAGGCTAACACCTGGCAGCCCATGGGGATTGGTATTGGAACCATCGTTGCGGATGAGTTTCTGGCGCATGCGAAGAACGCTTACGCGGACCGGACCAAGCACTTGCCCGGATTTACAGCGTCAGACGCGCCGGGCCGATCCGGTAGGTACAACTGGCATTGCCGCGACCACCTTGTCGCGGCAGACTCTGTGTCAGATCAGCCTTTGCCCTGGAGCGAACCCTGATACTGTGACGACTTCTCTCATCGACGTGGAGGATCTCATGAACCGTTCCATGCTGAATGTCATTGCCGCCGGAGCGATCTCGCTCGCAATCGGTGTGCAGCCGGCGATCGCGTCGGCGGCCCCGGACGCCGTACCGTTGGAACCCGCAGACACTGCCCAGACCGAGACGACAGCTCCTTTCGACCCCATCTGCCCCCTCTGCTTCCTGCGCGAACTGCTCGAGAGCGGGTCCTAGCCGCAGATTTCGAAGTCGAGGTCGACGAGCCGGTCCGATAGGGCGTTGCCTTCGACAGCGAGAACAGCACATCCTCGACGTTGCCACCACCGAACTCGGCAACCGCGGCTACGTCGACGTCTCCGTCGCTGACATCACCTCCGCCGCCGGGTGTCCAAACCCTCATACACCTCTTCGGCTCCCGCTGCTCGAGTTGCAGCAGGCAACTCACTTGCCGCAGGGCAGCGCGACAGCCAGTTCCGCGCGTTCGATAACGACCTGACGGGTGTATTCACTTTGTCGCTACACAACGGCGTGATCCTGCGCCTCGCATCCGACCCCGAGTTCGACGTCACCGCCTGCACCGCCGAACTACTCACCACAATCCAGCCGGCCACCCGCACGGCACCCACGCGATGCGACGCCGATTGCACATCACCGCCGGGGCGGACCGCAACCAATGGGACGCGGATTCTTTCGCGAGCTCGAAACCCACGGCGTAACAGCGTCTTTCCTGAGCACGCCCGGTCGACTCGCCGTCCTGGACACCGGTCCACAATTAGACCCCCGCGATTTGGCGTCGCAATCATCGTTACAACCATTCGATCTCATTTCGCGACCACGAGGAGTTTTCTGTGAGCTACCAGCCGGACAAGAAATCCGTGGAGATCCATCCGCTGCCAGGCTGGTAGCGCAACGCCAAGTTCGGCATTTTCGTCCACCGAGGGCTCTATTCGATCCCGGCTTCGCCGAGCGAAGCGACGAGGACTACGCCGCCTTCATGCGGAATCTGACCGCGGGAACAACCACGGCCGAGCGGATCCCGTATGCCGAGTGGTGCCCGACACGCGCCCCGGAGACGGGGCACCCGGGTCGAGCCGTGCGACGCTTACAGCAGGCCCCGCAGTTCCAGGTCGTTCGCATATTTCTCGATGAGCCCACGCGACACATTCGGAATATCGTGATCGGTACCGATTTTCGCGGCACGGACGGCGGACCGAAATTTCTTCGCGGGAAGGGCGGAGCCGCGAACCGCGGGAGCCGGGTGCCGGTAGGCGTGCAGCAACGGCAGCAGCGACGCTTGGCGCTGCTTTTCCGGTAACGCCCGCAGCGCGATATCGAAGCGGGCGAACCACTCGCCGTAGTCGGCGATCCGCTCGATCCGGTGGCCGGAGTCGATCAGCCAGTCGACGAACTCGTCGAGCGAGATGCCGTCGTCATGTGGATTGAGCACGTCGAAGGTCTGGAACCCCGCGGTGGCCGCGGCGCCGAGGGCGGTGATCGCCTCGGCGGTGAAATCGGCGGGCAGGCCGTCGTAGTGGGCGCGCGGGCGATTGCCCTCGGCGTCAATGCGATAGAAGGAGAACGGAGCGATCCCCGTGGCGATCAGGCTCACCAGCAATCGAGTGAACATGTCCGGCACGTTGAGCTGGCCGGCGTAGCTGCTGTGCGCCAGGATCATGTCCGAACGGAATACCGCGACCGGCAGACCACACAGGTCGTTGGCCTCCCGAAGCAGCACCTCCCCCGCCCACTTGCTGGTGCCGTAGCCATTGGCGTAGCTCTCGTCGACAGCGCGCGTCGCGCTTATCTCACGAATGTCGCCGTCTTCGTCGAAGTCGGTCGGATCGATCTGCGTGGCAACCGCGACGGTCGACAAGTAGGTGAACGGCTTCAGCCGGGTGGTGACGGCCAAGCGGATCAACTCGGCGGTGCCGACCACATTCGGCCCGAACAGCTGCCGGTACGGCAGCACATGGTTGACCAGCGCGGCCGGGTGCACGATCAGATCCACGCTGCCGGCGAGTCGGTCCCACGTCGCCTTGTCCAGGCCGAGGTTCGGCTCGCCGATGTCGCCGGCGAGTACCTCGAGGTTCGTGGCGGCCAGTTCCTGGAAATGCTGGATCAGCGACTGGTCGTCGCTGCCGAAAGCGGCGTCGAGGCGTTTGCGCGCCCCGGCCTGATCGCCGCCGCGCACCAGGCAGATCAGCGTGCCCCCGATCGCGTTCAGCCGCTTCAGCCATTCCAGGCATAGAAAGCGGCCGAGGTAGCCGTTCGCGCCGGTAAGCAGCACGGTCCGGGCGGGCCCTGCGGGGCGTGGCAGCGCCGCCGCGTTCGCAAGGGTGTCGGCGTCGAGGAATTTGTCGAGCGTGAGCTCATCCGCGCGGACCCACGACCCGTCGCCATGCACCGAGGCGAAGGTCGGGCGCTCCTCGCCCGAATCGCGCTCGGCCGCAATGTAGTCCGCCACTTCACGAAGACCGTTGGCCGGGCTGATCACCACCGACACCGGCACCTCGACGCCGAAGATCTCCTGCAGCAAGTTCGAGAAGGACAGCGCCGAAAGCGAATCACCACCGAGATCGGTGAAATGCGCGTCGGGGCGCAGGTCGGTGCTCGCGCAACCCAGCAGTGCCCTGGCGGCGCGGCTCACCGTCTCCAGCACGGGCAGATCGGCCGTGGCGCGGCGCAGGTCGAACAACTCCTTGGCCTGCCCCTCGGCCAGCTCCGCGTACAACTGCTCCAACCGCTGCCCATAGCGCTCTTTCAGCTTGGGCCGCAGAAGCTTTCCGATGCCGCTCAGCAGTCCGTTGTCGATGGTGAATGGCTGTGTCTCGACCAGGAAGGCGCGCGGGATCTCATAGGAGTGCAGGTCGGCGTCCATGGCGAGCTGTTGTAGCGACTCACTCAACGCCGCCTCGAGCTTGCCGCGATCGCCGTCTGCCAACGCGTCGTCGGTAGGCACGATCACCGCGAGCAGATAGGCGCGTTCGCTGCTGCCGTACACGAAGATCTGCCGGATCAGCGGGCTGGTGGCGTAGACGGCCTCCAGATGCGAGACGGCAACGAATTCGCCCTGGGACAACTTCAGCACATTGTTGCGGCGGTCGACGTAGACGAGCCGATCCGGTTCTAGTTCGGCGACGATGTCGCCGGTCTTGTAGAAGCCGTCCTCGCCGAAAACCTCGGCAGTGATCTCGGGCCGCTTGTAGTACCCCGGAATCATGGTGGTGCTCTTCAGCAACAGCTCGCCGCGCGGATGCGGCTTGTCGGTCCGGAAGTAGCCCAGCTCGGGGACGTCCGTGAGCCGGTAGTCGAGCACCGGCGGCCGCTGTACCTGGTTGTCGACCAGGATTCCTCCACCTGCCTCGGTGGAGCCGTATCCGTCGTGCAAATCCAGGCCGAGCACCGACTCTATGAAGGCCTTCATCTCGGCTGCCACCGGCGCGCTCCCGCAGAGGGCCGTCATCACGCGTCCGCCGAAAAAGTCCTGGCGCAGTTCGGCTTTCACCTCCGCTTCCAGCGCGGTGCTATCGACGCCCGGACCGCTGCGCCGGTCCACTTCGCTCTGATAGCGCTGGAACACCATGTCGCATACGCGTGGAACGAAGAACACCTCGGTGGGCCGGGCCAGCGCGATGTCGTCGAAGAGTGTGGACATGTCGCTCTCGGCCGCGAAGTACGCCGTGCCGCCGCGAGCGAGCACACCGGTGAGTGACATGCGTCCGGCGAGATGGCTCATCGGCATGTAGTTGAGGGTGATCGCGGCGACCTCCGGCCTGCCCAGCCATGCCGCGCTGACCAGCCGTTCGGTGTACATCGCGCCCTTCGGCGTTCCCGTACTCCCCGAGGTGTAGAGCAGCAGCGCCAGTGGGTCTTCCCCCGGCTCGGCGACGAACAGCGGCGCGGGGGGCAGGCGACGGCCGCGCTCGAGCACCTCGTCGAGCGATTCGACGACCACCGCGCTGCCGGCGGCGGCCAGTCGTTCCCGCGCCGCGTCGAACGCGGCACGCTGTCCGTCGTCGTGCGCGTGGTAGTCGAAGACCACCAGCCGCTGCGGTGCGGGACCCGCCAAGACGCAGTCGACGGCCTTGTCGAGCAGTTCTGGTGTCGCCGCGAGCACATGCGGCGCGGTCTCCTCGACGATCGCGGTCAACTGGGCGAGAGGCGCACCGGACTGCAGGGGGACGGCGACCAGTCCCAAGTGGACACAGGCCAGGTCAAGCGTGGCGTAGTCACTGCTCGTGAAACCGAGCATGGCTACGAAATCGCCTGGGCGCAGCGGGTTCGCCGGCTCGCCATGCCACGCGGCGGCAATCGTGCGGACCCGCTGCCACAGCTCGCCGTAGGTGAGGATGTCGAAGCGCGCCAGCAGCGTGCGTGACGTACGGCCGGTGGTCTCGTCAGCCTGCACCCGCAGCGCGCGCTGCCCGAGGGCGGGCCGATCGGCGTAGCCGACCATGACCTGCTCGACAATCTCCGCGAGGCGCATCCCTGGCTCGCGGATCGCCTGGACTACGTCCGCGCGCGGTCTGGCATCGCGGATGTCTTCGTGCTCCGCGTACAACTCGTCGATGCGGCTCATGAGCCATGCCCCGCGCGTCGCTACCTCCATCGCCGACCTCCTCGTCCGGGAAAGACACCTTCGACTAAAACGTTAGTTCGCCTAATTACATTTTAGGCTGATCATAGGAAGTGACAAGCGACTGTGACGAGAGACACGACATAGTAAATGTCCCAAATGTCCGGCGGGTCGCTTTGCGGCGCACTCAGCCTGGTGCTGCCGGTACCAGTTTTACTGGGCTCCTGTTACCGGTGCCCGCCACACCGCAAGCTCAGTGCATGACACAGACCATATCGCCGGGTTCGGCAACGGCGCCCGCGATCGCGCCGGCCGCCGCGCTGGGTGCGCGGCGCGCACTGGCCATCCTCGCCGTGATTCTCACCGGGCAGTTCATGGCGGTGCTCGACGCCTCCATCGTCAATGTCGCGATCCCCTCGATCCGCAGCTCCTTGCGCACCACCGGCTCGGCCCTGCAGCTGATCGTCGCCGGCTACGTCATCGCCTATGCCGTACTGCTGGTCACCGGCGCGCGGCTCGGTGATCGGTTCACCCAGCGCCGTACGTTCATCGCGGGGCTCGCCCTGTTCACGCTCGCGTCGCTGGCCTGCGGGTTGGCGTGGAACGAGACGTCACTGATCATCTTCCGGTTCGTCCAGGGCGTTGGCGCCGCGGCGATGGTTCCGCAGATCATGACGCTCATCCAGCGCAACTTCAGCGGCGACGCCAGGGCCAAGGCGCTCAGCGTCTACTCGGCGATCATCTCCGGCGGCATGGTCGCCGGGCAGGTGCTCGGCGGCCTCATCGTCAACGCCGACCTGTTCGGCAGCAGCTGGCGCGGCGTGTTCCTGGTGAACGTACCGATCGGTGTTGCACTGCTCGCGCTCGCGCCGCGGATCCTCCCGTCGGTGACCGAGCGTTTCGAACGCAAACTCGACCTGCCCGGACTCGCGACGCTCACCGCGTCAGTGCTGCTGCTAGTGCTTCCGCTGGTACTGGGGCGCGAACTCGGCTGGCCGCTGTGGTCGTGGATCTCGTTCGGTGCCAGCGTCCTCGGCCTTGTGGTGTTCGTGATGATCGAGCGCGCCGTGGGGGCACGCGGTGGCGAACCGCTCTTCGCACGGCGGGTGCTCGAAGCGCCCGGCCTCATGCTTTCCGCCGCCACGCTGTTCGTGATCATGGCGACCTTCGGCGGCTGGATGTTCGTCATGGCGATCCACTTGCAGAGCACCCTCGGCTACAGTGCGCTGCACGCGGGCCTGCTGTTCATCCCGCTCGGCGTGACCTTCGCCCTGGCCAGCCTGAACTGGGAACGGATCCCGAGCCGCCGGCACGCGGTCATGATTCCGTTCGGCTTGGTGCTCGGTGCTGCGAGTATGGTCGCGCTCGGCGTGCTCCTGCGCGACGGATCGGACGTCGGCTGGATCGCGCTGGTGCTGCTCGGCCTCTGCGGCATCGGCAACGGCGTCGCGTTCAGCCCGCTCATGACGCGCACCCTGGCCAAGATTCCGATGACCCTGGCCGCAGACGCCAGCGGCATCCTGGTGACCAATGTGCAGCTGGGCATCGTCGTCGGCATCGCCACCTTCGGGTCGCTGTTCCTGGGCCTCGCGGGCGGCACCGCCCTGAGCGCGGCACATGCCCTCGGCGCTACGGCGATCGCGGAAGGCGTCACGGTACTCATCGCCGCGGCGTTGGCCGCCCGCGCGGCGCGGTAGCGGACCCGCACCGGGCCCCCGAGGGCGTACGCGGCCTCGGGGCCCGGTGCTGTCCGACGCCCTTCGAATCATCGCGACGCAAACCGTCGCGTCCCTCCGTCGCCGACCAGCATGCTCAGTAGGGTGCGCCGTCCGTATCCCGCGCCGGATCGAGACCGGCGCGGGAGTCGGGACCGGAGACACCGCCATGGTCGATCGCGATACGAAAGAAGGTGTCGGATGGGCGTTTTCGCGCTCGGCATAGAACTCGACGGCGAGGGTTTTCGTCCCGAGGCATGGCGCAGGGCCGTGCACGCACCGGACCGTCTGCTCACCGGGGATACCGCGCGCAGGCGGGTGGCCGTCGCCGAGAACGCCGGGTTCACGCTCGCCACCTTCGCCGACTCGATCCTTCCCGCGCGCGAGCTGCCCGGACGAATCGATGCGGTGACACGCGCGTCGTTCGTGGCGGCCACGACCAGCACGATCGGGCTTGTTCCCACCGTTGCCACGACCTACGCCGAGCCGTTCCACACCGCCTCGCAGGTGGCAACGCTGGACTACACGTCGCGGGGCCGGGCCGGATGGATCGCCGAGCGCGTGGACGACCCGCGCGCGGCCGCCGCGTGGGGTCGTCCTCCCGTTCGCGGCGACGAGGATCTGGCTCGGGAACAACGGGATTCGATCGAGGTGGCGCGCCGCCTGTGGGATTCGTGGGAGGACGATGCGGTGATCCGCGACTATCCCAGCGGTCGTTTCCTCGATCGGAGCAGGTTGCATTACATCGACTTCCAGGGCGACACATTTTCGGTCAAAGGTCCCGCGATCGTGCCCCGCCCACCCCAGGGACAGCCGGTGGTGTTCGGCGACGAGGGCGACGTCGACGTCCGGCTCGTTGCCGCCGATTCGGTCGCCGCAGCCGTCGATGCCGGCACACAGGCGCGTTCGGGCGGGGGCCCGCTGGTGTTCGCGGAGATCGACGTCACGCTGGACACTCCTGGTGCGACCGCCGCGGAGCGATTCGGCGCGGCCGCGTCCGAGTCCCCAGGCCGGCTGGCGTTCTCCGGCGCCGCGAACGAATTGGTCGGCCTGCTCACCCATCTCAGCACTCATCTCGACGGGGTTCGGCTGCATCCCGCGGTGATCGACGAGGACCTTCCAGTGCTGGCGCGCGAGGTCCTGCCCGTCCTCCTGCGTACCGGGGTAGTGCGTCGTCCGATCCCGGGTTCGACACTGCGCGCCAATCTGGGGCTGGCCCGTCCCGGCAACCGCTACGCGACCACGCACTGACCGTCAGGAGACGTTCCCGTGACCGACTTCCCGCGCCCCGACGCCCAGGTCCATTTCGGGGTCTTCTTCCAGGGCGTGAACCACACCACGATCTGGTCCGATCCGACCAGCGGCTCGCAGATCGATTTCGAGACTTTTCGCAGGGTCGCGCAGACCGCCGAGCGGGGCCTGTTCGACGCGTTCTTCCTCGGCGAGGGCCTGCGGCTGCGCGAACAGGACGGCAAAATCCTGGAATTGGACATCGCGGGCCGCCCCGACGCGATCGCACAGCTGACCGCACTTGCCGGCGTCACGCGCCACATCGGCCTGGTCGCC
Organism: Nocardia sp. 2TAF39; assembly: GCF_052114905.1. NCBI lineage: Bacteria > Bacillati > Actinomycetota > Actinomycetes > Mycobacteriales > Nocardiaceae > Nocardia > Nocardia sp. 2TAF39. The sequence continues at coordinate 10,976 of NZ_JBFRFQ010000072.1, forward strand.
ACCCAGAACACGACGTACAACGAACCCGCCGACCTGGCACGGAGGCTGGGCGGACTGGACCTGCTCTCCGGCGGTCGCGCGGGCTGGAACGCAGTCACCACGGACAACGCGTGGACCGGCGCCAACTTCCGGCGCGGCGGCTATCTGGACCACGCGCTGCGCTACGAACGCGCCGCCGAGTTCGTCGCGACAGTGCGTGCGATCTGGGATTCCTGGGACGACGGCGCGATCGCGACCTCGCAGCAGAGCCCGACGTGGGCGCGGCCGGAGGCGGTGCGCCCGGTCACGCGCGCGAGCGACCACTTCCAGGTGACGATCACCCCGACGCTGCCCCGCAGCGCACAAGGTCACCCGGTGATCTTCCAGGCAGGCGATTCACCGACCGGGCGCGATTTCGCCGCAGCGCACGCCGACGTCATCTTCTCGAGGCACGGAACGCATTTCGACGCCGCGCTTGCCTTCGCGAACGACATCCGGGCCCGCCTGCGCGCCACCGGCCGCCCGGAGGACGACATCCGGATCCTCCCCGGCACCCAGATCATCCTCGCGGAGAAGGAGTCCGAGGTCGAGGAAAAGGTGCGCTGGGTGAAGAACGGCCAATACACCGGCCAGACGGCGCTGTCGCTGGCCGGTCAGGTCTGGGGCCGCGACCTGTCCGGCCTCGACCCGGACGGTCCGCTGCCCGCGGACGACCCGCTGCCGCAGCCGATCTCCGAGACCCGCGGCGCGCCCCGCCACGGTGCAAACCCGCAAGTCATCGCTCGCGAGTGGCGGGCGCGGGCCGAGGCCGAGAATCTCTCGCTTCGGGAAGTCGTGATCGCGACGACCGAACGCTCCGGCTTCGCGGGCACGGCAACCCAGGTCGCCGACGAACTCGCCCGGTGGGTCCGCCACGGTGCCACCGACGGCTTCAACATCTCCCCCTACCTGGTCCCGGGTGGGCTCGACGAGATCGTCGACTGGCTGGTCCCCGAACTCCAGGAGCGGGGCGTCTACCGCAGCGAGTACACCGGCACGACGCTGCGCCGGCATCTCGACCTACGCGAGCCGCTCACCCGGCGGTCCTGACGCCCCCCGCACGACCAAGGCCACCGTTCCTGCCGAACGGCAGCTCCGTGTCGTCGACCTTCAGAGGACGGATTCGATCGCCGACACCAGTTCCGGCGCGTCGGGCGTCACGGTCGGACGGAAGCGGCCCGCCACCTTGCCGTCCCGGTCGATCAGGAACTTCTCGAAGTTCCACTGGATGTCACCGGCAATGCCCTCTGCGTCGGCGGTCTCGCAAGGGCCCGATACAGGTCGTGCCGGTTCTCGCCGTTGACCTCGGCCTTCGCCAGCAACGGGAAGTCGACGCCGTAGGTGGTGGCGCAGAACTGCTGGATCTCCTCCGCGGTACCCGGCTCCTGGCCCATGAACTGGTTGCACGGCACGCCGACCACGGTGAACCCGCGCGGCCCGTAGTCCTTCTGCAGTTCGACGAGACCAGAATACTGCGGCGTCAGACCACATTTCGATGCCACGTTGACCACCAGGACGGCGTGGTCGCCGACCAGGTCGGACAGCGTCGTCGGCTCGCCGGACAGCGTGCGCAGCGGTACGTCTCGAAGGCTCATTCGTATCGGACCTGCCAATTCTTGATTCCGTTGATCCACCCCGAGCGCCACGGAACCGGATCGAGCAGGTGTGGGCTCGGGCACGATGCCGGACGGACGGTGCGCAACAGCGCTCAGCGCAATCTGGTTCGGCGCATGAACCGCAGCGACATCAGGGTCATCTTCAGCTGCTTGTCGTAGGGCTGACCCGACCGCGCGGCGAGCACCTGGCGCTTGAGCACGCCGACGTTCACGGTGTCGGTGTACTTGAGCAGGCCCTGGTCTCCGTGGCGGGTGCCGACGCCGGACTGCTTCACCCCGCCCGACGGTGTGGACTTCGCGGCATAGGTCGCGACGAACCCGTCGTTGATGTTGATGCTGCCCGCCTGGAGCTGGGCGGCGATCCGGTTGGCGTGCGTCGAATTCCGGGTCCATACGCTCGCGTTCAGTCCGTAGTCGGTGGCGTTGGCGAGGCGCACCGCCTCCTGCTCGTCGTCGAACGGGTACACCGTGACGACCGGGCCGAAAGTCTCCAGCGTCGCATGCGTCATCTCGGGTGTCACCCCGGTCAGCACGGTGGCCTCGTAGAAAGCGGGTCCGATGTCCGGGCGCGCTTTGCCGCCGACGTGGACGGTGGCACCTTTGGCCCGCGCGTCCTCGACGTGGGCGGCGACCCGCTCGAGATGCTGCGGGGAAACCAGGGAACCGAACTCCGGCGTGTAGTCGTACGCGCCGCCGATCTTGCCGTTCAATTCGTCGGCGGCCGCGACCAATCGGCGCACGAATTCGTCGTGAATACTGCGGTGCACGTAGATCCGCTCGATGTGCATGCACGCCTGGCCCGAGTTGGCAAACGCCGCGAAGACCGTGCCCGGGATCACCTCGTCGAGCTTCGCATCCTCGAGCACGATCATCGGGTTCTTCCCGCCGAGCTCCAGGCTGCAGCCGATGAGGTTGCGCCCCGCCTGTTCGCCGACGACCCGCCCGGTGGCGGTGGAGCCGGTGAACATGACGAACTCGACGTGGTCGATCAGGGCGGGGCCGATGTCCGGTCCCTCGCCGCACACCACCTGGACCAGTCCGCGCGGCAGCCCGGCACGGTGCAACAGCTCTATCCCGTAGAGCACGCAGAGGGCCGTCTTGTTGTCCGGCTTGAGCACGACTCCGTTGCCTGCCATGAGTGCCGGCATGGCATCGGACATGGCGATGGCGAAGGGAAAGTTCCACGGCGCGATCACCGCGACCAGCCCCTTGGGCCGATGCTCTTCGGTCGATGTGGTCAGCAGCGGCACAGGGCCACCGTGCCGTTTCGGCCGCAACACCCGGCGCGCGGTCTTCAAGTAGTGGCTGATCACCATCGGCACGTCACAGGATTCCTCGACGGCCATCCGGCGGGTCTTGCCGCAACCGATCTGGATGAGATCGGCGATGGTTTCCACTTCGCCCAGGATCAGCTCGTGCAGACGCTCGAACACACGCAGGCGCTCCCGCAGCGGCAGCGCGGACCATTCCCGCTGCGCGGCGCGTGCGCTAGCGCACGCCGCCGCCACGTCCTGCGGCGTCGACTGCGGCAGTTCGCCGACCGACGCGCCGGTGTAGACCTCGGTCATCGTGAACGGCGCCGCGCTGCCGTCGGCGGCGACGAGCCCGGTCAGCCGATCGATCATCTCGTCCGTGATCCTGGCGGGCACGGCGGCCGTGACCTTCTCGGTATCTGTGCTCATCGGTCTTCTCCATGACGTCGGGCATCGCCGCAGGTGTCGTGCCGGATGCTGCACCTAAATTAGAACACGTTCCGATTCGTCCCAGAACCCGTTCTTGCATCAATTCATTGTCCGAGACTATATTCCGTACACCTGTCCAGATGGCATCGGAGTTATCCATGAGCAGCCTCCGGCCCGCCGACGGGGACCCGCCTGCCGATCGGCGGCAAGCTGGCGGAGGGCGCCATCGACACCTCGGGCATCCAGGTCGCCACGCTGCGCAGCGGGGAACTCACCGAGAGGCAACTGCACGAGATCGCGGTGTTTCTGTGCCGCTACGTGGGTTGGCCGAACGGCACCGCGCTCGACCTGCTGGTGGGCACGATTGTGGCGCAGCAGAAGAAGGCGGCCCGCCAGCAGCAGTCCGACCGCACCGAGTAGCGAAGGATCCGAAACATGTCTGATGCCAGCACCATTCGCCCGCTCCGCGCAAGTACGGTAACGACGTGGGACCATGAGGCGGACGTCGTCGTCGCGGGCTACGGCATCGCGGGGGTATGCGCAGCGATCGAGGCCGCAAGGGCAGGCGCCGACGTGCTGATTCTGGAGCGCACCGGAGGCTGGGGCGGCGCGGCGGCCATGGCGGGCGGGTTCATCTACCTCGGCGGCGGCACGCCGCTGCAGCGGGCCCTCGGTTTCGAGGACACGCCGGAAAACATGGAGACCTTCCTGCTCGCCGCGCTCGGCCCCGGCGTGGACGAAGCGAAGATAGCCGACTACTGCCGCGGCAGCGTCGAGCACTACAACTGGCTGGTCGCCTGCGGCGTGCCGTTCCGCGAGGCTTTCTGGGGCGAGCCGGGCTGGGAGCCGCCGCACGACGAGGGGCTGATGTACTCCGGTGGCGAGAACGCGGCGCCGTTCAACACGATCGCGAAACCCGCACCGCGCGGTCACGTTCCGCAGATGGCCGACAAGCGCATCGGGCAGAAGAGCGGCGGCTACATGCTGATGAAGCCGCTGGCCGACACCGCAGACGCACTCGGCGTCCGCGTCGAATACGACATGCGGATCGGGCGACTGATCGTCGACGACGACGGTCGCGTGGTCGGGGTGCTCGCCCGCCGCTACGGACAGGAGGTGGCGATCCGCGCCGAGCGCGGCGTTGTGCTCGCCACCGGCAGCTTTGCGTACCACCAGGGGATGGTCGCGGCGCATGCGCCGCGCTTGATCGGCAGGCCCGCAGCGGCGATCGAGGAGCACGACGGCATCGGCATCCGCCTGGCCCAGGCGCTGGGCGCGGAGGTGGCGCATATGGATGCGACCGAAGTGGCGTTCTTCGGTGACCCGCAGCTGCTGGCACGCGGCATTCTGGTCAACGGGCGCGGCCAGCGCTACATCCCCGAGGACACCTATCCCGGCCGGATCGGGCAGGCGACGCTGATCCAGCAGGAGAATCAGGCGTACCTGGTGATCGACGAGGCGTCCTATGAAGCCGGTCTCGCCACCGAGACCTCGACGCCGTTCTTCCGGCAGCCGCCGACCTGGGCGGCGGAGACGGTCGCCGAGCTGGAGTCCGACATGGGCCTGCCCGCGCAAGCGTTGCAGGCGACCGTGTCGTGCTACAACCTGCACGCCGCGGAGAGCAAGGACCCGCTGCTCGGCAAGAAGCCGGAATGGATCCGTCCACTCCAGGGGCCGCTTGCCGCCTTCGACCTGCGCGGCTTCACCGCGGGGTTCACCCTCGGCGGGTTGCGCACCGATCTCGATGCGCGGGTGCTGCACGTCTCGGGCGACCCGATCCCAGGGTTGTTCGCGGCGGGCCGGTGCACCTCCGGTCTGTGCGCGGGCGGGTATGTGAGCGGCGCGTCGCTGGGCGACGGCAGCTTCTACGGACGCAAGGCGGGCGTCGCGGCGGCCGAGAACTGAACCGGCCCGGCTCACCCAGTAATGTTCAGACACATGTCCGAATCCGATTCCGTCATTCGCGAGGCGACCCGGCGCAGGCTCTCCGGCAAGCAAGCCGACACTGTCGACAAGCTGACCCGCGCGGCGATGGAAGTGCTTGCACGCGAAGGATTCGCGGGCATGACCATGCGGATGGTCGCCGCAGCGGCGGGCGTCGGGACGGCCACGGCGTACACCTATTTCTCCTCCAAGGAGCATCTGGTGGCCGAGATCTTCTGGCGACGACTGATCGGTTCGCCGTCTCCGGTCAGCGACGACTCGGACCCGACCGCGCGGGTCGTGGCCGAACTGCGGAGCATCGCGATGCTGGTGGCCGACGAGCAGGAACTTTCCGGCGCGGTCACCAGCGCGCTGCTCGGCCGCGACCCCGACGTGCAGCACCTGCGTGGACGCGTCGGGACCGAGATCCGCAAGCGGATCATCCGCGCCCTCGGCCCGGACCCGGAACCCGATGTCGTGGAATCGCTCGAACTGATCTACGCGGGTGCGCTGGTGCGCGCGGGCATGGGCTATGGGTCCTACTCCGAGATCGCCGATCGGATCGAGAAGTCCGCGCTGCTCATCCTGCGCTAGCACGGACAGCACTGAGCCGCCTGAAGATTCCGATGGCTTCGCCCGGGTTGGCCGGAAACCGAACCCTGGGCGATCACTTGATCGTATCTTTGCCGTAGTCGGTACAGATCGGAGTAAAACAGTGCAACCAGATGGGCACATCGCGGATTACGTCGTCGTCGGGTCGGGATCCGCGGGTGCGGTCGTGGCCAATCGGCTCAGCGCCGATCCCGGAACGACCGTGGTGCTGCTCGAAGCAGGCCCGCCGGACAAGAACAAGTTCATTCATATCCCCGCCGCGTTCGCGAAACTCTTTCGCTCCGAGGTGGATTGGGACTATCTGACGCAGCCGCAGCCGGAACTTGCGAACCGCGAGATCTACTGGCCGCGCGGCAAGATGTTCGGCGGCTCGTCCTCGATGAACGCCATGATGTGGGTGCGTGGATTCCGCGCCGACTACGACGAGTGGGCGCTGCTGGCAGGTGAGGAGTGGAACTTCGCCGCGGCCGTCGAACAGTTCCGCCGGATCGAATTGGTCGAGAACGCCCAATATCCCGACGAGGGGACCGACGGACCGCTGCACATCTCCCGCCAACGCAGCCCGCGCGGCCTCACCGCCGCGTACCTGGCCGCGGTCGAGGAGGCGGGCTACGACGTCGAACCGCCGAACCGGCCGCAGCCGGAGGGGTTCAGCGAGACAATGGTGACTCAGCGCGGCGGGCGCCGCTGGAGCACCGCCGACGCGTATTTGCGGCCCGCCCTGCGCCGCCCGAACCTCACGGTGCGCACCGAGGCGCTGGCCACCAGGGTGCTCTTCGACGGCACGCGCGCCGTTGGCGTGGAATACCGCAGCGGCGGCGGCACGCACACGGTGACTGCGCGGCGCGAGGTGGTGCTGTGCGGCGGCGCGATCAACAGCCCTCAGCTGCTGATGCTTTCAGGCATCGGCGACCGCGATGAGCTGACCCGCCAGGGCATCGAGGTGCGGCAGCATGCGCCGGACGTAGGGGCGAACCTGCAAGATCATCTGGTCGCGGCCGTCGGCTACAGCGTGGCGTCCGATTCGCTGTTCGCCGCCTTGAAACCGCGCCAGGTGCTGGACTACGTGCTCCGGCACCGCGGAATGCTCACCTCGAACGTCGGTGAGGCGTACGGGTTCGTACGCAGCAGGCCGGAGCTGGACCTGCCCGACCTGGAGCTGATCTTCGCACCAGCCCCGTTCTTCCATGAGGGACTGGTCGACCCGACCGAGCACGGCGTGGTCCTCGCAAGTGTGCTGCTGCGCCCGCACAGCCGCGGGCGGATCACGCTGGCCTCCGCCGATCCGGCCGCCAAGCCGCTGATCGATCCGCGTTATCTGTCCGACAGCGCGGGCGCGGACCGTGCTGCCATGATGGCCGGGTTGCGCGTCTGCGCCGACATCGCGGCCGAGCCGTCGATGAAGGCGGTACTCGGCCCGGTGATCTACCCGCCGCAGGCGCCCACCGAACGGGAAGCCGTCCTCGAACTGACGCTGAACGCCTACTCGCACACCCTTTACCACCCGATCGGCACGTGCCGAATGGGCACCGACACCAGTAGCGTCGTCACGCCGCGATTGGAAGTCCGTGGTGTGCAAGGACTGCGGGTCGCCGACGCCTCGGTAATGCCGCTGATCATCCGCGGCCACACGCACGCCCCCGCAGTGTTCATCGGCGAGCAGGCGGCCAAGTTCATCCTCGCCGGATAGGGGGCTCACGAGGCCACGAAAAGACCCAGCGAGGCGGCCGCCAGCACGAGATACGGCAGCGGGTACGTCACGTGTGAGTACAACCGCGCCCGCACCACGGTGAGCACGGCGCCGAGGAAGTAGCCGACCAAGGCGACGGCTGCGGCCGCGCCGATCAGTGGAACCGCAAGACCGACCAGCAACCCGGCCCCGCCGACGGCCTTGACGAGGGCCAGTGGGAACAGCCACGCGTCCGGGATCCCGTACGCGCGCATGTTCCCACGAACCCACTCGGCGCGGACCACGTCGATGCCTGCGGCGAGCAGCGCGGCCGCGGCGGCGAGCACCGTGACGACGACATAGGCGATGACCATGTGAAATACCCTCCTGTCGGGTGTCACGCCCGGTCTGCGAGGGTGGAGCGGCGGCGGGCGTCGCCGGACCACAGTCACCCGGGCGCTGTTGTATCCGTCATCTCGGTGACGCAGCACAGAGCGGGAAGGTGACCGATGCACACCGACGACGCGTTGGCGCGGGAATTCGAGTCCCAGCGCGGCCACCTGCACGCGGTCGCCTACCGCATGCTCGGCTCACCGAGCGAGGCCGACGACGCCGTGCAGGAGACCTGGTTGCGGCTGGCCCGGCAGGACACCCAGGACGTGCGGAACCTGCCGGGCTGGCTCACCACGGTCGTGTCCCGGATCTGCCTGGACATGCTGCGCGGCAGGGCGGCGCGCCGTGAGGACCCGCTCGACGGGGCGACCCGGCTCGGGGACGACGCCGGAGACAACGAGCCGGAGCGCGAAGCGGTCCTGATCGATGCGGTCGGCCGTGCGCTGCTGGTGGTCCTGGACCGGCTCGGTCCCGACGAGCGGGTCGCGTTCGTCCTGCACGACCTGTTCGCGGTGCCGTTCGACCAGATCGGGCCGATCGTCGGGCGGACGACGGCGACCACCAAGAAGCTCGCCAGCCGAGCTCGACAGCGCGTGCGCGGTGGCAACGCCACAGCCCCAGCACAACTCGCCGCGCAACGACACGTCGTGGACGCGTTCCTCAGTGCGGCCCGCAGCGGTGATCTCGAAGGGCTCCTGGCCGTCCTCGCGCCCGACGTGCTACGGACGGCCGACCGTACCGCACTTCCTGCGGGCCTGGCGACGACAGTGCGCGGAGCACTGACTGTGGCCAGGGAGACCGTACTGCTGCAGCAACGTTCGCGGCTGGCGACGCTCGCGCTGGTGGACGGCACCGTCGGCATCCTGGTCGCCCCGCGCGGCAAGCTGCTACTGGCGCTGACGGTGACGGTGCGCGGCGAGCGGATCGCGGGCTACGAGGTGATCGCCGATTCGACCCGGCTACGGCGGCTGACGATCGCCGTGCTGACCGATTGATCCCAGCCAGACGCACGCATTCGACACCGTTGCCGCCGCAAGGGCTTCCGACCTGCATGCGGCGGACATCGTTCGTCTGCTGTGTCATGGTGCCGATTCCGCCGCTACGGCGTGCCGTGGCCTGCTGCGACGCCCCACAGCTGTCGTTTACGTTTTGGTGTCTTCCGGTTCCGGTCTGGGGCAGGTAACGCGCGTTCGACACGCTCGGCATGTGCGGACGAACGAGAATCTCGTCAGCAGTCCAAAATTGGTTGGGAGACAGCATGACCGAGCAAGTAATCCAGCTGCCTACCGCTGGGGAGTCGACCTTCGACACCTATGCCCGAATTCGTGAGCGCGGCGAGGTCGTTCCTATCGAGTTGCCAGGCGGTGTGCCCGCATGGATAGCGACCAGCTACCGGGCCGTCGGCGAGGTCCTTGATGACAAACTGTTCAGCAAGAGTTCGGCGCAGTGTCCCGCCTTGCGCGACGGCACCATTCCGGCCGATTGGCCCTTGCGCTCGCTGACCGACATCGACCACATGCTCAACAAGGACGGTCAGGACCACCGGCGGCTGCGCAAGACCATCAGCCAGGCGTTCACCCCGGCCAGGGTCGCCGCGCTCGAACCGCGCATCGAGAAGATCGCCGCGAACCTGATCGCGAACTTTCCCAGTGGTGACCAGATCGACCTGGTCTCGGCTTTCACCACACCGTTCCCGGTCCGTGTGATTTGTGACCTGTTCGGCGTGCCGACGGAGGTGCAACCGCAGCTCAAAGACTGGACCACCACACTCATCTCGCACACCAGTACTGGTGAAGAGGCGCAGCACGCGATGGCGAGCATGCTCGGCTACTTCGCCGAATTGCTGGAGAGCAAACGGCGTGAGCCGGGCGATGATGTCACCACCGCACTGCTGCAAGCAAACGCAGAGAACGAGCTGACCGACGACGAACTGTGCAACATGCTCTGGATAGTGATCGTGGCCGGACACGAGACCACCGTGCACCTGCTCGGCAACGCCGTCGTCACACTGTGCACCCATCCCGAACAACGCGCCAAAGCGGTCGCCGAGGACCGATGGGCCGATGTCGTGGAGGAAATGCTGCGGTACAAGTCATCTGTGGTCGGTGCCCTCATGCGATACGCGCGCCACGACGTGACGGTGGCAGGGGTCGATATTCCCGCGGGCAGCATGATGTTGTGGTACGGCGGAGTAGGCAGGGACGCGCGGCACTACCCCGACGCCGATACGTTCGATATCGACCACGACCACCGGGACCAGTTGGCCTTCGGCCGCGGCCCGCACTTCTGCCTCGGTGCGCCACTGGCCCGACTGGAGAGCCGCATCGCACTTTCCATGCTGTTCAATCGCTTTCCGCGGTTGAGCCTCGCGTGCGATCCGGCGGATATCGAGTACGCTCCGCAGATCAGCACCAATGGACCACTCGTGCTTCCGGTCCGACTCGATTCCGCCACCTAGACGACATCGGCCGGATGCGGGCTCCCCGCGTCCGGCTCGGTCGGCTCCGGTCAGCGCGTCGCCACCGCCTCCTGCGCACCGCCGCGCTCGGTGAATTCCGCCAACCTGCGGCGCCGGAAATCCCGTGGCGTCTCGCCGAACCGCGCTTTGAACGCAGCGGAGAACCAGGCGGGGGTGAAGCCACTGCGGATGGCCAGGTCGCGGATGGGCAGTGCCTCCCGTGCCGGGTCCTCGAGCAGGTCGCGGGCGGCGCGCAGCGCCTCGTCCCGACGCACATCACGGAACGTGGTACCCGACTGCTGCAATACCGTTCGCAGCTGCCGGGGAGACCATCCCAACGCATGTGCCACCGCGGGCAATCGCACGTCACCATGGCCCACGTTCGCCCGCACATACCGCCGAATCTGCTCGGCAATCTGTGCGTGATGAGCCCGCTGCGGTTGGGTGTCTCCAAGCGATATCAAGGAGAGCAGCTCGGCGATCCGATCGCAGACCGCGTTGAACTCACGGTCGGACAGGTTCGACTGTTCGGCGTGGGTGCCGCGGATCAGGGCCTGAGTGATTCTGCCGAGGCCGGAGCCCAGGTCGAGCACCCTTGCCCCCGGACCGGAAGACCCCGCCCGATGGTCGATCTCGGTACGTGGCACCTGGAACGCGTGCGCCGACAATTCCGGGATGTATTGCTGGCACACGTCATCGAGGGCGGTCAGCGCCGCGTAGCCGGGATGCGTCCAGGTCACCTCATCCCGATAACGGACCGAGTACAAGCCCTGTTCGGGAAGGACGACCCAGTAGAAGTCGTCGCAGGGACCGTGACGGATGTTGGTCCGCGTTCGGGAGGACGTGCAGGTTCCGCGCTGCTCCCAGCGCAGCAACCGGTATACGGTCGACTCCTGCACGGTCAACCCCGAATGCCACCGGTCGGGATCGACGTACTCGTAGTCCATCGGAACGAAGCTGTTGGCGACCGTGGTCCACGACTTCGAATCACTCGCGGTCACCTCATAGCACTTCATGGTGACAATCCCAACCTATCGCCGTCGAGCCACCGATACCGTATTGTGCACCAACACAATACGGCTGCACCATAGACAACGCTCGGTTCGATGTCGTCAGCCGTCCGCGTTGTCGACGCCAGTCGTAGTACCAGGCAGCGGGACGACACCATATACCGATGTTCTGAGACAGCTTGTTGCCAGGTCATTTCCCGTCTCGGGACAAGTGCAGCGAAAGCGAGCCGCACCGAGGGAATCGATGCCGTCCTGACATCGTCGCCCACGGTTGCCTGCCGAATCCCGCCGGCCTGGTGTGGATCACACAGTCGTGGCGTCGGTGCCGTGTTCGTGCTGCAGCCCGGGCTGCCGTAGCGAAGCCAAGGGGCGGAGTCGGCACTGCGGCGCACCGGCCGGCACGGCCCACTTCAGCACGCTCGACCGGCTCGTCGACGGCGCCAGGATGGTTGTCGAAATGCTCGACATGATCAGCTCGGCGGTCTCGGTGCCCTACGTCGGCGAGCTGCGCGCTCACCGGATTCGATCCGGCGCAGCCGTCGGGCCTGTGGTAATTGCGCTCGGCGCTGGCGGCCCGGACGTACCGCACGAACTGATCACCAGACGACAGGCCCACCGGGAGAACCCGGCGGGGCCTTGTCCGCGCACAGGCTCGAACACACCGACAACTCAGCGGGACACTGTGAATCCCCCCGGGTTCGGTGCACACCCGGTTATCTGTCTCCAGCCGGTTGCTCGGCGTGAAGTGCATAGTAGTCGGCTTCGTACTCGACCGGTGGTTTGCGGCCGAGTCGGTGCATCAGGCGGGACTCGTTGTACCAGCTGACCCAG
>NZ_JBFRFQ010000073.1:0-22976 GCF_052114905.1 Nocardia sp. 2TAF39
TGCACAGTCGTCATCACCGACGGCGACTCCTACCGCATGAAAAACCGCACCAAGCGAGGTGAACGCCCCTGACCTAACACCCCACCCCCTGCAAGAGGGTGGGGACTTCACCCGGCCACCAGCGGCGACCCACAAATGGCCATTGACAGACGGTCACTGACCGCACAGGTCTCCCCGTCATGCCCCCGTGGAGGTGCTATGGACGACACTGAATCGGATCCGCAGTGGAATATCCCAGAATCACGCCGTCATGCTGCTCGTGAAGTGCTGCGGCGCCTCGTGGAACAACGCGTCGGCCCCGGGCAGACTTCTTGGCAGCTCATCGCCGATCTCGGCGTGCGGGACATCTCGATGCTCATCACGAACAACGCATTGCGCGAGCGGTTCGTCACCACCGACCACAGCACTGCTAGGGCCGAATGTCGCGCTGAACCCGCAGAGGTTTCCGATTGCGATCACGCGCGACTGTTCGCGCACTACCTCGTATCCGAACCAGACCTATCAGTTACCCAACTGATCAACGCCCTGCCCCTCATACGCAAGTGCGTCCCCGTCGAATGGGTGTGCACTCGCTCTGGCGAAACCGACTGAGCCAACGTCCATCCCGCACCGGTCGCTGACCGACTATGCACACCCACCTGGCGCGGACTACGCGAGATGACCCATCCCAAGTCCCGCCACGCCGACCGATTCGATGATGTTCGTGAGTACCGATGCTGGCAGCGCACGGACTTCAACCCGAGAATCGATTGCTCGGAACGCGCGGTAATGCCGAATTGAGTGCGCCTGCTCCGGGGGCAGACTGAGGGCCGTCATTCTGCGGCACTCAGGGTAGGTGTGGAACCGAAGCCATCAGCGATGAGCGTTCGATCGGGAGCAGTCACGTCGCCGGGTGGACCAGGGGTTTCGTGTAGGGCTGACTCCAAATCTGCAGCAGGCAACCGGAATCACTCGTATGCAAGCGCAGCCGGTAGTCGCCGTAGCCCGCGGGCAGCGGCGGCAGTTCGTGGTTGCAGCCCGTGAGTTCACACAGGTAGACGGCGCCGGTGTGGAATCTGCAGCTCAACTCGGCGATGCGCGGGTAGGAGCGGTCGGGGCCGGGGTCTTCGGGCGCCGTGACAACGGTTACCGCGATCTCGCCGTCGTAGACGGGCGCCCAGCACAGGGCCGCGCCGGGGACGGCGTCGATCAGATCGGTGGAGGTGGCATACGGTGGTATCGGGAGGATTTCGCCGATCTTGCTCGGCCGTTCGAGCAGGAAGAACTGACCGGCGCGGATGCGCAGCACAAAATCGTACCGTTCGGTGGTCGCGCGCCGATCCGGAGCGTAGTAGGAGGGAATGTCGCCGAAGCCGTGTGCGGCAAGGTATTTCGCGTACTCCGCGTCGGTGATCCGCCGCGCGCGGTCAACGATGCCGGGGACGTCTCCCGGCTCGGGGTACTCGTATTGGCCCAGCACCATGAAACCTCGCGCCTGTTCGGTGGGGCCGGGTTCCCGCCACCTGGACACCTTGATCATTCCGCAGGCCCGGCAGGCGATCCGGCTAATGTTGACGGTGTGCCCGGACTCGTCGGTCTCGGCTTCCGTTGCCACCAGGACATCGCCGTCGGGAAAGTCGTGGGGGTCACCGCAGGCATCGATGACCAACGCCATCGCCACATCGTGACGACTCGGGAATTCCATGTCGGTCACCCTCTCGGTTGGGACAGCAGTGCGCGGCCGCGCTCGGGGTTGAGCGTCTCGGCCAGGATCGGGTCGGCCAGTAGCACGATCGGCGCGATGTGGTCGGGTGTACGTGGCCGCCACCGCACCAGCGCCGCGCGCACCGCTTCCCACAGCGCGTCCGAATCGTTGGCATGCTCGCGCAGCGCCTGCCGGATCAGGGCATCGAATTCCGGATTCCCGAAATCGAGGGAGGGACCGTAGCGCCGCAGCCTGGCCTGATATTCGCCGATGACGAGATGTGTCCGATCGTCGTACATCGCCGATTGCAGGACCGTGCTCTGGTTTGGGTGCGCGTTCGCGATGTGGTCGGCGAACAGTACCGGCAGCAGTTCCGCGGTGAACAGCGGATCGTCGCGAAAATCCGCGGATTCCGGTGCCGAACCCACCCACCGGCGCAGCGACTCCCTGGTGTACATGCTGTCGCGTGCGAGGAACAGCTGTAGTTGTGTTCGCAGCACGGTGGCGCGGTCACGGCCGAACTTCTCGGCCTGCTCCAGCGCTTGCGCCGCCGCGTCCACCCCACCCGCGAGCGCGGCGCGGCGGGCCTGCTCGACCGTGACGTCCCAGCTGTTGTTGGTCTCGCCCTCGGGATGGTCGAGGCTGTGGAACGACGCGTAGAGGTCTTCCATCAGCGCGGCGAACGACGGGGACCGTGTGGGGCCTTCACCCCAGGCGAACAGTTTGTAGGCGGCCCATTCTCCGGCCGCGTCGACATCACCCGGATCGAGGAACAGGATCCCGGCGTCAGCCTCGCGCGAGATCAGCAGTCCGCGGCCCAGTGGATTGCCGTTCTCGGGGGCTGGATCCTCGTAGCAGAGGTCTTTCCAGTCCGCTTCCCAGAACGGTTCGATGTCACGCAACCAGCCGATGTCGGAAGTGTCCCGCATGCGACCGACGAAATTCCCGGCGTGCCGCCAGCCGTCGGTCGTCAGCAGGAATTCGCGGTAAGACGGCGGCAGCGTCCGCCCGATCCGCACCTCGGCCGCCGCGACCGCGTCCTCGGTCGCCGGGACGAACCCGAGCCAGCCGTCGCGCAGGATCTCCGGATTCTCCTGGCCGGGTTCGCGGCTGCGAATCCACTCCTGACTCCAGCGTGACAACCACGGCTTCCAACTCATGGTCGAGCACTATGCCAGAGAGGTACGACATGCCGACTCCGCCGCTGCCGCACGGGCAACATCCGTATCCCCTCATGGACTGATGTTCACGTAGCGGTCTTGCGGGCCAACTAGCGCGATGGTCAACTCACCGCGAAACGCACAACCGATCCTGTTCACCCAACCCACAGTTGGCGCAGTCCGGCTCCTCGCTACGAGAACGCACGATAATGCCGCTTATCGAGCGCAAGGTCGGTTGCCCGACACAAGCCAGCTCGCCCTTAAGGACCAGCGATCCCGGCTCTCCCGATGGTCAGTGACCGCCCGTACACAACCGAGCTGCCCGTGAACTTGACATTGTCACTGTGAGAAGGCCTTCACTAGCTGTCGGAGGTGGTCCCCATCAATTCGACACACAGGAATTCACAGGATATGTGGCTGCTCGAAGCGTTGGCCGCTGGGAACTCGTCGACGCGGCTGAAGGCGGCCCTGGCAATCGGTACGCATCCCGTACCCGGTTTCGTCGATGTGCTCGTGGAACGGTGCGCGATCGAGCCGGACTTCTTCGTGCGCGACATGCTCACGTGGGCGCTGACCCGCCTCCCATCGGAGATTGCGGTTCCGAAACTGCGCGCGGAACTTCGTTCCGGACGCGCACAGGCCCGGAGCCAGGCATTGCATACGCTGTCGAAGATCGGGGACAAGAACGCGTGGCCTGCAATCACGCGGTCGTTGCTGCACGATTCCGACGACGAGGTCGCGCGGAGTGCGTGGCGCGCTGCCGTCGTTCTCGCGCCCGATAGGGAGAAGGAAGGGCTGGCCGCGGAACTGGCCGCGCAATTCGGCCGCGGTGACCGGGACGTACGGCTGAGTCTCAGCCGTGCCCTCGTCGCGCTCGGCGACGTGATCGAGCCGATCCTGCAGGCGGCGATGGCAAGTCACAACCCGACGGTGCGTGCGCATGCGAGCGCCACGCAGCGGCTGCTGCACGACCCGGATGCCGGATTCGACCTCGCCGTCGATGAGGCACGACGGGTCGTCGCGCTCGGTCCGGACCAGGAGGAGGCGACTGCGTGCTGATCGGTGAGGTGGCGCGCCGCTCGGGGGTGAGCGCCCGGATGCTCAGGCACTACGACTCCCTCGGGCTGGTACGACCCACCGGCCGCACAGTGGGTGGCTACCGGGAATACGCTGCCGAAGACATCCGGCGGATCTTCCATGTGGAGGGGCTGCGATCCCTGGGACTGTCACTGCGCCAGATCGGATCCGCTCTGGACGATCCCGGATTCACCCCGTCCGTACTGGTCGGCGACCTCATCCGGAAAACCGAGGAACGACTGAACCGGGAGCAGGAGCTACTCGAGCGGCTCCGTACGGTCGTTACGGCCGAGCCCGCCAGCTGGCAGGAGGTCGCGCGCATCGTCGAGCTCCTGCACGGACTCGCATCGCCGAGTGCCGCGCGGCGGCAGCAAGCCGTCCTGGCCCCGGCCGAGGACCTGCCGATGCCCGCCGAGCTGCTGGCGGAGGCCGTCCTCATCGAATCCGATCCGAACGTTGCCGGCGCCCTGCGGTGGGCCCTCGCGAGGGCCGGCGGTGATGGTGTGGCAAGCCTGATACCCGCCATGAGCTCGGAGAACGTCGACATCCGGCGGCGCGCGGTCCTGGCGCTCGCCGAGCTGCCCGGCGACGAGGCGACCGCGGTGCTCACGGACGCGCTCGAGGATACCGACTCGACGATCCGCAGACATGCTGCTCTCGCACTGGGCGCGCGGGGTGTGACCCGAGCTGTGCCGACACTCGTCGGCACAGTGGTCGAAGGCCCGAACGATGTCGAGGCAGCCGAGATACTGGGCAACTTGGCATACGACGCAGAGTGGGCAGACCGGATCATGAGTGCGATGGTCGATGAACTCGCCGCCCACACAGCGGATTCGGCGGTGCGGATACGACTGACCCAGGCACTCGCCGAGATGCCGGGAACCATCGCGCTCAATACCCTGCAGCAACTGGCCCATGACGATGATCGGGCCGTGGCCCTCATTGCCTCGGCCCTCGCGAAAGTGCTCGAAGAACGGCCGGTCTGATGTGGAAGCCCGAGACGCCGCAGATCAGTGGACAACGTACCGGTCTACCGAATGTCCTTCGGAGACAAGCCTGCCGATGCGGAGCTACATGACGTGTTGCACCGTGCCGCCGCCTTGTCTCCGAGGCCGGGACCCTGAAGATGCTCGCTCGTCGGCTACGGGACAGGCGTGGGCGGCGGCAGTCGCGCCGAGCGTGGTTGGAACAGGGTGTCGCGGACGCGGAAAGGCTGGTAGCCAGTAGGTCCGAGTTAGGAGTGTTCGGCGTCGATATCGACCTCGATGGCGCCGAAGAAATTGATACTCTCGTTGTGCGCGGGGAGATGTGGGCGAGACACGTCGTCGTCGACGCGGCGGCCTCCGCCGCAAATCTCTTCCGCCGCGAGCCCGTAATACTCTGTCGTCCAAGCGATTACAGCGTTGTTTTCCGGGGTCAGGCACCATACTTGTTCGGTCTGCGCCTCGAGGTGGCGGGCCCGGACCATGCCCTCACGCGCGTACAGCAGGTCGCGGCGCAGTGCGTGCAGAGACTCGCCCTTTGTCGAGCTGGCGGGGCCGAGGCGATCGGCGATGATCGCCCCCGTCATCCCGCCGTAGGAACTCGACCACGGCCCGAAGCAGCCGACTTGGTATCTATAGCTAGTCGATGAGTGCATCGCGTTGCCCTGGCGCGACGATCAACGAGTTTCATGGCATTGTCGACGGGAAACAGTCACGGCCTCCGGTGGAGGCCATACGTGGATGAGGTTCGTACCATGGTTTTGCGCATGTCGGTGTTGCGAGGACGCCGGGGGTACCGGCGCATGGGATCCGTCGCAGCAGCCGCAGTGGTCGCTGTCGCACCGATGTTCATCGCGACCCCGCAGGCGAACGCGGCGGCCGTCGTCGAGCGGATCGACCGCGATGGGCAGCAATGGCAGATGTATATCCGCTCCCCTGCGATGAAGCGGACCGTTCACCTCGACGTGCTGGTGCCGGCGAATCAGTCGAAATCCCGGCCGACGGTGCTGCTGCTGGACGGAAACGGGGCGAAGGAATCCCAGCCGAACAGCACCTGGACCCTACGTGGAGGTGCCAAGGAGTTCTTCGCCGACAAGCCGGTCAATGTGGTGATGCCGGTGGGCGGTGGAGGAACGTACTACTCCGACTGGTTGAAAGACGATCCCGTACTCGGACACCAGAAGTGGGAGACCTTCCTCACCGAGGAGCTGCCGCCGTTGATCGATCGCGAGTTGAAAGGCAACGGGACCTACGCCGTTGGCGGGCTGTCGATGGGAGCGGGAGCGGCGGCCATTCTCGCCGTGCGACACCCCGACATGTTCCGAGCCCTGGCAGCCTTCAGCGGTTGCTACTCTGCTGACGGTATCGGGCAACTCTCGGTGCGCCCCGTGGTCGAAGCGAAAGGCGGAAACCCGGACAACATGTGGGGTACCGCGGGCAATCCGGAGTGGGACGCGCACGACCCGATGAAACACCTCGACGCGCTGCGCGGCAAACCAGTCCACCTGTACGTCGGCACCGGCGTGCCAGGCCTCGATGATTCCCTGTTCGACGGAAACTGGTCGTGGCCCGATGACCCGTTCCGGGCGAGCGAGATCGAACATGTCTCCCATGACTGCACCGGCGCCACCGGGACCGCCATGGGACTCTCTGGTGCCGACGTTTCAACCGACTGGGCCGCCATCGGCGTCCACTCGTGGCCGTACTGGAAGACCGCACTGCCCAAATCCTGGCCTACCCTGAAAGCGGGCCTTGGCGTATAGATTCAAGCTCGAGGCATAACAGTAGCCCTTTGTAGGCGTATGGGCCCCGGCGGCGGGTGGTTGCCCAACCGGTCGATCGCGGGCCACGGGCACCCACTCGTAGTTTTGTCTGCTCGAAGGTGTCATTGCCGATGAGTGCGTTGTGGGCAGGTTGGTCGGGGTAGATCCGTGCGGCCAGGGTGAAGGCAAATGCCTGTGGGTGTGATCATTTGCCGTGATCCTCGTCGTGGATCCGGAACTCGGGTGAGGTGCCGCTGAAGGGGACGCGGTCGCCGCCGAGATTCACGGCGTCGCCGAAGTACCGGATCCGATAGCTGCCGGGTGTTGCGTCGGCGGGGCTGTGCCAGACGATAGTGACTCGCGAGCTCTGGGCGGGGCCACGCGACCAGCTGAAGGTGGTCGTCCAGTCGCCGTCGTCGGCGATCGTTCGCCAGCGCTCCCCGTCGCGCCGCTGCACCATGAGATAAGTGCTGCCGCGATGCAGGTCGTGGTTGGGGTGCGTGCCGGCGAATTCGACGCTCACCCCCTCCCCGGCGCGATACGCCGGTGCCGGATCGGTGAGTACGTCGCCGAAGTGCCGTCCCACCGGCGGAAAGTCCGGCGGCGGTATTGCTTTCGCCGGTCGCTGCAGTTCCGACAGATCGGGCGCCGCGGTACCGGACGGTACCGTGCTGCCGTCGTGCATCGCGGTCGCGAGCTGCGCCGCGATCTGCTGCAGGGCCGGCAGCTCCCATCGACCGAACAAGGTGCTCGCGCCCTCGTAGTGCTGTGCGTCGTACTCCTCAGGAGTCGTGACGTAATGGATATAGGCGTTGCTGTATCCAGCGACCAGGACGTTGGCCAGCTCGGCGCCGAGGATGGCCGCCACCGTGCGGCGCAACCGCAGGCCGGCGGTGATCGTCACCTCGCCCGGAATACCGAGCAGATACAGCTCGCCGATCTGGATGAGTTGCACCGGAACGATCTCTTGTACGTACGGCCTGAACCGATTGAGCAGTCCGCCCGGAGCGACGATCGCCTTGGGCGCCTGCACATCCCGCAGTGCGGGCGCGAACCGGTACGCCAACCGCGACAGCAGATCCCAGCCCGGATTACGGCCTTCGTGAAAGGTCTTCCAATGGGTGGGTCCGTCGAACCCGGCGCCGGCGAAGGCGGCCGCACCCCCGGCAGGTCGGCCGGTGCGGTGCTCGCGCCCGTCTCCGGTGAACTCCGCGGACACGGTCACCGCGGACAGATCGACATGTACGAAGCGGTAATCGATGCTGCCGGCCATTCGAGGCATGTACCCTGCGGCGAGTTTCGCCGCGGCCTCGTATTGGCGCAGGCCGAGGATCCGAGTGTTCTCGAACTCGTCATCGGTAGGGCCGTGACCGGGCCTGCCGTCCAGGTTGGGCGACATATCACCGGCGTTGGTCTGCGCGAAGGCCGCGACGAAGTCGGGATCCGGGTCCGCCAGGTAGTCCACGTCCTCGACCACGCGCTCCCAATGATAGGCTGCGTATCCTTTGTTGTCGCCGCTGATCAGCGTGTTTCGGTTGGTCATCGACGTGCCGTGCGAGGCGAACCAGTTGATGGCGCCGACCGGTTCGCCCTCGCGATCGATCCGCAGTAGGGTCGTCTGGGAGTCGATGGCGTCGGGGAAGAAATCCTTGTCCTCCTGCGGATTTCGGTCGAATGCCGCACGGGAGCGATTGACGCTGGCCTCGCGCAGCTCGCCGTGGATCACACGCAAGGTGGCCGGTGCGAGATCCTCGTGTGCCCGCTCGACCGCCTCGATGATGCCGTCGACGATCGCCGCGAAGGTCTTGGGGCGGAACCCGATCGAGCTGTTGTACAACCGGTGATGCGAATAACCGCCGGGCCCGCAGTGGGTGTGAGTTGCGGTGAGCATCACGTTGGACTCGGTGTAGGTGTCGCCGAAGCGCTGAGCCAGGCGGCGCAACACCTCCTGGGTGATGCTGGAGAAGATCAGGGGCAGGTCGGTCACGACCAGCAGCACCCGCCGATCGAGGATCGGGTCCGCGAAGACGAAAGCGCGGGCGCGCAACCGGATGTGTATTCCGGCGGTCTTCTGATCGGCCTTGCCGTAGCCGAGCATGCCGACCTCGGCCGCTTCTCCGGTGATGTCGGCAATGGCGCGTCCGACCAGGTGGCGATCGGTCGAATAGTTCGTTTCCGGCATCTACCTCTGTCTTCCGTCCTGTTGGAACCGGCCCGCGGCAGCGGTCCGGACTCATTACACCGACAAACTAGCGCGGGCAAAGTCGGGATTGTGTTGTGTGACCTTTGGTTTCGCTGGTTCGATACGTCGATGGAGGGTGGTTTTCGGGGCAGGCGCAGCGGGACCGTCGACCAGAAGGTTCCCACACGATCCTGATCTTCGGAGCCCTCACCGTGCCCGCTGTGTCATCGTCTCCCATCGCCATGCTTTCGCGCCACCTCGACGCGGTGAGCGCAGTCGGTGACGAGCAGAGGCCTGATCTGCTGGAGGTGCTCGAGTCGGTCCCGATCCGCGTGAGAAGCGGGGTGGGCGGCATCGGTTCTCGTTGTTCGGGTAGCTTTTCTGGATCCGTCTAGATCCGGTGTGATCGATCCCCCCAGGGCCACCGACCTCGACGAGTGCGCGCCGCTTGGACCGGACCACAGTCTTCGGGTTGAAGACCTGTAGCCGGGTGGGATCGACCAGCACGGGTGGAACCTTGCTGTGGGCGCCCCCACGCATCACCTCGCGAGGGCGCAAGACGCTGACCTTCGGTCCACGGTTCAGCAATGCGATCGCAGACCGAGATGCGCGATCAGTGGGTACAGGCTGCGGTCGAATTCGCCCTTGGCGCGCCAGTGGTAGGTGCTGTTCTTGTCGGGCAGATTGTGAACGAAATTGTCTTGGTCGGCCGGATCGACGAAGTCGACGTTGCGCAGTCTGCCCAGCACCGCATGGTTGCTGTCCTTCAAATCCACCCACATGAGCCAGGCGTCGTTATTGGATCCGCTGGTCACGATGCCGTCGAAGTTGGCGGTCCCGTCGGAGTTGATTACCCAGCTGGCGCCGTGAAAGAGGGTGCAGTCGCCGCGTTTGATGTCGTGGTTCCAGGTGAAGGGTGGCTTGCTCTCCGGTGCGGCGGATGCCGGGGCAGCGCAGATGTTTGTACCGAGTGCGGCGAAGGCGAGCATGGCGGCTGCCATCGACGCAAGGCGGCGAGGCGTGGAAGTCGAGTTCATTGTTGTCCCCTCGGGATTCGGCTGCGGCGACGCGTGGGTGCTTCGCTGCGATCGATGGTGTCCGAACCGCCCGAGAGGAGAATCCGTACTTTCACGCAGAGACGGTACGGATGTTCAACGCTGTTCCGCCGCCCAGGCGGCGACCTGAGTGCGGTTGCTGAATCCGAGCTTGGTGAGGGTGTGCTGGACGTGACTTTCGACCGTGCGCTGGGAAATGTGCATCAGCGTGGCGATCTGCCTGTTGGTGAGGCCCTGTGCGACGTACGCAGCAACCTCGACCTCGCGACGAGTCAAGCCGCTGGGCCGATCACCGCGGATAGTGGCCGCCAGTTCGGCGGCGCGGCGGTACAGGGGCGTCATGCCCAGTTGCTCCGCGGCCGTGCCGACGCTCGCGCACAGCGCCGCGGCCTCGTCGAGATCGCCGGGACGGCGACGGCGGGCGAGGATTCGGGCCAGCTCGAATCCGGCCAGTGCGGCGTAGGGCGGCGTACGGGCGATCTCATTGGCGGCAATACCTTTTCGGAGTTCGCGCACGGCGTCATCGAGGTGCCCGCCAACGGCGAGGGCGATCCCGAGATAGGTGCGTGCTGAGCCGAAGTTCACCAGGGTCGAGGCCCCGCCGGTGACGAACAGGTCGGCGTGTGGACGCAGGCGGGCGGCCAGGTCCGCAGCGACCTCCGGATCGTCGAACATAGCCGCGAGTTCGGACCTTGTCGCCAGGGTGGTCAGTAGTGTCGGCGGCGGCACCGTGTCGATATCCGGGGCGCTGCGGAACAGGCGACGAGCGCGCTCGATATCACCGCGCTGGGCCCAGTGCACGCCATGGGCCGGCACGAGAAAGCCTGGTACGCTGCGCTCGTTTTCCTCGAACTGCTCGGCCGAGACGAGGTCGCTCTCGGTAAGTCCGTCAATGACTATCAGCGCGAAGACCGAGCTGCCGACCAGCGAGTCGTGGGTGCGTCCCTCGATCAAGCGCAGCACTTCACGGTGGCGGCGACAGCCTCGTCGAACCGGCCCCGCGAAATCGCAGTGGCCGCCGTACAGCGCAGGTAGTGCATGTGTGCGAGGGGTCGCCGCAACCGTCGCGCGAGCTGCCGCATGGGGACGAGCTCCGCTTCGGCCTCGTCCAGCCGTCCCAGCATCATCAGTGCGTCGAAGCGCCACAACCTGCCCCAGAGCAGGGTGTCGTCATCCCGCTCGGCCGCGCCGAGGGCCAGCATGCGGTCGGCCAGATCGAGCCGTTCCCGCACCCCGTCCGGACCCGAACGGGCCATCTGCCGGGAACGCAGTGCCGAGCGCAGGACGTCGGCGCCGCCGAGCCGGTCTGCCATGGCGAGCGCTTCAGCCGAGATCCGGTCGCAGTCGGCGCCGCCCGCGAATCCGGCCTCACCGGCCTGCAGTGCGAGCAGCCGCGCCCGGAGCGGACTGTCCTGCGAGGGCAGGCGGGCCAGGGCCTCGGCGGCCAGCTGTTCGCCGGTGAACGTGTCCCACGGGTCGGAGAGTCCTTCCATCGCCAGCGCGACCGCGCCGAGCGCAGACGGGTCATCGGCCGCACGGGCGACCTCGGCGGAGCGGACCAATAGCGTTGCAGCGGTTTGAATGTCGCCGTTGTGGATGAGGGCGGTGCCGTGGCGCAGCAGCAAGCGAGCCCGGTCACCCGGGTTCAGCTTCGCGTCGACCTGCAGGGCGCGCTGGTAGAAGTCGGCGGCCTGCTCCCACGCCAGGCCCGCGAGCGCCCGGTCACCCGCCCGCTCCGCCCATTCGACGGCCTTCCGCAACTCGCCGACGGGCAGCGAGGCCAACCAGTGATGTGCGATTTCGCCCGCGCGGTCGAGGGCATCGGACCGGTCGCTCAGCCACGCCGCGAGCCGGGCGTGGGCGACCGCCCGTGCCGCCGTCGGCAAGCTGGATCGCGCGCCTTCGCGAATGAGGTCGTGCCGGAATCGCCACGTATCCGCGCGGGTCAGCAGACCCGCGGCCCCCGCTTCGTCGAGCGCGCACAGCACGAGCTCGACCGGATGATCGGTCACCGCGGTGAGGGCAGGCGGATCCAGCTCGTCGCCGAGTGCGGCGGCGGTGCAGATCAATTCGCGACACGGTGTGCTGAGCCGGGCGAGCCGCGCCCGGATGGTGTCGAGCGCGCCGTCCGGTAGCGTGCTCGCGTCGCCGCCTATGAGCGGAGCCATCTCATTGACGAAGAATGGATTGCCGCCGGTACGGCGGCTCACCGCGCCGGCGACCTCGGCCGAAATGTCGTGACCGGTGGCGAGTTCCAGCTGCCGTCGCACATCCGCAGGCGGCAGTCCGGCCAGGCGAACCCGGGTATGGCCCGCCTCGTGGGAGAGCGCGGCAAGTGCGGCGGTCAGCGCCGCCCGGCAGCCGAGCTCGGTGTCACGGTAGGTCGCGACCAGCAACAGCCGGGATCCTGGTAGACCTCGGGCCACGTGCACGAGCAGCGCCAGCGATGCGGCATCGGCCCACTGCAGATCGTCCAGCGCAACGAGCAGCCCGTGCGGCTCGGCGATCTCGCGCAGCCGCTGCGCGAAGGCCTCGAACGCCGCGAATCGCGCGGTGGCCGAATCGCTTTCGGCGCTCCCGTCGGTCAGCGCGGGCGGCAGCGCACCGCCGAGCGCGCGGGCGGCCTGACGGAAGATCCAGTACGGCGGGCTGCCATTATCGTCGCTTGCTCGCCCCCAGGCGACCGGGACCCCGGCCGCATTGGCGCGCGCCCTGATCTCCTGTGCGAGGCGGGTCTTGCCGATCCCGGGTTCCCCGGTGATCACGACCAGCTGGCCGCTACCGGAACCGGCCTCGTCGAGACGAGTGGCGAGCAGCTCGGACTCGCGAACCCGCCCGACGAAAACACCCATGCCCGGGACGATATAACTCGAACCAGCACAGTGGGCAACGATCGCCTCCGCCAAAAGGCCGATTCAGCCACGAAATCGATTGCGGAGAAACAGGATCAAATCTGCGCCGCCGACAAACGCCGCCTCCGAGTCCGACCAATCGAGGTGCGCCGATGCGTGTTCTGATCTCTGGGACCAGCATCGCGGGCCTGGTACTCACTTATCAGCGCAACCGGTTCGGCGTCGGCGTCGGCGTCACCTTCGTCGAACTCACCCCGACGCTACGCAAGTTTGACTGCTATGCCGTGGATCGGTTCCGGCCCGCCATGCGGATCGTGAAGCGGATGGGGGTGATTGTTTCACAGTCGGTATGCGGGAACGCTCCACGCAGGCCCCTCTAGAAAATCGCCCCCAGGATCAAGCGCCTCGCCGACGGCGTCAGGCGAATCGAGGAGTAAGTCGAACCCGCCGAGGTCCGGGAACGGGAAGCGGCGGAAGGCGAGGAATCTGCCCCGTCGGATGCGTGAGCTGAACCGCCAGCTCCTCGGCAATCCTTCCCCTCAGCGAACGGAGACACCGCCACCGACGAGGTAGAAATTGAGGTCGACAGCTGAGGCGATGGCTCAGTGCTCTACTAAACCAGCCACTGTCAAGACGGCGTCTACCTCACCATCGCCCGCCACCAGCGGCATCGCCTGTAGAGATCTACGGTGGAGTTATGGGCGCCTTGGAGTATCAGCATGTGTTGGTCGCGCGGGACAGCGTCACGGTGCGCATCACCATGAACCGGCCGGAGCGGCGCAATGCGCTGTCGGGCGAACATCTGGCCGAACTGCTCGCCTCGTTCCGGGCCGCCGGCGAGACCGACGCCACTGGGATAGTGCTCGCGGCACACGGTCCGGTGTTCTCCGCGGGACACGATTTCGCCGACGTCGCCGCGCGCGACCTGCTCGGCGTGCGGGAACTGCTCACACTGTGCACCGAGCTCATGTCGACCATCCAGTCGGTGCCGCAGGTGGTGATCGCCCGCGTGCACGGTCTAGCTACGGCCGCCGGCTGCCAACTGGTTGCTTCATGCGACCTGGCCGTCGCCGCCGAATCGGCCTGTTTCGCGCTCCCTGGAGGCAAGGGTGGCTGGTTCTGCCACACCCCCGCAGTGCCGGTGGCCCGCGCCGTCGGCCGTAAACGACTGATGGAACTCGCCCTCACTGGCGACCCGATCGATGCCCGTACCGCCGAACAGTGGGGCCTGATCAACCGAGCAGTGCCGGACGCCGAGCTGGACACCGCCGTGTGCGAGTTGCTCGCCCGCGCTACCCGGGGCAGCCGGGCCAGCAAGGCACTCGGCAAACATACTCTCTACCGGCAACTCGATCGCCCCGAAGCAGATGCCTATGCCCTCGCACTGGAAGTCATGGCCGCCGCCGCCCAACTTCCCGGCGCCCGCGAAGGCATGGCGGCCTTCCTAGCAAAGCGCCCGCCCATCTGGTGCGATTAGCGGCACCATCCTCGTGTACTCTCATCGCCCGAACCCCACAACCGATCCAGGTTTTGTTGGCGCGCGGTCTCGCCCGCCTCACGCAGCACACTGAAATGACACCTCGAACGTGCCGCAGCTCTTGTCCTCACCAGCCCGCGCCAACTGGGGGACACCACCGCGCGCCGAACCGGATCCACCAGCGCCTCCAGGACCTGCTGCAACCGTCCGAGCGGTGGTGCGGGGGTGGGCCACGGCAAGTCCTTGGGTGAGCGTCATCTACTACGGCAAGACCGGCGAACTGATGGCGCGGGCTTCGCCGAGTCGGCGTGCCAGCAGCCAGGTGGATCCGCAGTCCGGGGACAGCCCGACCGCTGTGTAGGCCAAGCGCAGGGTGGCTTCTTGGGCCATCAGCACGATGTCGGCGGCGAGTCCGACACCGCCGCCCGCCGCGAGGAGCGCCGCAGCGATCTGGACCGGCTGCTGATGTGCGATGTGGGGTTGACGATGACCCGGCTGGCGTGGCTGATCAAACCAGCGGTGGAGGCGACCTCTAGTGCGGTGAAGACCGCGATCGAGAAGCTGGTCTGCCTGCCCGATATGGACGCTCACACCCTGGATCTGTCGATGCTGGCCGCCGAGCGGCGCCGGTTCCGGGCGGCGCTAGTTCCGCGGCGGTGCCGGGCGGGGTGCTCGGGGCCGTCCTTCCGGCGGCGCGGTGGTTCATGGCCGGAGACGTGGCGCGCGGGCCAGGCCGGTCTGGTAGGCGAGAACGACGAGTTGCGCGCGGTCGCGTGCGCCGAGCTTGGTCATGGCGTGGTTGGCATGGGTCTTGACGGTGAGCGGGCTGAGCGTGAGCTGGCGGGCGATGTCCGTGTTGGACATCCCGTCGGCGACCAGGGCAACCACCTCGCGCTCGCGTTCGGTGAGGGTGGCAAGCAGCGGCGAAGGGCGGACCGGCTCTTGGTCGTGCAATGTGAGGAACCTGGCGATGAGGCCCTTGGTGGCGGACGGCGAAAGCAGCGCGTCGCCGCGGGCGACCGTACGGATCGCGTCGATCAGGGCGTCGGGGCGCGCGCCCTTGCCAAGAAACCCACTGGCCCCTGACCGTAGGGCCTCGAAGACGTACTCGTCGATCTCGAATGTCGTCAGGATGAGCACCCGCACCCCACTGAGGCTGTCGTCGGCGGCGATGCGCCGGGTAGCGGCCAGCCCGTCAAGGCCCGGCATCCGGATGTCCATCAAAATGACGTCGGCACGTGCTTCGCGAGCGACCTGGATGGCGTCGTGGCCGGTGGCCGCTTCGCCCACTACCTCCAGCCCTGGCGCACGGTCGATCACCAGCCGCAGGCCCGCGCGGATAAGTTCTTGGTCGTCGGCGAGGACCACTCGGGTCGGTGCCATGGCGGACGCCGGCGAGGCGGGCGCGGTCCTGGTCATGAGCCCTCGATTCGCAGTGGAAGCTCGGCGAGGACGCGGTAACCTCCGTCGGGCTCCGGCCCTGCCGACAGTCGTCCGCCCAGGGCAGCCACTCGCTCTCGCATGCCCACGATGCCGTGCCCTTCAGGCGTGCCAGGGTCACCTTGGGTGACCGCCTTTCCCTGGTCCTCGACCGTCAGTCTGAGCGCCGCAGGCGCGTACCCGAGCCGCACCACCGCAGTATCGCAGTCCGTGTGCTTGCGGGTGTTGGTCAGCGACTCCTGTATGACCCGGTAGGCGGTCAGCTCCACCGCCTCGGGCAACGGCCTGGCTTGGCCGGTCACCTCGCGGGTGACCCATAGGCCCGCGCCGGCGAATGAACGGATCAGGTCGTCGAGTTGGTCAAGTCCCGGCACCGGCTCCGCCGGCTCCGTCAACTCCAGGTCGGGCTCGCGCAGCAGCCCGACGGTCAGCCGCAGGTCTTCGAGGGCTTCCTCGCTGGCCCGCTGGATGTGCGCGACCGACTCCCTGGCCTGCGACCGGTCCTCGTCATCGAGCAGGCAGGCCAGCGCGCCGGCCTGCACGTTGATCAGGGCGACATGGTGCCCGACGGCGTCGTGCAGTTCCCGGGCGATCCGCAGCCGTTCCTCGGCAACGCGGCACTTCGCCTCATCCTCCTTGGCCTGCTCGGCGCGCCTGGCACGCTCGCCGGCTTCGGCGACGTAGGCATGGTGGCTGCGGGCGGCGCTGCCGGTGGTCACTGCCAGGGCCGCCCACAGCAGCACGACGAAGCCCGTGATGCCGGGATGGGTGACGAGCGAGGCGGTGAGCAGCACCGCTTTGACGGCGACGCCGACCGCGAGCGTCCGGCCCAGACCGGAATCCAGCGCGATCGAGTACAGCACGTAGAAGACCGCCGGCAAGGTCAGCGGGTAGGCCATACCGTCCGCCATCAGCACCACCGACCCGATGACGGCGACCGCCACGGTGCCGATCGGGAACCGCCGGCGGATCACCAGGGCCGCGTAGGCCACGACGGACACCGCCCAGTTCAGCGGCTGGTGAGAACTCAGCGCATGCCGTATGTCGGCGGGGATCGTCACCACCGCGAACAGCACCATCGACATGATCGCCGAAAGCAGCAGCACCTGTTGCCTGGCCATCAGCCTGCTCAAGGCAATCGCCCACATACCTGGACTGTAAGCAATCGTCCTCGCCATCCGCGACTGAACTACTGCGAACGCAGTAGGCGAAGCCGGAGGCCGCACCGGATGGCGCGGTAACGCCATGCGTAATCGCTGCGGCTGGCCGATGACTTGGGCGGCATGAGACCCGGACGATGAGGAGCCGAACCGAAAGGAATGCAGGATCATGCCAGCCCTTGCACAACCACACCCGAGACCTACGACAAAACGCCAACGGCGCCGCATCGTCGCCTCGGCAGTCCTCCTCGCGATCATCGGGCTACTCCTGGGAAACACGGTGATGGTAGATAGGCAGGACGTCGAAGCCACCGGGAACTCGACCCTGCCTGTTGACGGCGGGAACATCTACGTGAGCCAGGATGGCCCCCGCGATGCCCCGGCCCTCGTACTGATCCACGGGCTCGGCAGTTCAATGCGCTCGTGGGATCAGGTGGTGCCGATGTTGGCCACGTCCTATCGCGTCATCGGGATCGACCTGCTCGGGCACGGCCGGTCCGCTAAACCGACCGGCGACGTCTACGCGATGGAACTGCAAGCACACCGGGTCGGCCAGGCACTGGACGAGCTCGGCGTCAAGCACGCCATCGTGGTCGGCCATTCCACCGGCGGCTACGTCGCCACAGCCCTCACCGAGCAACGAGGCGACCTGGCGACCGCGATAGCACTCATCGACACCGGACCCCGCCTGGACGCATTCGTCTCCTCCGGGGCCGTCGGCAATCTCATCTTCACCCCTGTGCTGGGGCAACTACTGTGGCGACTTCGGACCGACGGAATCATCCGCCAGGGTATGAGCTCCGCGTTCGCGCCAGGTTTCAAGAAGATCCCGCAGCAGCTAGTCGACGATACCCGCGGCATGACCTACCACGCGCTCACCGCGACATCGCACGCGTCCGACGACTACCTGCAACAGCGTCCGCTCCCGGATCGGCTCACGGGCCTCGGCAAACCACTGCTGGTGATCTTCGGCGAGCAGGACCAGAGGTTTCCATCCTCCTCCGCCGACCAATACCGCGCCGTTGCAGGCGCGAGAGTCGAGCTAGTGCCGGGTGCTGGACACTCACCCATGATCGAGGATCCGTCGCGGACCGCCACGCTTCTCCTGAGCTTCGCTGGTTCTGTACCCAGCGCTCAGTAACGACATCGCCGAGTTCGGCGTCGGCTTCGCCGCCGCCGTGGGGCTGGACGCGTTTGTCGTGCGGACGGTGCTCGTACCGGCTGTGATGCGCCTGTGCGGCCGGGCCAACTGGTGGCTACCCCGCTGGCTGGGCCGCCGCCTGCCGCACCTGGCCGCCCACAGCGAAGCAGCCCGCTGGCGTACCAGAGTCCGACCTCGTAACAGCACAAAGATGTACGAGCTTAGTAAGGAGGCTTGCTCATGCGGATTCTCATCTCCGGCGCCAGCGTTGCCGGTCCGGTGCTGGCGTATTGGCTGACCAGGCACGGCTTTTCGGCCACGGTTGTCGAGCGCGCGGCGACTCTGCGCAAGACCGGCGGCCACACGGTCGATCTGTTCCGGCCCGCTATGGACATCTCGGAGAAGATGGGCGTGCTCCCGCGCGTCGAGGAGCGGGCCGCCGGTGCGAACCGGATGACGCTCCATGCGGAGGGCGCACGGCGTCCGGTCCGGGTGGAGCTTTCCAAGATCTTCGGCGCTGCCTCCGACCGGCACGTCGAGATCATGCGCGACGACCTGAGTGAGATCTACTACGACGCCGCGTCCGACGACGTCGAGTATCTGTTCGGCGACTCGATCACCGAGATCTCGCCCGACGGCGAGGTGCGGTTCGAGACGGCCGCGTCGCGCCGCTTCGACCTCGTCGTCGGCGCGGACGGGCTGCACTCCACCGTGCGCCGCTTGGTCTTTGGTGACGAGTCGCGCTTCAGCGCCTTCGCCGGGGCCTATCTGGGAGTGCTGACTCTGCCCAACACCTCCGGCCTCGACGGTGAGCTCCTCATTCACGTCGGCGTCGGGCGCACCGCCGGCATGTACGGCGTGCGGCACCTCGGCGAGGCGCGGGCGCTGTTCCTGTTCCGCAGCGAGCGCGAACTCGACTACCACCACCGTGATCTGCCGTCGCAGAAAGAGCTGCTGCGCAGGGCATTCCGCGGCATGCACGCCGATGTGGACCGGTGGCTGGACGAACTCGACCGCACCCCGGCGTTCTACTTCGACTCGATCACCCAGCTCCGCATGGACACCTGGTCGCGGGGGCGGGTGACGCTCGTCGGCGACGCGGGCTACTGCCCCGGCCCGGCCGTCGGTGGCAGCACCGGCCTGGCCGTCGTCGGCGCATATGTCCTCGCCGGGGAGCTGGCGCGGGCTGGCGGCGACCACGAGCGCGCCTTCCCCGCCTACGAGCGCGCGATGGCGCAGCACGTACGCGGCAGCCACGCGGTCGCGCTGAGCGCGGCGAAGACCCTGATCCCCACCTCCCGCCTCGGCGTATCGGGACTGGTCCAAGGTGCCCGCCTGATTTCCGCCCTACCCGCGGGGCCCAGCCGCGCCTTCCTCCGCCTCACCACCAAGAGCGCACGCCTCCACAACTCCATGACCGTCGAGGACTACCCACCGTCACCGAACTAAACCGTCCGTGTACGTCAGCGACAAGAAAACTTCACCGAAGCTAGGAGAAAGCGATGCCACACACAAGCTCAGGGATGTACTGGGAGGAACACGGTCAGGGCTCCATGACACTTGTCGTGTTGCCGGGATTCGGCGCCTCGGTTGAGCTCATGACCGCAATGGTGCGACACCTGAGCGGGTTCCGCGTCCTGGTCTTCGACTTGCCCGGACATGGCCAGTCCGTGCGCGTGTCGGCGGACGGGGGCCTGCCCACGCTGGCCGCGACCCTGCACGACGCGATCCACGACGCGGGCGTCGACTCCTACTGCCTGGTCGGCTATTCCCTTGGTGGTGCGATCGCGGTGCGTATCGCGCTCGACCACCCGGACGAGGTGCGTGCGCTGGTCGGCGTCGTTCCGTGGAACGCCGCGGGGACGACTGCCGGGGACAAGGTGATCGCCGGCTTCGATGCCGCCTATGGCAATGTCGAGGCCCTCACGCAAGGAGTGGCAGCAATCTCGGTGGATCCCTCGAAGACCTCGAGTCTGACGAACAGCATGCTGACCGTCACCGAGCAGATGTGGCACGGCTGGCTGGCGGGCGGTGCGCTGACAAGCCAGGCCGACGAGCTACCTGAGCTACGCGTACCGACCTGCTACCTCCTCGGCGGGAAGGACGTCGTCGTAGATCAAGCCAAGCAGCTCGACGACGTGCGGCGCATCCCCGGGGGCCGGGCAGTCCTCCTGAGCGAGCTCGGCCACCTGTGTGCCCTTGAAATGCCCGACGTCGTCGCGAATGAGATCTCGAACTTCCTGGCGACGCAGATATGCACTGATCGGCCAGGGTTGCCCCGACACGTATCCACCTGTGGCGAACGCACCGACGACGTCGAGTTGTAGCGGCGTTATTGCGGGTCACGCGCCGCTGGTGGCGGTCGTCGAACTGGGTCGTGGTCTGCTGTCGCCCGGCCCGATCGATCACGGCCACGTCTGGTTCATCGTGATCGGGGATGCAGCCGGCCTGTCGGTCCGGTGCTGTTCACCGCCGCGTCGTCCGGACTGGGGCACCTGCGGCGTTGAGGTAGCCCAACCAGATACCGGCATGTGGGGTCCAGTGGCGCTCCGGCCACAGATTCGTTCCACTTCCTTGCAAGTGGAACGACCGATGCCACGCCGATCAAGTCGCCGACGATCGGCCAACAGGGCGAAACACAACGCCATTCGTTCCGGAAGTCGTTCCACCGAAAGTGTTCCGGAAGGCCCGTACGCTGACGAATTCCGGTACATTTCGGGAATAGCGAGCGCACCGGCACACCCGGCCGGCGGACTCGAACTCGGCTACGCCCGAGTCTCGACCACCAAGCAGGGCCTCGAGCGCCAGCTCGACGCCCTCGCCAACACCGGACTGCCCGACGGGCGGATTCTACGTCGACAAGAAGACCGGTGTGACCGTCGACCGGCCTGGCCAAACTGTTCGAATACGCGCCCCGGCGACACTGTCGTGGCCTGCACCCTCAACCGGCAACGGTAATCGGGAGCCGGTCGAGGCCTCGGGCCCAGATCGTCGGCCGCCAGGTCAGTTCGTCCTCTCCGATCGCCAGGCCGAAATCGCCTATTCGTGCGAGTAGTGTTTCGAACGCAACCTCGCTCTCCACGATGGCGAACGGTGCGCCGAGGCAGTAGGTGATGCCGCGGCCGAAGTCGAGATGCTCGGCATTGTGCGACCGATCCAACCGAAACACCCCAGGGTCCGGAAACTTCTCGGGGTCGCGGTTGGCAGCACCGAACAGCGCGACCAGCGACTCGCCTGCGGCCAGGTCCACGTCCCCCAACCGAGTCGCCTTCGCGGTCTGCCGCGGAACATAGGTGACCGGCGAGTCGTACCGAAGCGTCTCGGTGACGACATCGGCGACGCGCCCCGACTCCCGGCGCACCGCATCGAGTTCTCCGGGATGCCGTAACAACGCAAGCAGTCCATTGCCCACAAGGTTGGTGACATTCTCGTGCCCCGCGATGAGCAGCGTCACCGCAAGGCTGATGAGTTCGCGCTCGCTGAGCCGCTCCCCCTGCTCCTCCGCGTCCAGCAGTTCACTGAGCAGATCCTCACCTCGGCGCCTGCGCCGCAACGAGATCAGGGCGAGAAAGTAGCCCTTGAACAACGCGGCCGCCTCGATACCCCGCGCCCGAACCTCATCCGAGATGACGAAGTCAACGGTCGGAGTGATGTCATTGGTCCACGAGCGCAGCATCTCCCGATCCTCCGGCGGCACCCCGAGAATCTCGCACACCACCTGCAACGGCAGCGGGTAGGCGAATTCCGAGATGACATCAAAGGTGTCACCGCCCCGGGCCACAGCCTCGTCGAGGAGTCCGACTGCCAACTCCCGCATTCTCGGTCGCAGCCGCTCAGCTTTCTCGCGGGTGAACGATCCCGCAACCAGACGCCGCAACCGGGTGTGATCGGGTGGGTCAAGCGCGAACATGAACCGGCCCATCACATCGTTCAGGCTGTTCTGTCCGAAATTACGAGCCAGTACCTCGGCGAAGTCGCCGCGTACGAAGGTCCGGTGATCACGCAGCAGTTGATCGATATCAGCAAACCTGGTGAGAAATCGCAGATCGTTGATACCGCGATGAGCCGGGTCCAGCGTACGGAGCCGGTCGAACCACGGGTAGGGATCTCTGATCACCTCCGGTCGCGCCGGGTCGAACTCATCCGTGCGCGGATCAAAGTCCGACGCCGCCAAAATACCTGTCACAGCACACCTTTCCCACATGTCGACCTGCGGAGCCGGGCGCACGGATTCCGGTCGAACGACCGCCGATCAGCTACCCACAGACCTCGATACATGATCCCCCAAGCAGCGCATCCCCGCAGGCACAGCGCCCATCGGACTGTGCACGATGCTCGGGCAGAAGGTGGGCTGCCGGGGCTCATCGATTCGAGGGGAGGGACGAACCAGGAACGCGCCTTCGGGGCCCGGCAGTCCGTCCACCTCACCGTCCGCGTCCGGACGGTAACGAAACAAAAACCGGTCGTCCGGCAGGTGCTTTCGGACCGCGTCCACAGTGCCTCGCACACGTTGGCCGGCGCTCTGGGAGGCAGCATCAGCCGTACCCAGGATCACAATCGCGGCTTGACATCCTTATTGAGCATCTCCCTGAATCGACGGCCCGAAGCACGTGCGCATCCGGCTCGGGAGATGCCCAGTGGCGCTCTCGAGCCCGGCACGCCGCTCACCGAGACGGGTCTGGCTTCCATGTTCGATGTGTCGAGGTGGTGTGACCGACCGTCCGTTCAGCAATCGGAGAACATCTAGTGCGACGGAACCCAGGTGGGTTGGGGACGCGAGGGTGCGGACCAACGCACGTTGTCGTTTGCCAGACTCGGTGGTTCTGACGCAGATAGCGTGATCATTCCGGGGGCCGCAGAATTTCCGCAGTCGAGCCGGACTCGTTGTGGCTGAGTAGTATTCGCTTCCGGAGCAGGTCCAGGTTCGACCTTCCGAAGCACTGCCTTTTGAGGGCCTTGACCTTGTTCACGGTGCCCTCAGTTGGACCATTGCTCCAGTGCA
>NZ_JBFRFQ010000074.1:0-22783 GCF_052114905.1 Nocardia sp. 2TAF39
GACGACAACGGTCATTCGGGCGGCGCTGGCGGCGGCCGGGGTGGAAAGCTCGTCCGTGCAATACGTGGAACTGCACGGAACCGGCACGCCCGCAGGAGATCCGGTCGAGGCGACGGCTCTCGGCGAAACCTACGGCGTGCGCCGGCCCGAGGGAGCGTCGTTGGCCGTCGGTTCGGTCAAGACCAATATCGGTCATCTCGAAGGCGCTGCGGGGATTGCGGGTCTGATCAAGACCGCATTGTCGCTGCGGCATCGAGAACTGGTGCCCAGCCTGAACTTTCACACGCCGAATCCGCGGATCCCGCTCGATGAGCTGGGGTTGCGAGTACCGACCGAGCTGGAGCAGTGGCCGGCCGCGCAGCTGCGCCGGGCGGGGCTGTCGTCGTTCGGTATGGGCGGCACGAACGCGCATGCGATCCTGGAGGAAGCGCCCGCGACGACTATGGACGGAGCGGACACGGACACTTCGCGGCCGCTGACGTGGGTGTTGTCGGGACAGAGTCGGGAGGCGTTGCGGGGGCAGGCCGTTCGGTTGCGGGAGTGGTTGGCCGATCGTCCGGAGGTCGGTGCGGCCGAGGTCGGGTATTCGCTGGTCCGTTCGCGCATGCCGTTGGAGTGGCGGGGTGCTGTGGTCGGGCACGACCTCGACGCGATGAGTGCGGGGTTGGCGGCGCTGGTCGATCCAGCTGTGGGCGAGCCCTTTGCGGTGACCGGTCGCGCGGTGTCTCGACGGGCGGTTTTCGTGTTTTCGGGGCATGGGAGTCAGTGGGTGGGGATGGGTGCGGAGTTGTTGGCGGCGGGTGGGGTGTTCGCGGAGTCGATTGCGCAGTGTGAGGCGGCGTTGGCGCCGTTCGTGGATTGGTCGTTGACGGAGGTGCTGCGCGGGGAGGCGGGTGCGGCGGCGCTGGAGCGCGAAGATGTGGTGCAGCCGGTCTTGTTCGCGGTGTCGGTGTCGTTGGCGCGGTTGTGGCAGGCCGGTGGGGTGGAGCCGGCCGCGGTGGTGGGGCATTCGCAAGGCGAAATCGCGGCGGCGGTGGTCGCTGGCGGGTTGTCGCTGGCCGATGGGGCGCGAGTCGTGACGGCGCGATCGCGCATTCTCACGGAGGTGTTGTCGGGGTCAGGGGGTATGGCGTCGGTCGGTTTGACAGCGGACGCGGTGGCCGATCGCCTGGCTGTGTTCGGTGATCGGTTGTCGGTGGCGGCGGTGAATGGACCAGGGCAGACTGTGGTATCGGGCGAGTCGGGTCCGCTGGCCGAGTTTCTCGCCGGATGTGCGGCCGATGGAGTGTGGGCGAAGCAGGTTCCGATCGATTACGCGTCGCATTCGGGGGCCGTGGAACCGATTCGGGACCGCCTGCTGGCCGAGTGGGTGCCGATTCGGCCGAAATCGGGTTCGGTTCCGTTCTTTTCGACCGTGACCGCGGAGTTCGTGGACACGGCGGGGTTGGATGCGGGGTATTGGTATCGGGGGTTGCGGGAGCCGGTCCGGTTCGCCGAAGCGATCGAGGCGCTGATCCGTCTAGAGATGAACGCGTTCGTCGAGGTGAGTCCGCATCCGGTGGTGTCGGTGGCGATCGAGTTGACCGCAGGCTCGGTCGGCAAAGCCGATCAGGTCGCTGTCCTGGGCACACTGCGGCGTGGCCAGGGCGGTCCGGAACACTTCGCCAGCGCACTGGCACACGCGTACTGCGTCGGGATCGACGTGACAGCGGAGGTGTTGGCTGCGCCTGCCGCGCGGGTAGACCTGCCGACTTACGCGTTTCAACGGGGCCAGTGCTGGACGCTTCCCGCGGTCGAGCAGGTAGAGTCCGTGACT
Organism: Nocardia sp. 2TAF39; assembly: GCF_052114905.1. Classification (NCBI taxonomy): domain Bacteria; kingdom Bacillati; phylum Actinomycetota; class Actinomycetes; order Mycobacteriales; family Nocardiaceae; genus Nocardia; species Nocardia sp. 2TAF39. The sequence continues at coordinate 1,817 of NZ_JBFRFQ010000074.1, forward strand.
GCGGATTCCACTGTGTCGCCGCAACGCACCGTTGCTTCGGCCGAGAGTCGGCGCGCTGTTGTGGCAGGTCCGCTGGCGCCCCGGCTGTTCGCCATTCCCGAGCACGAACGCGAGGCGTTGGTGCTCGCGGTGGTAGTCGAGCAGGCCGCGGCGGTGCTCGGCCACGACTCGCCCGACGCCGTGCATCCCGATCGGCCGTTCACCGCATTCGGGTTCGATTCGTTGAGCGGACAAACGCTGCGGAATCGGCTGGTGACCGCCACCGGTGTGGAGTTGCCGACCACGCTGATATTCGACCATCCGACACCGACCGCGGTGACGCGTCTGGTGCGTGCGCGGCTCGAAGGTGTGAATGTCGGCGTGCGCCGGGTGACGCGCCGCACGCACTCCGACGAACCGATCGCGATCGTCGGTATCGGTTGCCGTTTCCCCGGCGGCGTTGCCTCGGCCGAGGATCTGTGGGACCTCATCGCGGCAGGCCGGGATGCGATCTCGCCGTTTCCGTCCGACCGGGGATGGGACCTCGAGCGACTGTTCGATCCGGATCCGGACAAGCCGGGCACCACCTACGCCAGGGAAGGTGGATTCTTGGCCGATGCGGGCGCTTTCGACGCGGGATTTTTCGGTATCGGTCCGCGTGAGGCGGCCGCGATGGATCCGCAGCAGCGGTTGATGCTGGAAGTCTCTTGGGAAGCGTTGGAGGACGCGGGGATCGACCCTGCTTCGCTGCGTGGCACCGATACGGGCGTGTTCGTCGGTGCGGGCTCGTCTGGTTACTCGCACGGGGTGACCGATGAGTACGAGGCTTTCCGTTTGACCGGAAACTCGCCCAGCGTGGTGTCCGGCCGTGTCGCCTATGTTCTCGGTTTGGAGGGGCCCGCGGTCACCGTCGACACCGCGTGCTCGTCATCGCTGGTCGCGCTGCATCTGGCTTGCCAGACACTGCGCCAGGGTGAGGCGTCCCTGGTATTGGCGGGCGGCGTGAGTGTAGCGGCGAGCCCGAGTCTGTATGTGGAATTCGCGCGCCAACGGGGGTTGGCGGCCGATGGGCGGTGCAAGGCGTTCGCCGCCGCCGCCGACGGCGTGACGTGGTGCGAGGGAGTCGGAGTGCTGGTGGTCGAGCGCCTGTCGGACGCCCGTCGCCGCGGCCACAACGTGCTTGCTGTTGTCCGCGGCAGCGCGATAAATCAGGATGGTGCGAGCAACGGTTTGGCCGCGCCGAACGGTCCGTCGCAGGAGCGGGTGATCGCGGCGGCGTTGGTGAACGCCGGACTCGAGCCGTCGGATGTGGATGCGGTGGAGGCACACGGCACCGGAACGGCATTGGGTGATCCGATCGAGGCGCAGGCCTTGATCGCCACCTATGGACGGGATCGCTCCGGTGCGCAGCCGCTTCGTCTCGGATCGCTGAAGTCGAATATCGGTCACGCGGTCGCCGCTGCGGGCGTGGGTGGCGTGATCAAGATGGTGCAGGCGTTGCGGCACAAGACCCTGCCGAAGACATTGCATGTCGACGCGCCGAGCCCGCATGTGAACTGGTCCGTGGGGGCGGTGCGGCTGTTGACGGAGGCGGAGGCATGGCCGACCGGTGACCGGGTCCGTCGTGTGGGCGTCTCGTCGTTCGGGATCAGCGGCACCAACGCGCATCTGATCCTGGAAGAGGCGCCTTCGCCGGCTCACACCGAATCTGCTGCTGTCGAACGTGATGCAGACGTTCTGTGCTGGACACTATCCGCGGGGAGTCGGGAGGCGTTGCAGGAGCAGGCTGTTCGGTTGCGGGAGTGGTTGCAGTCGCGTGCGGAGGTGGATGCGGCGGATGTGGCGCATTCGTTGTTGCGTCACCGTGCGCGGTTGGAGTGGCGGGCTGCAGTAGTGGGGCGGGAGTTCGCCGAGTTGAAGGCTGGGTTGGCGGGTCTGGCCGCGTCGGCAGCCGCGTCCCCCGAAGGCGTGGACAGTGTGGTGTCCGGTCGTGCTGTGTCGCGTCGGGTGGCGTTTGTGTTTCCGGGGCAGGGGAGTCAGTGGGTGGGGATGGCTGTTGGGTTGTTGAGCGCGGGTGGGGTGTTCGCTGAGGCGATCGCGGAGTGCGAGGCGGCATTGGCGCCGTTTGTGGATTGGTCGTTGACTGCGGTGTTGCGGGGAGAGCCGGGGGCGGCGTCGCTGGACCGGGTGGATGTGGTTCAGCCTGTGCTGTTCGCGATGATGGTGTCGTTGGCGCGGTTATGGCGTGCGAGCGGGGTTGAGCCTGCTGTGGTGGTGGGTCATTCGCAGGGTGAGATTGCGGCGGCTGTGGTCGCGGGCGGGCTTTCGCTATCCGATGGGGCGCGGGTAGTGGCTCTTCGCTCTCAGGTTGTTGCGGAGGAGCTCGCGGGTCGTGGCGGTATGGCATCGGTGAATTCGACCGTTGAGGCCGTCACGAAGCGGTTGGCCGGCTTTGGGGCGAGGCTTTCGGTGGCGGCGGTGAATGGTCCGGCGCAGACGGTGGTGTCGGGGGAAGCGTCGGCCATAGACGAGTTCTTGTCGGCGTGCGCGGCCGACGGAGTGTGGGCGAAGCGAATTCCGGTGAACTATGCATCGCATTCGGGGGCGGTGGAGTCGATCCAGGTTCGGGTATTGGCCGAACTGGATGCGGTGGCGCCGATGTCGGGTTCGGTCCCGTTCTTTTCCACCGTGTTCGCGGATTATGTCGATACCGAGGTGCTGGATGCGGGGTATTGGTATCGGGGGTTGCGTGAGCCGGTGCGGTTCGCGGAGTCGGTCGAGGTGTTGGCGCGGGCGGGGGTGAATGCGTTTATTGAGGTGAGCGCACATCCGGTGTTGACGATGGGGGTGGAGGCGACGGTGGAGGCGATCGGTGTGGCTGATCGCGTGGCTGTGCTCGGCACGTTGAAACGCGATCATGGGGGGCCGGAGCAGGTCTCCACTGCGCTGGCCCAAGCGCATTGTGTGGGTGTGGAGGTTGCACCGGAGGCGTTGGCGCCGGTGGCCTCGCGGGTGAATCTGCCGACATATGCCTTCCAGCATCAGCGGTACTGGTTGCAGCCGGTGGAGGGGTCGGATGTGCGGGGGGCGGGCTTGGAGGATGCGGGGCACCCGTTGTTGGGTGCGCTGGTGCGGTTGCCGGACTCCGACGGGGTGGTGTTGACCGGGCGGTTGTCGTTGGCGACCCACCCGTGGCTGGCCGACCACGCCGTCGCCGGGGTGGTATTGCTGCCCGGCGCCGCTGTGGTGGAGCTGGTGCTGCACGTGGGAACCGTCATGGAATTCCCTCGGCTCGAGGAACTGGTGATCGAAGCGCCGTTGCTGCTGCCGTCCGCAGGCGCAGTCGAGCTGCGTGTGATGGCGGGCGGACCGGATGCGATGAATGCGCGGACGGTGTCGGTGTACTCCCGTGTCGTAAGCGGCGACCCCGGCGACGGAGCGGACGCAGCGGACCCGGCAGGGTGGGTGCGCCATGCGGTCGCGACCGTCACTGTCCAGTCGGACCTGCCGTCGATCGACACCGGCATGGCGGATTGGCCGCCGGTCGGCGCGATGGCGGTGGAGATCGATGATGCCTATGCGGACCTGGCGGCGGTGGGTTACGAGTACGGACCGGCGTTCCGGGGGCTGACCGGCTTGTGGCGGCGTGATGGCGAGGTGTTCGCCGAAGTCGTTCTGCCGGAATCGGTTCGGTCGGAGGTCACGGGATTCGGAGTACACCCGGCATTGTTGGACGCGGCACTGCACGCGGTCTTGATCGGTGGGCTGGTTCCCGTGACGCGGGCTGGTGAGGTTGCCGTCCCGTTCTCGTGGGCCGACGTCTTACTGCACGCGACGGGAGCGACGGCGCTGCGGGTCAGGGCGGTCGCGGCCGGTCCCACGCCAGCAGATGAGCGGATCGCGGTGACACTTGCCGATGCGTCGGGCATGCTCGTGGCCGAGGTAGGGGAGTTGACCCTGCGGCCTTTGTCGACCGATGCGCTCGGCGCGGCGCAGCGTCGGACCGACAGCTCGGGCTACGGCGTCGATTGGGTCCAGCTCCCCGTCCCCGTGGACAGGCACGTCGTGGCCGAAGCCTGGAGCCCAGCCGATGACGGGCAGACTTTCACCATCGCTGACCGCCCAGCCATGGTGCTGCTCCTCGACGATGTGCCGACCGACCGCGATCTTCCTGCGGCGGTGCGGGACTCGGTCACCGCATTGACGGCGCGAGTGCAGCGGCTGCTGCCCCAGGACGGGACCGTCGTCGTGGTGACACGGCAGGCGGTAGCGGTGCATGCCGGTGAACCGGTGGACCTGGCCGCGGCGGCGGTATGGGGTCTGCTGCGCACCGCGCAGAGCGAGAACCCGGACCGGATTCTCCTGGTGGACGTCGACGATCAGGCGGACTATCGGGACGCCGTAGTCCTGGCTTCGGCCCTTGACGGTGAACCCCAGGTGGCGGTGCGCCGTGGGACGGCATACGCGCCCCGGCTCGCGAGCGTGGCGGCCGCAGAGGGCAATGGCTCCTTCAGGCCCGATGGCACTGTGCTGATCACCGGTGGTACCGGGGGGCTCGGCGCGTTGGCCGCGCGGCATCTGGTCACCGAATACGGCGTGCGCAGACTGGTGTTGACGAGCAGGCGCGGCCCGGACGCACCCGGCGCCGCCGGGATCCGGGACGAGCTCAGCGCGCTCGGTGCTCACGTCGATGTGGTCGCGTGCGACGCGGCCGACCGGGCCGCGGTGGATGCGATGGTGGCGGCGATACCGTCGGAGCATCCGCTGACCGGTGTCATCCATGCCGCGGGAGTGCTGGCCGACGGCGTGTTCGCCGCGTTGACGGCGGAGCGGATCGCGCAGGTGCTCCGGCCGAAAGCGGATGCGGCATGGAATCTGCACGAGGCGACCAAAGACCTGGATCTCTCGGCGTTCGTGCTCTATTCCTCGATCACGGGGTTGATCGGTAATCCGGGGCAGGCCAACTATGCCGCTGCCAATGTCTTCCTCGATGCCCTGGCGCAACACCGGCAGGTGTCCGGTCTGCCCGCGACGTCGGTCGCATGGGGGCCGTGGCTGGAGCGCACGGGCATGACCGATGCGGCCGACTTCGCGCGGTTACGGCGACAGGGTTTCGCGCCGCTGAGCGCCGCGGAGGGCATGGCGCTGTTCGACGCGGCATTGGCAAGCGGGCGGTCCGCATTCGTGGCCGCCCGGGTCGACCGGACCGCTCTTACCGAAACAGGTCATGGTGAGTTGCGTGCGATCATGCGCGGACTGACGCCGCCCGCGTATCGCCGGGCGGTCGCGCCCGCGAGCGAGTCGTCGGGTCTGGTGGCGCAGCTGCGGGGCCGTTCGACGGCCGAGCGGGAACAGATCATCGTCGAGATGATTCGGGTCCAGGCAGCGGCTGTTCTTGGTCACGCAGGTGCGGACTCGATCGCCGTGGACAAGCCGTTCAGCGGTATCGGGTTCGATTCGCTCGGCGTCTTGGAGTTCCGCAACCGGCTGGCCGAGGCCACCGGTCTGACGTTGCCGTCGACCTTGATGTACGACCATCCGACCGTGGCGGCGGTGGCGAAGTTGGTGCTGTCCCGGATCGAGCCGACCACGACGGTCGAACCTGTCGAGCGGACTCCGCGCCGGGGGCCGACGGATGAGCCGATCGCCATCGTGGGGATGAGCTGCCGGTTTCCCGGAGGGGTCGGATCTCCGGATGAACTGTGGGATCTCCTTGTTTCCGAAACCGACGCGATCGGCGAGTTCCCTTCGGATCGCGGCTGGGATCTGGAGCACTTGTTCGACGCGAACCCGGATAAACCTGGCACTTCCTACACTCGTCAGGGCGGATTCCTCGCGGGTGCGGGCGATTTCGATGCCGGGTTCTTCGGGATCGGCGCACCGGAGGCGTCCGCGATGGACCCGCAGCAACGTCAGCTGCTGGAAGCATCCTGGGAGGCATTGGAATCCGCGGGCATCGACCCGACGTCGTTGCGCGGCACGGACACCGGAGTGTTCGCCGGAGCGTGCCTCTCGGATTACGCCGATCGGGTGGCCGGGGAGCTCGAGGGATACCGGCTCACCGGTAATACGCAGAGCGTGCTTTCCGGCCGAGTGGCTTATGTCCTCGGTGTGGAGGGGCCTGCCGTCACCGTCGATACCGCCTGCTCGTCGTCGCTGGTGGCTCTGCACCTGGCGTGCCAGGCGCTGCGGCAGGGAGAGAGTTCACTGGTGTTGGCCGGCGGCGTGACGGTCATGGCCAGTCCCGGCCTGTACATCGATTTCGCACGTCAGCGAGGTCTTTCGCCGGACGGGCGGTGCAAGGCGTTTTCCGCCGCGGCCGATGGCGTCGCGTTTTCGGAGGGCGTTGGCATGCTGGTGCTCGAGCGGTTGTCGGACGCGCAGCGGCTGGGTCATGACGTGTTGGCTCTGGTGCGCGGGACCGCGGTGAATCAGGACGGTGCGAGCAACGGTCTGACGGCGCCGAATGGTCCGTCACAGGAGCGGGTGATCGCGGCGGCGTTGACGAATGCCGGGTTGGAGCCCTCGGATGTGGATGCGGTGGAGGCGCACGGCACCGGGACGACATTGGGCGATCCGATCGAGGCGCAGGCACTGATCGCCGCATACGGGCAGAATCGACCGGATCGACCGCTGCGAATCGGGTCGGTGAAGTCGAATATGGGCCACACCGTCGCCGCGGCAGGCGTCGCGGGCGTGATCAAGATGGTGCAGGCACTTCGGCACGAAACCCTGCCGAAGACACTCCATGTCGACGCGCCGAGCCCGCATGTGGAGTGGTCGGCGGGCGAGGTCGAGTTACTGACCGAGGACACACCGTGGCTACGCAACACACACATTCGCCGAGCAGGCGTGTCCTCGTTCGGCATCAGCGGCACCAACGCCCACGCCATCTTGGAAGAAGCACCTGTTCCTCGAGTTCCGAGCCCGCGGCCCGCGTCCGCAGACCACCCCGGCCGTTCCGTGGCCGTTCCGTGGCTGGTGTCGGCGAGTTCCGAATCGGGCCTACGCGCCCAAGCGGATCGACTGCGGCAGTGGGCGATCGACAATCCTGACGCGGACCCGTGGAATGTCGCGTACTCCTTGGAGACGTCACGGGCCCTGCTCGACTGCCGCGGAGCCGTCATCGGGCGTGATCGTGACGAACTGCTGGCCGGTCTGACCGCGTTGGCGACGGGGGCGCCAGGGGCGATCGCAGCGAAAGCGGGTTCGGGCAAGACCGCGTTTCTGTTCACCGGGCAGGGGGCGCAGCGTGCTGGCATGGGCGCGGGGTTGTACGCGGCATTCGAGGTGTTCGCGTCAGCGTTCGACGAGGTGTGCGCCCAGGTCGATCCGCTGCTCGGCGTGTCGTTGAAGGAGTTGATGTTCGCCGAGGACAATGCGGCCCCCAGCGATGGAGCAAGCGGTCGCGCGGCAACACTGTTGGATCGAACGGAGTTCACGCAGCCGGCGTTGTTCGCGTACGAGGTGTCGTTGTTCCGGTTGCTGGAGTCGTTCGGTGTGGTGCCGGACATGCTGATCGGGCATTCGATCGGTGAGTTGGCCGCCGCATACGTGGCGGGGGTGTGGTCGTTGGCGGATGTGTGCGCCCTGGTGGTGGCGCGTGGTCGGTTGATGGGGGCGCTGCCGGGGGGTGGGGCGATGCTGGCGGTGGCGGTGGCGGAGGATCGTGCGGCCACTGTGGCGGCCGAGTTCGACGGCCAGGTGTCGTTGGCTGCGGTGAACGGTCCGTCATCGGTGGTGTTGTCCGGCGATGTGTTCGCGATCGCCGAGATCGAGGACGCGTTTGCCGTGGCGGGCGTGAAAACTTCCCGGTTGCGGGTGAGTCATGCGTTTCATTCGGTGTTGATGCAGCCGATGCTCGATGAGTTCCGCGCTATGGCCGAAGGTGTGACGTATCAGCGGCCGAGTGTCCCGATCGTGTCGAATGTGACCGGCGCTGTTGTCGGTGTGGAGTTGACCGATCCAGGGTATTGGGTGGAGCAGGTACGTGGTTGTGTGCGGTTCGGGCCCGGAATCGACGCGGTGGTCGAGGCGGGGGTGCGGCGGTTCGTGGAGATCGGGCCGGATGCGGTGCTGTCGGCGATGATTCGGCAGAGTCTGGCCGAGACTCCGGATGTCGAGGCCGAATCGTTGGTCGTCGCGGCTGCCCGGCGTTCGGTCGAGGAGTCGACCCAGTTCGTATCGGCGCTGACGCAAGCCCATGTGGTGGGTGTCGGTGTGAACTGGACGCGGCTGTTCGAGGGTCGTGCTGTGTCGCGGCTTGCGTTGCCCACCTATGCGTTTCAGCGCCAGAGGTACTGGCTGCAGCCGATCGGTGTGGCGGATGTGCGGCAGTCGGATATGGATAATAATGCGACCGACAGCGTCGGCTACGGCGAGACAAGCCGGGCGCCGCACCTGATGGCCCAGCTGGCGGGCGCCTCGCAAGACGAGCAGGATCGCCTCATCCTCGACGTGATCGGCACTCAGGTCGAGGCTGTCCTGGGACACGCGAGTGCGGACGTGATCGCCTCGCGCCAGCCGTTCACAGATCTCGGGTTCGATTCGCTCGGCGTGATGGAATTCCGCAAACGGCTCCAATCCGCAGTCGGCGTGCAGTTGTCCGCGACCGCGCTGTACGACTACCCCACCCCGGCGGAATTGGCCGGCTTCCTCCGCAGGCAGATCGCCGCCATCGACAGCCCCGCGGAAAGCGCCGTAGCCGAAGATCTTGCCCGACTGGAGGCGATGGTCGACCGCGTTCTCGCCGCGGCGGGCGACGACTCTGCGGCCGTCACCCGACTACGCGGCATCAGCAACCGTCTGCGGTCTCACCTCGGTGACCGGCGGCAGAGCGGCGAAAACGACTACCTGGCTGCGCATTCCGGCAGCGAGCTATTGGATCTGCTTGACGAGGAGTTTGGTCGGCCATGAGTATCGAGGAACGACTCACCCAGACGCTGCGGAAGTTCGCCGGCGACCTGCGTGCTGCCAATCGGCAGATCGAGGAGCTGGAGGAGCGTGCGCGGGAGCCGATTGCCATTGTCGGGATGAGCTGCCGGTATCCGGGTGGTGTGGATTCCCCGGCGCGCCTGTGGGATCTGGTCGCCTCCGGTACCGATGCGATCGCGGACTATCCGTCCGACCGGGGGTGGGATCTGGAGCGGTTGTTCAACCCGGATCCGGATGCGCCGGGCACGGTCTACACCCGGCAAGGCGGGTTCCTCGACTCCATCGGCGATTTCGACCCCGGCTTTTTCGGAATCAGTCCGCGGGAAGCCGCGGCGATGGATCCCCAGCAGCGTCTGATGTTGGAGGCGGTGTGGGAGGCATTGGAGGACGCAGGGATCGACCCGGAATCGTTGCGTGGCAGCGACACCGGGGTCTTCGCCGGTGTCAACCACCAGTATTACGGTCACCGCATCGGCTCCCCGAGCATCACCGCCGAGACGGAAGGCCATGCCTATCTCGGTGTCCAGAACAGCGTGGTGTCCGGCCGGATCTCCTACACGTTCGGCTTCAAAGGCCCGACCGTGTCGGTCGACACCGCATGCTCGTCCTCACTGGTGGCATTGCATCTGGCGTGCCAGGCGTTGCGGCACGGCGAGGCCACACTCGCCCTGGCCGGCGGTGTCACCGTGATGTCGGATCCGTCTCTGTTGATCACGTTTGCGCGTCAGCGCGCATTGTCGTCGGATGGGCGGTGCAAGGCGTTCGCGGCGGCCGCCGACGGAACCGGCTTTTCCGAGGGGCTCGGGGTGCTGGTGCTGGAGCGGCTGTCGGACGCACGGAGACTCGGTCACTCCGTCCTGGCGGTGGTGCGTGGCAGTGCGGTGAACCATGATGGTGCGAGCAACGGGTTGACCGCGCCGAACGGCCCATCGCAGGAACGCGTCATCGAGCAGGCATTGTCGAATGCCGGTCTGGAGCCGTCGGATATCGACGCGGTGGAGGCGCATGGCACCGGCACGATGCTGGGGGACCCGATCGAGGCGTCGGCGTTGATCGGTGTTTATGGCATGCGGCGTGCGGATGGGCCGCTGCGGGTGGGTTCGGTGAAATCGAATATCGGTCATACGTCGGCTGCGGCGGGGGTGGGGGGCGTGATCAAGATGGTGCAGGCCATGCGCCATTCCCTTCTTCCGAAGACACTGCATGTGGATGCGCCCACGCCTCATGTGGATTGGTCGGCGGGCACGGTGCAACTGCTGCAGGACAGCGAGCCGTGGCCCGCCGGAGAACGTATCCGGCGCGCGGGTGTGTCGTCGTTCGGGGCCAGTGGTACCAACGCCCACCTCATCCTCGAGGAGGCGCCCGCAGATCCGGTCACCGAGGCCCGCGTCGGTAATCCGGAGGCGATCGATTTCGAGGAGACGGTTGCTGCGCAAGCCGCCAGGTCGAATGTCGTTCCGCTACTGGTATCGGCCAAGTCCGGCGAGGCGCTGCGCGCGCAGGCAGATCGGTTGCGGCGGTGGTTGATCGGTAATCCCGACCTGGACGCGTGGGATGTCGGATATTCCTTGGCGACGTCGCGCGCTCAGTTGGACTGGCGCGGCGCGGTCATGGGGCGCGACCGAGAGCAGTTGCTGACGGGTCTGGCAGCCCTTGCCGACGGTACGGACACGCACCGCGTCGGTGTGGTTCGCGGTAGCGTCGGCTCGGGACGGACGGCGTTCCTGTTCACCGGTCAGGGCGCGCAGCAGCCGGGCATGGGTAAGCAACTGTATGCGGCGTTTCCGGTGTTCGCGGCAGCGCTGGATGAGGTCTGCGCCGTGTTGGATCGGCTTCTCGACCGGGGCCACTCTTCGCCCGACCACCACCCCTCGAGCAGCTTCGCGCTGTCGTTGAAGGATGTGATGTTCGCCGAGGATGGTGTGGTGCCCGGCGAGGGAGCGAGCAGTCGCGAGTCGATACTGCTGGATCGCACGGAGTTCACGCAGCCGGCGTTGTTCGCGTTCGAAGTGGCGCTGTACCGGCTCGTCGAGTCGTTCGGCCTGCGTCCGGATGTGCTGCTCGGGCATTCCATCGGTGAGCTGGTGGCGGCATATGTGGCGGGTGTGTGGTCGCTCGAGGATGCGTGTGCGCTGGTGGCCGCGCGTGGGCGGTTGATGGGTGCATTACCGGCGGGTGGGGCCATGTTGGCGGCGGCGCTGTCGGAGGATCGTACGGCCGCGGTGCTTTCCGAGTACGGGGAGCGGGTATCGATTGCTGCGGTGAATGGTCCGTCGTCGGTGGTGTTGTCCGGGGATGTGGAGGGTGTCGAGGAGATTGCGGGTCGACTGGCAGCTGAGGGGGTGAAGACTTCTCGGTTGCGGGTCGGTCATGCATTCCATTCGGTGTTGATGGAGCCGATGCTGGACGAGTTCCGCGTAGTGGCCGAAGCGTTGACCTACCACCAGCCGACCGTTCCGGTCGTGTCGAATGTGTCCGGCGCCGTCGTCGATGGTGAGTTGACCGATCCGTCGTACTGGGTACGTCAGGTGCGGGCGGCCGTGCGGTTCGCTCCAGGTGTTCAGGTGCTGGCCGCGACCGGAGTTCGGCGGTTCTTCGAGCTCGGCCCGGATGCCGTCTTGGCGGCGATGACTCGCGAGTGTCTGTCCGAGGAGCCCGATGTCGAGACACGGTCGGTGGTGGCCGCTGCCGGACGCCGCGGCGAAGACGAGGCCGCCCGATTCACCGCATTCCTCGCCGCCGCCCACACGGCGGGACTCGAGGTTGAGTGGCGGTCCACGTACGCGGGCCGGTCCATACGTCGAGTTCCGTTGCCAACCTATGCATTCCAACGTCGACGGTATTGGGTACCGGCCACCGACGGCTTCGGCGATGTGAGTCGTGCCGGTCTGTTGTCGATCGACCACCCCATGCTGGGTGCGGCCGTCGCAATCGCCGATAAGGACGAGTGGCTTTTCACCGGGCGGATTTCGACGGCATTGCAAACGTGGATTGCCGACCACAAGGTATTCGACACGGTATTGCTGCCGGGTACGGGTTTCGTCGAACTGGCCCTGGCGGCCGGTGCTCGATTGGGCTTCCAGATTGTAGACGAGCTGGTCTTGGAAGCGCCGCTGCGGTTGGATGACCGGGCCGCGATCGACGTACAGGTCGCTGTCGAAGCACCGGATGACGACGGGCGCCGACGGTTCGTCGTAGCGTCCAGGGCGGTCGACGAACCGTCCACGGGAGCGAGCGGAATTACGCACGCGCGCGGCATCTTTGCTCCCGGCCTAGCGATCGATGTTCCGGCGTCCGATAACGCCGCTGTGCCGGCAGCGGAAGACGACGTGACGCCTGGCGACACGATGTACGACCGATTGGCCGCGCGCGGACTCGATTACGGACCCGCGTTCCAAGGTGTGACTCGCCTGTGGCGCGACGGCGGCGACGTCGTGGCCGATGTGCGGTTGCCTGCCGAGGTCGGTGCGGACGCTCCTCGGTTCGGCATCCATCCCGCGTTGCTGGACTCCACATTGCATGCCGCTGGGGAGGTGCTGACCGCGGACCTGCCGCAGGATCAGGCGCCGCTGCCGTTCTCGTTCACCGGCGTGCGGTTGTACCGCCGCGGGGTGGCGGCCGTGCAGGCGAGGATTCGGCGAAGCGGAGCCGACAGTGTGCGGGTCGAGCTCGGCGACGACGCTGGTGCTCTTGTGTTGACCGTCGAGGCGCTACAGGCGCGCGCGGTGAACAGTCAGGCATTGAACGATGGTCGATCCGCCGGTCGCCATCGGCTCTACGACGTTGAGTGGAGTGCCGTCGAATCGCGCCCACAGGTTGGTACGAGTATTGGGCGGGTCGCGGTCGTGGGCTCGACGCCGGCACCCGGGTTCGAAGCGAGGTACCCGGACATGGCCGCGCTGGCCGAGATCGCCGGGGACAATGGTCCGGACACGAGCGATGGCGCGGACGGGTCGAGCATCGACGTCGTGGTGTGGTTCGTCGATGACACCGACCCGTCTTCGGCCGGTGGTGGATCATTGTCTATCTCCGCCGAAGTCGGATCATTGTCTGCGGAGGCCGTGCGGCGACGCGTGCACACGGTGCTGGCGACGATTCGATCGTGGTTACGTCTTCCCGTAGCGGCCGATGCGCCGCTGGTTGTGGTGACGCGCAATGGAGCGGGTCTTCCGGGCGAGGATACCGATTTGGCGGCGGCGGCCACGTGGGGTTTGCTGCGTAGTGCTCAGTCGGAGAATCCCGGTCGGATTGTCTTGCTGGACAACGACAGCGACGGCGAGGTGACTCCCGAACTGATATCGGCGGTAGTCCGGTCCGACGAGGTCCAGCTTGCGGTGCGTGCGGGTGTGTTGCTGGCGCCGCGGCTGGCTCGCCGCGGCGGGTCAGCCGCCGGGTCAACCATCGCCTGCGGCTCGGGTGCGGTGCTGATCACCGGTGGCACCAGCGGATTGGGCGCGCTGGTGGCGCGGCACCTGGTCGAGGCGCATGGAACGCGTGATCTGGTGTTGGTGTCCCGGCGCGGTGAGCGGACCGACGGTGTCGCCGAACTTGTGGCCGAGTTGTCCGAGCTCGGGGCTCGAACGCGGGTGCTGGCCTGTGATGTGAGCGATCGCGCCGCCGTCGCGACGATGCTCGACGACATCTCCGATGGTCCCGCGCTGACGGCCGTCATCCACGCGGCGGGCGTCGTGTCCGACGGCACCGTCGACACGCTCACGCCCGATCAGGTCGACCAGGTGCTCGCACCGAAGGTCGACGCGGCGCTGAATTTGCACGAACTCACTGTCGATCACGACCTGTCTGCGTTCGTCATGTTCTCTTCGGCCGCGGCGATTCTCGGATCGGCGGGTCAGGGTAACTATGCGGCGGCGAACTCGGTTCTGGACGCGTTGGCGCGGCGGCGTGTTCAGGCGGGCTTGCCCGCGCTTTCGGTGGCCTGGGGTCCGTGGACCCAAGACATCGGTATGACGGCCGAATTGGGCGCGGCCGGAGTCGACAGACTGTCGCGCATGGGCTTTCGCCCGCTTACCAGATCCGACGGGCTTGCGCTCTTCGACCTGGCAGGCGGCGCGGACGCACCGTTCGTCGCCGCGATCGACTTCGATATGGCGGTATTGGCCGTTCAGGCTCGCGCCGGCCTGTTGCCGGACCCGTTGCGATCGTTGGTGTCCGCGCAGCGCCGGGCCAGCAGCGGTGGTGAGGACCTGACAATGCGGTTGGCGGCGGCGCCGGACAAGCACGACGCGATCGTTCTCGACTTCGTGCGTGGGCAGGTCGCAGAGGTGCTGGGGCACGCCGCCGGCGAATTCATCGACGTCGAGAAGCCTTTCAGCGAAATGGGTTTCGATTCACTGAGCGCGGTGGAGTTCCGCAACCGACTCGCCGGCTCCACCGGTTTGCGGTTGCCCGCCAGCCTCGTCTTCGACCATCCCACCACCCGGGCGGTGGCGGCGTTCATCCGGTCCCGGATCGAGGACACACCTGGTGCCAAGCAGCCGAAGAAGCCGACGCGTCGAGTGCGAGGCGATGAGCCGATCGCGATCGTGGGGATGGCCTGCCGGTATCCGGGCGGTGTCGAATCCCCGGACGATCTGTGGGATCTGGTGTCATCGGGAACGGATGTCATCAGCGAGTTTCCCTCCGATCGCGGTTGGCCGCTGGAAAGCCTGTACCACCCGGACCCGGACCACCCGGGTACCTCCTACACCCGAGAAGGCGGTTTCCTCCACAACGCGGCCGATTTCGACGCGGGCTTCTTCGGGATCGGTCCGCGTGAGGCGGCGGCGATGGATCCGCAGCAGCGGTTGCTGTTGGAGGTGTCGTGGGAGGCGTTGGAGCATGCGGGGATAGATCCGACGTCGTTGCGGGGCAGCGATGCCGGCGTCTACATGGGACGGATGTACCAGGACTATGAGGACGTGGTGCGCAAGGCCGGGCCCGAGGTCGAAGGGTATATCGGGACCGGCGTCACCGGGAGCGCGGTGTCCGGACGGTTGTCGTATGCATTCGGTCTGGAAGGGCCTGCGATCTCGGTGGACACCGCGTGTTCCTCGTCGCTGGTCGCATTGCATATGGCCTGCCAGGCGCTGCGCCAGGGGGAGAGTTCGCTGGCATTGGTGGGCGGCGTGACGGTGATGTCCACGCCGTTGATCTTCGTGGATTTCTCCCGGCAGCGCGGACTGGCACCGGACGGTCGATGCAAATCGTTTTCGGCCGCCGCCGACGGAACGGCCTGGTCGGAGGGCGCGGGAGTTCTCGTCGTGGAACGCCTGTCGGATGCACAACGCCTGGGCCACAACGTCCTTGCCGTGGTACGCGGTACTGCCGTCAACCAGGACGGTGCCAGTAACGGCTTGGCCGCGCCGAACGGTCCGGCGCAGGAGCGGGTGATTGCGGCGGCGTTGGCCGACGCGGGATTGGCGCCGGCCGATGTGGATGCGGTGGAGGCGCATGGGACCGGAACGACGTTGGGGGATCCGATCGAGGCACAGGCGTTGCTGGCCGCTTATGGGCAGGATCGGGCGGAGCCGCTGCGTGTGGGTGCGTTGAAGTCGAATACCGGTCATACGCAGGCGGCTGCCGGGGTGGGGGGTGTGATCAAGATGGTGCAGGCGATGCGGCACGAGATGCTGCCGAAGATCGTGCACTTCGATGCGCCGAGCCCGCACGTGGATTGGTCGGCCGGCAGCATCCGCCTGTTGGTCGAGCCCGAGCCCTGGCCGACCGGTCGTCGGGTACGGCGCGCAGGAGTGTCGTCGTTCGGAATCAGCGGCACGAACGCGCATGCGATCCTCGAGGAAGCACCGACACCACCATCGCCGGTCGCGCCTGGCTCTGCCGGGGCGGCCGTCGACATTGATGTCGCTGCGGTGCCGTTGGTGGTGTCGGCGAAGTCGGCGCAGGGGTTGCGGGGGCAGGCGAGCCGGTTACGGGCATGGTTGGTTGAGCGTCCAGATGCGGACGTGTGGGCGGTGGCGCGGTCGTTGCTGGACTCGCGGGCGTTGCTTGATCGACGGGGTGTCGTCCTCGGGCGCGACCGCGGCGAGTTGCTCGCCGGCTTGGCCGCGCTTGCGTCAGGTGCATCGACCGCAGGCGTGGTAGATGGCATCGCCGGGGCGGGGAAAACGGCTTTCCTGTTCACCGGTCAAGGGGCGCAGCGAGCAGGCATGGGCGCGGACCTGTACCGGGCGTTCCCGGTGTTTGCTGCGGCATTGGACGAGATCTGCGCAGCGTTCGACAGTCTGCTCGGAAGGCCGTTGCAGGAGGTCATGTTCGCCGATGCTGTTTTCGATGGTCGGCTCCAGGCGGGCTCCGAAGGGCTCGTGGATCGCACGGAGTTCACACAGCCGGCGTTGTTCGCATTCGAGGTGGCGCTGTTCCGGCTGCTGGAGTGGTTCGGGCTCACACCGGATGTGGTCGCGGGGCATTCGATCGGCGAGCTCGCTGCCGCGTATGTGGCAGGGGTGTGGTCGCTCGAGGACGCGTGCGCGCTGGTGGCGGCGCGAGGCAGGCTGATGGGGGCACTGCCGGAAGGCGGGGCGATGCTCGCGGCAGCCGTCTCCGAGGACCGAGCGCACGCCATGGTGGCCGACTTCGGGGGCAGGTTGTCGGTCGCGGCGGTCAACGGTCCGGAGGCCGTGGTGTTGTCCGGTGACGTGGATGCCGTCGAAGAGGTCCAGCGACAACTCACTGTCGCGGTAGTGAAGACCAATCGGTTGCGGGTCAGTCATGCGTTCCATTCGGCGCGGATGGAGCCGATGCTCGACGAGTTCCGTGCAGTGGCAGTGGGGTTGACCTATCGGGAGCCGTTGTTGCCGATCGTGTCGAACGTGACCGGTGAGGTGGCCGATGGTGCGTTGACCGATCCGGAGTACTGGGTGCGTCAGGTTCGGGCGTCGGTGCGGTTCGCTCCGGGAGTGCGGGCGTTGGTCGCAGCCGGGGTACGACGGTTCCTGGAGGTGGGCCCTGACGCCGTTCTGGCCGCAATGACCAGCCAGTGTCTGGCGCTCGAGCCCGAGATCGAGACCCGGGTCGTGGTGGCTGCCACCGCCCGGCGCGGCGCTGACGAGGTCGTGCAGTTCACCACCTTCCTGGCCACCGCGCACGTTGCCGGACTCACGGTGGACTGGAGTCGCATGTACGCGGGACGGTCGCCGCATCGAATTTCCTTGCCGACCTATGCATTCCAACGCCAGCGGTACTGGCCACAGCCGATCGACGGCGTCGGTGATGTGGGGCGTGCGGGTCTGATGCCGATCGTCCACCCCTTGCTCGGGGCGGCGATCTCCCTGGCGGGTAAGGACGAGTGGTTGTTCACCGGCCGGCTTTCGACGGCAGTGCATCCGTGGATTGCCGATCACATGGTATTCGGCGCGGTGTTGTTTCCGGGAACGGGTTTCGTGGAGCTGGCGTTCGCGGTCGGTGCCCGGTTGGGCGTCGAGATCGTCGAGGAACTTGCTCTGGAAGCGCCGCTGCGGATCACCGCCGAAACCGAGGCCGACATCCAGGTCACTGTCGAAGCGCCTGATGACGACGGACGGCGGCCGTTTGTCGTGGCCTCGCGGACAGTCGACGGACAGTCGGAGGGCTCGAGCGGGATCACGCATGCGCGTGGCATTCTGGCGCCCGGCTCGGCCATGGATGCTCCGGTGTACGACCTGGACCTGTCGCAGGACGATGCGACGCCTGGCGACGTGATGTACGACCGCCTGGCCGCGCGCGGGCTCGATTACGGGCTCGCGTTCCGGGGAGTGGATCGCCTGTGGCGGGACGGCAGCGGTGATGTCCTGGCGGAGGTGCGGTTACCTGACGAGATGGCGACGGCGGGTGCCCGGTTCGGCATCCATCCCGCGCTGTTGGATGCCGGGTTGCATGCCGCGGTACAGGAGATGGCGGACGGCTTCGCGACCGACCAGGTGCCGCTGCCGTTCTCTTTCAACGGTGTCCGGTTGTATCGTCCCGGGACAACGGCCGTGCAGGCCCGGATCCGACGGATCGGAGCCGAGAGCATCATGCTCGAGCTCGGCGACGACACCGGTGCTCTGGTGTTGACTGTCGAGTCACTGCAGGCGCGTCCGGTGAACAGCCAAGCGCTGGGCGCCGCTCGGCACCGGCTCTACGAGGTGCAGTGGCACACGGTCACGCCCCGCAGTGCGGACACCGTCCGGGATGTACTGGTGTGGTCCGACCGCGAGTCGTCACCTTTCGACCGCGAGTCGTCGGATTCAGCTTCCGTGTCGTCGGTTGTGAACGGTGAGCCGTCGGTTTCGGCCGACGCTGTGCGCAGTCGGGTGCACACGGTGCTGACAACAGTGCAGTCGTGGTTGCGGCGCCCCGCAACAGAGCAACGACTGGTGGTGGTGACATGCAATGGCGCGGGTCTGCCGGGAGAGAATCCCGAACTGGCCGCGGCGGCCACCTGGGGCTTGCTGCGCAGCGCGCAATCGGAGAACCCCGGTCGAATAGTCCTGCTGGACGTCGATAGCGATGGCGAGGTGACCCCGGAACTGATCGCCGAGGCCGTGGCCACCGAGGAGGCGCAGCTGGCGGTGCGCGCGGGTGCACTGCTGGCGCCACAGCTGGTGCCCTGCGAAGCACCGGCGGCCGGGCCGGTCGAGAGGCGGGCGAGCGGCGCGAAGCGTCTCGATGCGGGGTGGTGGTCGGGTGACGGGTGGGCGGACGGCTCGGGTGCGGTGTTGATCACCGGTGGCACCGGCGGTTTGGGTGCGGTGGTGGCGCGTCATCTGGTCGCTACGCATGGGGTGCGTGAGTTGGTGTTGGTGTCTCGGCGTGGTGAGCGGGCCGACGGCGTTCTGGAACTGGTGGCCGAGCTGTCCGAGCTCGGGGCTCGAACCCGAGTACTGTCCTGCGATGTCAGCGATCGTGCTGCCGTGGCGAGGATGCTGGACGATATCTCCGACGGCCCCGCGCTGACGGCTGTTGTCCATGCGGCGGGTGTGCTGGCTGACGGCACCGTCGACACCCTCACGCCCGAGCAGGTCGATCGGGTGCTCGCGGCGAAAGTCGATGCGGCGCTGAACCTGCATGAACTCACAGTGGAACGGGACTTGTCGGCGTTCGTGTTGTTCTCGTCGGCTGCGGCGGTGCTCGGATCGCCGGGGCAAGGCAATTACGCGGCGGCGAACTCGGTGCTGGACGCGCTGGCGCGGCGCCGGGTCCACACGGGCCTGCCCGCCGTATCCGTGGCATGGGGTCCATGGAGTTCAGGCAGCGGAATGACGGCCGATATCGGCGCTGCTGCGGTAGAGCGGCTGTCCCGCAATGGCTTTCGGCCATTGGCCGAAGGCGACGGGCTCGCACTTCTGGATCTGGCGGGTGGGGTGGACGCGCCGTGTGTCGTTGCGATGGACGTTGATATCGCGGCATTGTCCGCACAGGCTCGTTCGGGTCTGTTGCCCAGTGTGCTGCAGTCGCTGGTGCCGTTGCCTCGTCGCGCGGGCAGTGGTGGCGCAGACCCCGGATCGAAAGCGGCTCCGGGGCGGGTGCTTGCGACGCGGTTGGCGTCTCTAGCGCCGGACAGACACGACGCGGTTGTGCTGGAGTTCGTGCGCGATCAGGTTGCCACGGTATTGGGTCATGTGTCGGGTGACCTGGTCGATGTCGATCTGCCGTTCAGTGACATGGGTTTCGATTCGTTGGGCGCGGTGGAATTCCGCAACCGGCTCGGCGCAACCACCGGTCTCCGGCTGCCGTCGACCCTCGTCTTCGACCACCCCACCACCCGGGCGGTGGCGACGTTCATCCAGTCCCGAGTCGGGGACGCCCCCGATGGGCGGCGGCAGAAGAAGCCGGCGCGTCGGGTGCGAGCCGATGAGCCGATCGCGATTGTGGGAATGGCCTGCCGCTATCCCGGCGGCGCGGCGTCCGCGGACGACCTGTGGAATCTGGTGCTGTCGGGAACCGATGCGATCAGTGAGTTCCCGTCGGATCGGGGTTGGGATCTGAAACGCCTGATTGATCCGGATCCTGAACGTTCGGGCACGTCCTATGTCCGGGAGGGCGGGTTCTTGCAGAATGCGGCCGATTTCGACGCGGGCTTCTTCGGAATCGGCCCCCGTGAGGCCACTGCGATGGATCCGCAGCAACGGTTGCTGTTGGAAGTGTCGTGGGAGGCCCTGGAGCATGCGGGGATCGACCCGACGTCGTTGCGGGGCAGCGACACCGGTGTCTACACCGGAGCGATGTACCAGGACTACGCGGCTTTGGCACGTATGGCCGGGCCCGAGGCCGAGGGGTACGCCGTGACCGGTGTCATGGGGAGTGTGGTGTCGGGGCGGGTGGCCTATGCGCTGGGCTTGGAGGGGCCTGCGATGACGGTGGACACCGCGTGTTCGTCATCGCTGGTGGCGTTGCATACGGCATGTCGGGCGCTGCGTCAGGGGGAAAGTTCCCTGGCACTGGTAGGTGGTGCGACGGTCATGGCCACGCCGATGGTCTTCGTGGAGTTCTCTCGGCAGCGTGGTTTGGCTCGGGATGGTCGGTGTAAGCCGTTTTCGGCGGCCGCCGACGGAATTACCTGGTCGGAGGGGGCGGCGATGGTGGTGGTGGAACGGCTGTCGGATGCACAACGTCTGGGTCACACCGTGTTGGCAGTGGTGCGTGGTACTGCGGTCAATCAGGACGGTGCGAGTAATGGTTTGACCGCCCCGCATGGTCCGTCCCAGGAGCGGGTGATCGCGGCAGCGTTGGCGGATGCGGGCTTGCGTCCGGAGGACGTGGATGCGGTAGAGGCGCATGGGACCGGAACGGCGTTGGGTGATCCGATCGAGGCGCAGGCGTTGCTGGCCGCTTATGCACAGGATCGGTCCAAGCCGTTGTATCTCGGGTCGTTGAAGTCGAATATCGGGCACTCGCAAGCCGCGGCGGGTGTGGGTGGTCTGATCAAGATGGTGCAGGCGTTGCGCCACGAAACTCTGCCGAAGACGTTGCATGTCGACGCCCCGAGCCCGCATGTGGATTGGTCGGCGGGGTCGGTGCGGTTGCTGACCGAGGCGGAGCCCTGGCCTGTGGGTGAGCGGGTGCGTCGTGCGGGCG
>NZ_JBFRFQ010000075.1:0-28233 GCF_052114905.1 Nocardia sp. 2TAF39
AGACACGAGCGGGGGCACCAACAAGCAATACACAGTCCCGGCCCACACAAAACAGCAATCACCCAGGTGCCTGCGTTGAACCGCGACCGCGGCACCGACCGTTTGCGACTGGCTCGAATGAACAGAGGACAAGCAGTTGTCGCTCGCGAGTTCATCACGGACACGGCGGCCACCCGGACACGAGCGGGGTCACCAACAAGCAGTGCACTGTCTCGCTCCGCTCAGAACGGGAGTGCCGCCGATGCGATTGTGTGCGGCACTAGCAGTCGGATCTGGGAAGTACGCGCGACGGGCCCCGTGGCCGTGTGTAACCCGGTTCAGGCGGCGCTGAGCAGTGACTTGGTGCGTCCGGGGTGGTTGGTGGCGATCCAGCTGACGCCGAGGTCGGCGCACAACTGGACGTCGCCGGGGTCGTCGACGGTCCAGCAGTAGGTGGCGCGTCCCGCGGCGGCGGCCTTGTCGACCAGGTCGGGGTGCTCGCGCAGCGTCTTCACCGACGGGCCTACGGCGGTCGCGCCGACCGTCGTAGCGGCCGATCCACCCAGGTAGCGCGACGATTCGCCGAGCAGCACGGTGGGCAGCAGCGGCGCGGCGCGGCGGATCCGCCAGACCGCGGTGGCCGCGAAGGACATGACTACGGCGCGGGAGTGGTCGGCCGAGGCGGGAGTGGCGATGCCGAATCGCTGGAGTTCGGCGAGCAGCTTGTTCTCCACCAGCGCCCCGTAGCGGACCGGGTGCTTGGTCTCGATGAACAACTTTGTCGGCCTGCTGCGCCAGTCCAGCACCAGGCCGATCAGCTCGCCGAGGGTCAGCACCGTAGCGCGCTCGCCGTCGCGACCGCCGAAGTCGAGTGCTTGCAGTTCGTCCAGGGTCATCTCGCTGACCAGCCCGGTGCCCGAGGAGGTCCGGTCCACGGTGCGGTCGTGCACACACACCAGATGCCCGTCACGGGTCAGTCGGACGTCGCATTCGACGCCGTCGGCGCCCTCTTGGAGCGCCAGCTCGTAGGCGGCGAGCGTGTGCTCGGGGCGCGCCGCCGAGGCGCCTCGATGCGCGACGACGAACGGCGCGCGACTGCCCTGGCTCACTTGGCCACAACCTCCTCCTGCTCACGGTCCACAGCACCGTTGGCCTCGTCCGCGGGGGTGTCGGTCGCCGCGGCTCGCGCGGTATCGGCTTCCCGGTTCCCGCCGCCGGGATGTACCGGCTCGATCACAGGCACGGCGGGATCGACCGCGATCAACCATCGGCGCGCGGTCCGGCCGCGACCGAGCAGATCATGCCCATCGATTGTCCGCAGCACCCACAACGTCAGCAACGCGACGCCGAGGGCCACTGCGTCGGTGAATGCGGTGAACATCACCCCGTCCGCCATGACCTGCAGCGAATCCGCTGTTCGCCACAGCAGTGCGGCCATCGCGACGACGCCACCGAACACCCAGGTCACCCACCAGATCTGGACCGCGCGGATGGCGCGCGGGTCACCGCGCCGGGCGACGACCTCGGTAAGGAAGATTCCTGGCCACAGCAGGTTGACCACCGGAACGAGGCAACCGAGCGCGAGGGCTCGCCGTGAGCGCGGGTCGCGCCGGCCGGCTTCCGCATAGGTCACCCGCCTGGTCTCGATCAGCCAGCCGAGCACGGCCACCGCCGTCACCAGCGCGAGTACGAGCGCGAGCACGGCGGAGCCTGTGACGAACGCGTCGGAGCAGAACAGCACGGCGGGATGAATCAGGCGGGTCCGGTTACGCAGCAGGATCAGATAGCGCACCAGCTCGGCCACCGCGGCGACGGCGAACACGACCGCCGTCGCGACCAGCAGTTTGGTCGCCGAGTCCGTCAGCCGGCCGAACGGGCGGGACGGCGCGGTGGTGGCCTGCGCCGGCGGGTCGATCAGTCCCCAGCGCGGGGGCTGCGTGTAACGGGGCGTCTCCGTCCGAGCTGCGGAGCGCGCGGGTTGCACCCGGCGGGCACGTTGGTCGGGTCTACGCGCAACCCATCGGTAGTTGCGCCGGTCGGCGGGAGCATCGATCGGCGCGGGCGAGAGCAGCACGCCTCGGCAGCGCGGGCACCAGTGCATCGGCGAACCTTGCACGGCCCAGCGCGCGCCGCAGCGCGCACAAGGTTGTACCACCGTACTCACCGCGCACCTCGTTCTTTCGTCAGTAGATCTTCGCCTGGTGGTCGCCTTCCGCGACCAGGGGGCGCCCTGCGTGCTGCCATGCCACCATGCCACCGCGAACCTGGATGGCGTCGAAGCCGATATGAGTGAGGTATTCGACCACCTGGAGCGACCGGCCGCCTTGCCTGCAGACAACGTAGAGATCGGTGTCGTACTCCAGCTCGTCGAGCCGGGCGGGCACGTCGACCATCGGGATGTGGATCGCGCCTGGCGCGTGCCCGAGCTGCCACTCGTCGTCCTCGCGGACGTCGAGCAGTATTGGTCGCGAAGTGTCGGCCGACGCGGGCACGCTGCCGTCGAAATCGGCAGGCACATCCTCCACCGCGACCGACGGAACGTGGGGGCTCGTCACAGTTTCGATCCTGCCATGGGTGGCGGGCTGCCGTGGAGTTCCGGGGCGGGGCAGAGGACTCGACCGCGACCCGCGACATCAGGTATGGTTTGTCCCCGGAACGTGACCGCGGCCCCGCTGTGTTGCTGGTTGTGCATAGGCCGGTCGAAGTTATCCACATAATCCACAACCTGATCCACAGGGTCAACTATCGGGCAGAACACACCCACGGTCTGCGGCTATCAAGCAACTGATCGGTTACCCGACCTCCGCCTCGGAACTCCAGGTGCACCGGAGTGCCCCTGTCGAAGCGAGTGATGCGAATGACCGATCCGGGACTCCCCTCCTTATCCATCCCGGAGCGGCCATTCGTCACCCACCTCGGAACCTGCAGCGATGGAGGCTCCGATACCTACTTGGACGGGACCGGGCCGCGTTCGGTTCCATGCGGAACGCGAAACGGACGAGAATATGAAATACCCGGCGCAAGCAGTGGTGGTCGGTAGCCTGAAGACATGGACGTGAGCAGGGGGCTACTCGGCGGAATGGACACAGCCGGCCTCAATGTCGCGTTGTCCGAGGCCGCGTGTCTCGGTCTCGCGGTGGACGAGGCGGCCAATCGGCTACAACTCGACCTCGAGGTGCTGACGCTTCCGGAGAACGGAACGGCATCCGACGATTACCGGGTCCAGGTGGCATTCACCGGCGTGAGCCGGGTCGCCGCGTCACTGCGAGTACAGCACTGGGACGATATGGAACCACGGGTGCTGCCGCTGCAACTGGACGGCCTGGGCGAAGCGATCCGCAGCTTCGACGGGGGGCGGCTGCACGGCTGGGAATTCATCGACGTCGATGACAGTGGCTGGGCCCTGTGGAGTGAGCTGCTCAGCTTTGATACCGAGATCGGCGGTCACAGCTCCACCCATGTGCTGGAGTTCTCTCAGGAAGAGGGCATCGATCCGCGCGAACTCGACGTGCGAGTGTGGTTCGACGACATCACCATCCACGATTCGCTGGGTAAGCAGATCCCGCTGCCGGATTTCATCGAAGGCGGCGCGCGCTGGTGGAAAGCGCACGACGCGGGCGACCCGCGCGCAACCCGCCCCGGCATCGCTCCTCCGCTGTAACAGCCGACGCCGAAACGCCTATGCGGACCGCATGGGCGATTCTCGTTTCCCTGAATTCGGAACGTCAGGCACCCGCGCCCACCGGGCAGCTCACGCCGGTGGCATGGACCGGGCAGTATCCGCCCGGGTTTTTCGCCAGATACTGCTGGTGGTAGCCCTCGGCGTAGTAGAAGCCCGACAACTCGGGCAGCGGCACGATCTGTGTGGTGATCTCGCCGTATCCGGCCTCGGCCAGACGCTTGCCGAAAAACTCCTCGGTCGAGCGGGCGACCTCGACCTGCTCGGCGTCGAGAGTGAAGATGGCAGAACGGTATTGGGTACCGCGGTCGTTGCCTTGGCGCATACCCTGGGTGGGATCGTGGTTCTCCCAGAAGTATTTGAGGATGCCCGCGTAGTCGATCACCGCAGGATCGAACGCGACGAGCACGGATTCCGTGTGCCCTGTCCGCCCGCTGCACACCTCTTCATAGGTGGGATTCGGCGTGTATCCGCCGACATAGCCGACCGCTGTCGTGTAGACCCCGTCGAGCTCCCAGAACCCCTTTTCCGCGCCCCAGAAACATCCCATGGCGACGACGGCAATCTGTATGTCCTCCGAAAACGGTGGATGTATCGGGTGACCGTTCACAAAATGGGTATCCGGCACCAGAAGCGGTTCGGCCCGGCCCGGCAGCGCCTGCTCCGGGGTGACGAGAGCGGGCTCGGGAAGTCTGACGCGCCCTACTAGTTCGTCGTACCACGACATGGTTCGATGCTACGCGTGCGGTTCCTGTGGTGCCGATGTTCATGTTGTGACGGTGTGCGACCCGCCTACTGCGCGGCGTCACCGGAATGCGGGGGCGTCAGGCCAGGTTGGAACCGATCGGGTGTACGAATGATGGCTGGGTGTGCTCGGAACTCCGTGCACACCCGGCCCGACTAGGAAGGGACATCGTGGCTGAGTACACGCTGCCAGATCTGGACTACGACTACAGCGCCCTGGAGCCCCACATCTCCGGGCAGATCAACGAGATTCATCATTCCAAGCACCACGCCGCTTACGTCGCCGGTGTGAACACCGCGTTGGAGAAGTTGGAAGCCGCCCGCGAGGCCGGCGATCACGGCGCGATCTTCCTGCACGAGAAGAACCTCGCGTTCCACCTCGGTGGGCATGTCAACCACTCCATCTGGTGGAAGAACCTCTCCCCCAACGGCGGTGACAAGCCGGTCGGCGAGCTCGCCGCGGCGATCGACGACCAGTTCGGTTCGTTCGACAAGTTCCGCGCACAATTTTCCGCCGCGGCCAACGGTCTGCAGGGCTCCGGTTGGGCCGTGCTCGGCTTCGATACCCTCGGACAGAAGCTGCTGACCTTCCAGCTCTACGACCAGCAGGCCAACGTCCCGCTCGGCATCATCCCGCTGCTGCAGGTCGACATGTGGGAGCACGCCTTCTACCTGCAGTACAAGAACGTCAAGGCGGACTACGTCACCGCGTTCTGGAACGTCGTCAACTGGGCCGACGTCCAGGATCGCTTCGCCAAGGCGACCACTCAGGCCAAGGGCCTCATCTTCGGCTGAGCCGTTCGGCACCGGCATCGGGTCCGCGAATCCGCCGCTCCGCGCGCGGCTCGGGTTCGCGGGCCCGTGCTGTGTCCCGCGCCCGAACGGGCGTCTGCGGAGCGCACACTCGGGCCGCCGAGCGATCGGGTTCGGCCGGGTATGGGTCGAATCCGTCCGGTGTGCAGCAAGATTGCTCCTCGGGCCGCCGCCTACCGTCCAATTGGCACTCTTTGGTACTTGTGTGCCAGGTGACTTGTGGTTCATATTTTGGATCCACAGTAAAGACGACGGGCAAGGCAGCCCCCGGTGTCACGACGGGAGGCAGAAATGCGCACCAACGAACCGATCGGCATCACGCCGTTCCACTCGCGCGGATCGCTGCGAGGTTTCGTCATCTCCGGCCGCTGGCCGGACACCACCAAGGAATGGGCGCAGGTGCTCGTGCTGGCTGTGCGCGTAGCCACACTGCCTGGATTACTGGCGACCTCGACGGTCTTCGGCGTGCGCGAGGAGCTGCCGGACGATCCGGCACCCGGCACAGTCGGACTGGTACTGGCCGAAGGTCCCGTGCTCGGCGCGGAAGCCGTGGAGCCCGGTCGGTTTGCCGAGCATGTGCCGCCCGCCCTCCTGATGCTGCATCCTCCGTCCGAAACCCGCCCGTCGCTGCCCGAGTGCGCGGGCGTGGCATCCGGCTGCGTCCTGCTGCCCGGCGTGCCGCATCTCGGGCTGGAGCACCGCGCCGCTTGGGCCGAGACGGAGTCCGACGGCACGGTCACCTCGCTGGTCAGCCGGGTCGGCCTCGACCCGATCAGCGATCCCGACACCGCGGTTCTGGCTATGCTGCTCGCCGCGTGAGGGCAACCGAAACTCTCGCCATGGGTCGCCAAACTTATTGTGCGCATAGCGATTTCGATTACAACGACTTGGCAACGCAACTCCGGCCGGGTAGGGTCGATAGCAGCGAAGGGGAGTAGCCCCCAATCACACAGTCGACATACTGACCCACTACCCCGCCAGGGTCCGGGTCCGGTTGTGTGAACCGGTATCTGATCGGTGGGCGAGACCTTCGGCCTGGACAACTATTTCGTTGTCGGCCGGAGGAAGACCGAGAACTCCGACCGACGGGCCGGAGACCGGGAGCCGCCAACATGATCGCCACCATATTGCTGAGTATCGGCATCGTCTTTCTCGCCGAACTGGGCGACAAATCCCAGCTGATGGCGCTGACATTCGCGCTGCGGTATCGCTGGTGGGTGGTGCTCGGCGGCATCGCGACGGCCACCGCCGCAGTGCACCTGATCTCGGTCGGCGTCGGTTACTTCCTCGGCGCCGCGCTGCCCACGAGAGCGATCTCGCTGATCGCCGCGATTACCTTCCTTGCCGTCGGCCTGTGGACGCTACGCGAGCACTTCGGCGCCGCCGCGGACGGCGAACCCGAGCCGAAGACCCTGCGGACCAACACCGCACCGTTCTTCGTGGTGCTCTCCGCGTTCTTGCTCGCCGAGTTGGGCGACCGGACCATGTTCGCCACCGCCGCGCTGGCCACCGACTACGACTGGGTCGGCGTGTGGCTCGGCTCGACCATCGGTATGGTCGCCGCCGACGCGCTCGCCATCGCGGTCGGCATCCTGGTCGGCAAGCATCTGCCCGAGCGTGCCATCGGCATCGGGTCGGGCTTGCTTTTCCTCTACTTCGGCGCGGCGACCCTGCTCGGAGCGGCGGCACCGGCTGTGGACAGGCTGATTATCGCAGCCGTGGCCATTGCCGTACCGGCGGTGGCCATCGGAGTGCTACTGACGCGCAGGGCGATCGCAGGCCAGCAGTCCCGAGTCGGCGAACCGGGGAAGATCACGGAGCCTGCGCAGCTCGCAGCCGATCGGTCGTGTGGACAACGCGGTCGTTGACCCCGGTGACGAATCCCGTCCGCGGCGCCGGCTTCGTCGAGCGCGACGAGAACGCGATGCCGGTCATCGGGGTCGCTGTCGGCCGACCGCACAGGCCGTCCAGTCGCCGCGGGGCACTTGCCTGATCACTCTCGCTGGCGGTCGGACGGGCTCCGGCGGAGCGCGTGGTCGACCACCGCGCACCCGTACAGCTCGCCACCTCCACGCACCAGGTCGAGCAGAGGTTCCCGCAGCGCCAGCAGACCGTCTGGATCACCGGCCGCAATGCGAGCGGTCACCATCGCGCCGATCGCGGCGGCAAGCGCTTGACAGGCGAAGCGCTGCTGCTCGGTCCGCGCGTCGAGCACCCCCGCGATCAAGCCGACGAACAGCTCCTGGAGCTGGGCACGGCGCGAGATCGCCGCGGACCCCACCGCGAAGACTTCGACCAGGAACAGCCGCGCGCTGGCCGGGTCGTCGATCAGATGTTGGAGATAGGCGCGGAAGATCCGGTCCATTCGCGCCATGGCATCCCACTCCTTCGACGCGGCGGAATCCTCTTCTCCCCCGTTCGCATCGGCGATTCGGTCGAGCAGCATCTGTACCGCACGTTCGTAGGCCGCGTCGAAACAGTGCTCCTTGGAACGGAATTGCTCGTAGAAAGTCTCCCGGGACACCCCCGCCCGTTTCAGGATCGCCGCGACCGACGTTCCGACATAACCATTTTCGGCCATCGCCTGTGCCGTCGCGATCAGAATCCGCTCGCGCTGCGAGGCGATCACCAGCTCCCGCGGCAGGCCGTGCCTGCCACGAGGGAGTTGGTGTGCGCTGGTGGCCGATTCGGTCATGCGGTGACTCCGGTGTTCGGTCGGTCTCGGCTGGCCGTTCCATTCTGCGGTACCACCGTCGAACATTCTCGTTCGCAAACGGTGTGCCAAGGGTGCCCCGGTGAGAGGGAGCCATGCTGGGCCTCTCATGTGAGACCGGTTAGGGTGCCATTGGCAAAGGGCCAACTGGCTGTCACGAACGAGAGGACCATCGTGGAGATTTCGGGTTCCGCCGCTATTGTCACCGGAGGTGCGTCCGGCCTCGGCGCTGCCACCGCCAAGCGTTTCGCCGAGCTCGGCGCCACCGTCTTCGGACTTGATGTGCCGCAGTCGATCGAGCGCGCCGGCGACAACGTGCCCGCCGGGGTCACCTTGCTCCCAGCCGATGTGACCAGCAACGACGAGGTCGGCGCTGCGGTCGCGAAGATCGTCGAGTCCGGCGCGCCGCTGCGCATCGTGGTCAACTGCGCCGGTGTCGGCTGGGCAGGCCGCATCCTGTCCAAGAACGGCCCGCACGACCTGGAACTGTTCCGCACGGTCATCACCGTCAACCTGCTCGGCACGTTCAACGTCATGCGGCTGGCCGCCGACGCGATCGCCAAGACCGACGCTGTCGACGAATACGGCCAGCGCGGCGTCATCATCAATACCGCATCGGTCGCCGCGTTCGAGGGTCAGATCGGCCAGATCGCGTACTCGGCCTCCAAGGGCGGCGTGCACGGCATGACCGTTCCCGCCGCGCGCGACCTTGCCCAGTTCGGCATCCGCGTGAACACCATCGCCCCTGGCATCATCGACACCCCGATGCTGGCCGGCGTCACCGCGGAGTACCGCAAGGGCCTCGAGGCCGGCGTTCCCTTCCCGTCCCGCCTCGGCCGTCCGGACGAGTACGCGCAGCTGTCGCAATACATCGTCGAGCACGACTACCTGAACGGCGAGACCATCCGCATGGACGGCGCGCTGCGCATGGCCCCGCGGTAATTCCGCGCCGACGCAGCGACTGCGCATGATCCTTCCTCGGAAGAGCGTGCGCAGTTCTCGTCTCAGCCCTCCGGCTTGTGCCCGATGCCGAGATACGCGGTGGTGGACAGCGGACAGTTCGGCCAGTAATTCGCCACGAGGAAGGCCTTCATCAACGTCGCCCGCTCGGCCCAGACCTCCGGCCCGACGCTGTGGCGCATGAGTTCCAGCGGCGCGCTGCTGCGCACCATGGTCTCCCACATCTCGTCGGGGCTGCCGAAGGTGAGCGCGATCGAATGCCGCTGGATCGAGACGGCTTCGAACCCTGCGCCGCGCATCTCGGATTCGAAGACCTGCGGGTTCTCCAGGCTCAGGAAGTTGGGCTGCGGCTCGTGGATGTTCGGATCGGCGGCAGCGAGAGCGCCGAACATCATCCGCATCAGCGGCGACTCCACAACCGGCGCCCAGCTCGACACCACCGCCGTGCCGCCCGGCCGCAGCACCCGATACAGCTCGGCGAACCCTTTGGCGCGCTCCGGGAAGAACATCAGCCCGAACATCGAGAATCCGGCGTCGAACCGGTCACCGGCGAACGGCAGCGCCTGCCCGTCCCCCACCTGCGCCGCGATGTTCGTCAGCCCGGCGGCCG
Organism: Nocardia sp. 2TAF39; assembly: GCF_052114905.1. Classification (NCBI taxonomy): domain Bacteria; kingdom Bacillati; phylum Actinomycetota; class Actinomycetes; order Mycobacteriales; family Nocardiaceae; genus Nocardia; species Nocardia sp. 2TAF39. The sequence goes on from NZ_JBFRFQ010000075.1 coordinate 9,499, forward strand.
CCGCGTTTTCCGCGAGCCGCGCGATCATCGTCTCGGAGAAATCGATGGCCTCGACCCATGCCACGTGGTCGGCTGCCAGCAGGCTGAGCGTGCCAGGTCCGGCGGCGACGTCCACGACCTGCGAAACCGGCGACAGCGAGGCGAACCCGAGCGCACGCGCGGAGAACGGCTGCATGACGGTGGGGGCGAACTCGGCGTATCGGTCGGCGACGAGATCCCACGGCTCGGCGACGGCAAGCGGGTTTCCGGACATCCTGTGACGATCCTTTCGATCGTCCAAATCCTAACCGTGCCACACCGGTACCAGCGCCCCAGTTCCGCGAATATCGCTGTGCACGAAGGGAGTCCAACCGAACCCAAGCTTTGACACCTCGAGTGGCAAGCAGATATCCCCCGCCGAACGAGTACCGGGGATAAGCGTCCGTACCCCTGGTATGCACCGATGCCGCCCGGACAACCGCAGGGTTATGAAGTGGCTCCGTCGACATGCCGCGACCGGGGGCCATCGTCGATGGCCCCCGGTCGTAGGCGACTCAGAGCGTGCGGGTGAGCCGATCGGTGAGGATGTGTGCGAAGTGCGCCGGGTCCTTCAGCTCGCCGCCCTCGGCCAGCACCGCCGTGCCGTAGAGCAGTTCGGCGGTTTCGGCCAGGTCGGTCGCGGTGCCGGCGTCGGCCTCGTCCTTCTTGGCCGAGTAGGCGTCGCGCAGGCCGGTAACCAGCGGGTGGGTCGGGTTGAGCTCCAGAATCCGCTTGGACTCCGGCAGCGCCTGGCCTGACGCTCGGTACATCCGCTCCAGCATCGGCGTGAAGTCGAAGACGTCGCCGACCAGGCAGGCGGGGGAGGTGGTGAGCCGGTTGGTCAGGCGGACCTCCTTCACGTTCTCCTCCAGTGCAGTGCCCAGCCAGGTGAGCACGTCGGAAAAGTCCTTGTCCTGCTGTTCGCGCAGCGCTTCGGAGGCCTTCTTCTCCTCCTCGGTCTCCAGGTCGACCTCGCCCTTGGCGATGGACTGGAAGGACTTGCCGTCGAACTCGGGCACCGAACCGACCCACATCTCGTCGACCGGGTCGGTGAGGATCAGCACCTCGCGGCCCTTGGCCTTGAACGCCTCGAGGTGCGGGGAGCTCTCGATCTGCTGGCGGGACTCGCCGGTCATGTAGTAGATCGTGTCCTGGCCCTCGGGAATCCGCTCCAGGTACTGCGCGAGCGTAGTCAACTCGGTCTCGGAGTTCGTCGAGGCGAACGAGGAGACCTGCAGGATGGTGTCACGGTTGTCGAAGTCCGACAGCAGTCCCTCCTTGAGGACGCGGCCGAATTCCTTCCAGAAGGTCTGGTAGTTCGTCTGGTCCTCGGCGCCCTGCAGGTCCTTGACCGTGGCGAGCACTTTCTTCACCAGCCGCTTGCGGATCATCTGGATCTGGCGGTCCTGCTGCAGGATCTCGCGAGAAACGTTCAGCGACAGGTCCTGCGCGTCGACCACACCCTTGACGAAACGCAGGTACTCCGGCATCAGCTCTTCGCAGTTGTCCATGATGAACACCCGCTTGACGTAGAGCTGCACGCCACGCTTGTGCTCCCGGGTGAACAGGTCGAACGGAGCATGCGACGGAATGAACAACAGGGCCTGATACTCGAAGGTGCCTTCGGCCTTCAGCGGGATGATCTCCAGCGGATCGTCCCAGCCGTGACTGACGTGCTTGTAGAACTCCTTGTACTCCTCGTCGCTGACCTCGCTCTTCGGGCGAGTCCACAGCGCCTTCATGGAGTTGAGGGTCTGATCCTCGAGGATCGTCGTTTCTTTCGCGTCCTCGCCTTCGCCCTCCTTGACGGTCCGCTCGACCTGCATACGGATCGGCCAAGCGATGAAGTCGGAGTACTTCTTGATGATCTCCCGGAGCTTCCACTCCTGGGTGTAGTCGAAGAGGTGGTCGTCCTCGTCGGCAGGCTTGAGGTGCAGCGACACCGCGGTGCCCTGCGGCGCTTCGTCCAAGGTTTCGATGGTGTAGGTCGAGCTGCCTGCGGCCGACTCCCAGCGTGTGGCCTCCGTCTCCCCCGCCCGCCGAGTGGTCAGGACGACCTTGTCGGCAACCATGAAGGTCGAGTAGAAGCCGATACCGAACTGGCCGATCAACTCCTCGGCCGCGGCCTCGGATTTGGCCTCGTTCAACTTCTTACGCAGCTCGGCGGTGCCCGACTTGGCGAGGGTGCCGATCAGGTCGACCACCTCGGCGCGCGACATACCGATGCCGTTGTCCCGCACGGTCAGGATCCGGTTGTCCTTGTCGACCTCCAGCTCAATGTGCAGGTCCGACGTGTCGACGTGCAGATCCTTGTCCTTGAAGGACTCCAGCCGCAGCTTGTCCAGGGCGTCGGAGGAGTTCGAGATCAGCTCCCGCAGGAAGGTGTCCTTGTTGGAGTAGACCGAATGGATCATCAGCTCGAGCAGCTGATGCGTCTCTGCCTGGAACTCGAGTTGTTCGACGTGCTCTGTCACGTGGCGATAGTACGACGACCGAAATCGGCGAGGCCAGGAACCTCCACGTCGGCTCTGCGTGTCATCCATTCGCGCAGCACCTGGGTGGCCCGGACGTCGTCCTCGTTGTACTCCAGTAACCGGGTGCGCTGGGTGAGATCGTGCGCGCCGTCGTAGCCTACGGCCAGCCGATACCAGCTCATCGACGCCTCCCCGCCTGCCTCCGGGTCGCGCCAGGCGAATCCGGCGACCGGCGCGATCTTCTTGAGCCCCTTGCCGTTCGGGCAGATGAACTGGTCCGAGACGGCCTGGAACATGTCCACCCACTGCGGCCCGTCCACGAATGCGCGCACCTGGTCCATGGTGGGCACGCCGGGACGGCCCGCGAACCGGCGCGCCGACTCGTACAGCCATTTGTCCTCGGCGGTGCGCGAATAGCAATAGGCGGCGAAGGTTTTCCCGGCCGCGGCGGTCTCGGCGCGCACCGTCATCAGCCAGGTCCAGAACTCGCCGAAGGAGCGGCCCTCGTCGTCGGTGGGCAGCGGATCCCAGGTGACGAACGGACGGTACACCCCGTCCAGCAGCGTCCCCCACAGATAGGCGCCGTACTCCTGAAAGCTCTCCAGATCGACGTCCACCTCGACGTCGGCCCGCCGCACCCGCACCGACTCGACCCTGCGGACCAACGGCGCGCCGGCGATCCAGGCCCGCGCGGTGACCACTGCCTCGTCGAACGGGCCGTGCTGCCAGTCCTCGGGGTCCGGATCGGACCAGGCGGCGAGATCGTCGATCGTCTCGACACCGTGTCTGCGCAGCACCTCGGCGCGCGAACCGGGCGCCACCAGGCTGACGTCGCGGCGTTCGATCAGCCAGTCTTCGCAACTCGGCCCCTCGATGCCGCGCTTCCACCACGGGCACTGCCTGCACTCGGGCACCTTCGACGGCACAGTCGGCAGCTCGCCGCGCACCACCGCGATCCGGTCGGCGTAGCGCCGGTCGTAGTCGGCGAGCAGCGGGCTGAGGTCGTGCACCAGGATGCGGTCGAAGTGGTAGCCGATAACGCCGCCGACCAGTGCGGGGCTGGCCAGGCCATGGCGCTGCAGCATCCGGTGGAGGTGGGCGAGACGCTGCTGGTCACGGGGCTGCGGGCGCAGTTTCCGGTGCGGATCCGGTTGCGGATGCCAGTGATACGGGTCCGACGTGGTCGGGTGGAAGTCGGCGGGCTCGGGCTGACGCGGATCGGTCACCTTGTGGTTCACCACGATGATCGGGATGTACCCGCCGCCGTCGGGATCGCGCAGGAGGATCTCGGAGCCGCCGCGTCTGCCGGTGTCGAGCTCCTGCGGCAGCAGACCTCCCCAGATCCGTTGCGCCCCTGCCGCGCACGCGCGCATCGTCGCCTCGGCGCGCTCGGCGGCGCGCAGTCCGGTATCGATCACCACCCAGGCATCGGGGGCGGCCGCGACCAGTGCGTCGCGCACCCTGCTGCGGTGTGCGGCGGCTGCTTCCCTGCGCTGGCGCACACCCGGATCATCCGAAATCCCTACCAGCGCCTCGGGATGGGCGGCGTCCAGATGCAGCCGATGTCGGCAGCCGATCAGCGCCCTGGCATCGATGAAGGCGCTCGGCGCGCCGGCGGGCCGACCGACGGCCATGCCGTTGCGCTTGCGACCATCTCGGTCACCGATGTCCGAATCCACGCTTAGCAGTATGGTCCCTCCCCCCGACAACTCCGCGAATCGAGGGTCACAGCCCGCACTACCCTCGTGGCTGTCACCATGGACCCGATAGGGTAACGGCAAACCGTGTGACATGGGCGGACGGCCTTCCCCGGCGTCGTACCGCCATGGCAAACCAGCATGACGGAGGGCCTTCGATGGGGTTGTTCACGAAGCGCAAGCGGCGGCCGAGCCGCAGGGCCGAGGCAAAAGCCCTCAAGCACAAGGCCGCGATCGAGGCCAGGCTCGCCGCGAAGAACGACCGCAAATCCCGCCGCGCCGAGGCGCGCACCCAGCGCAAAGTCGCCAAAGCGCAGATCGCCACGTTCCAGGCGGAGGAGAAGGCCGCGCTGAAGGTGGCCGCCAAGGCTGAGCGTGATCCGTTCAGCGCGAGCCAGGTCAAGAAGTACCTCGGTGTGGCTCGCGTCCTCATCCCGGTGCTTGCCCCGCTCGCCTATCGTGGCGCGACTTTCCTGCGCGGGAGGCTCGACACCCGCCGCGCCCAGCAGCTCGGAATCGGCGTCGAACAGCTCGGCGACTTCACCGGGCACGGCGCCAAGCTTCGGGCCAGGATCACGAATGCCGAAGCGGCGCTGGAGAAGGTCACCGCGCGGGACGGCAAGAACGAGGGGGAGGCGCAGAAGTTCGTCGCCACCACTCGAGACCGCTTAGGCAGTCTGACCGCCGCCGTACGCACCACCGAGCAACTGCCCACGGCACGCCGCCGCGCCGTGCATGCGTCGATCGCCCACGAGCTGTCCGGGATCGAGGCCGACGTCCTGGCCCGCCTCGGCGTGCGCTGACCGCCGTCGCGATGCCACCGCAACCGATCACCGGCCACCTGCGCGGTGGTCTGGTCGGTGCACTTGTCGGTGTGCTCGGCGTGGCCGCGCATGGTGCCGCGGGCTGCGGTTTCCCCAGTTCGACCGAGTTGACACTTGTTCTGCTGATCGCCGCCGCCGCGGGTTCGGCGGCGGGCGCCGTGTCGATGCGCCGGAATCCGGTCGTCGTGGTCGGATTGCTCGGGGCAGGTCAGCTGATGAGCCATGCCGCGCTATCCGGCCTGCTCGGGCACAAACACGCCGGGACCACGGAATCCGCGCTGCCGGCCGGATGGATGCTTGTCGCGCACGCCATCGCGACACTCGGCTGTGCGGCGCTGATCGTGCTCGCCGAGACGCTCTACACCATCGCCAGCACCGCGCTGTGCGCAATGCTCGCTTCGCCCCTGGCGCGAATCTTCGGCACCCCACACTGGTCCGATCCCGGCCTCCCCTCCTACCGCTTTCATCCGAACGGCTCGATCGGTCCCCGCGCGCCACCGGCGTCGGCCTGATACCCGACATCACTTTCCCTCGGACAGAAGGCTTTCCATGCACAGCTCGATTTCGCGCGCCGTCGGCACGTCGGCGGCCGCCGCAGGTCTCGTCCTGCTCACCTGTGGGACCGCCGCTGCGCACGTCACGGTGGACGTGCCCGGCGCAACCCAGGGCGGGTACGCAGTGGCCACGTTCCGGGTGCCGACCGAATCGGACACCGCGAGCACCACTGCGCTCACCATCACCCTTCCCAACCTGAAATCCGCTCGAACCGAACCGATTCCGGGTTGGTCGGCCAAGGTCGAACGCAACGCAACAGCGGAGATCACTGCGATCACCTGGATCGCGGACCCAGGAGCTCCCGGCATCGCGCCAGGTCAGTTTCAGCGTTTCGCGGTGTCCGTCGGCCCACTGCCCAAGCAGGACTCGGTCTCCTTTCCCGCCAAGCAGACCTATTCCGACGGCAAGGTGGTCAGCTGGGATCAGCCGGTCGGCCCAGACGGCGACGAACCCGAACACCCGGCGCCGTCGGCCACCCTTGCCGCGGCGAAGGAAAACGCGGAAGACGGACACCAGATGGACAGCACGGCCACGCGTGCCGGCGAGCACGACACCGACGACACCGCCCGCTGGCTCGCCGGCGTCGGCCTCGCGCTCGGACTGTTCGGCGTCGCACTCGGTCTGGGCAACGTGATTCGCGGGCGTCGGTCGTGACCCGCCGCCTGTTCACCGCCGTCATGGCGGGGGTGTTTCTGCTCGGATTCGGTGTCGCCGCGACCGGAGTCGCTTCCGCACATTCGACGCCGACCGGAAGCGTCCCGGACGACAACGCGACCGTCGACAGCGGCCCGGCGCGGGTCAGCATCACCTTCAACGAGGAACTGCAACCCAGCTTCCCGGCCCTGACCGTGGTCGGCCCGGACGGCAACCTGTGGTCCAAGGGCGATCCGGTCGTCGAAGGCAAGACGGTCAGCGTCACCGTGGGCGAGCTGGGTCCGGTCGGCGAGTACACCGTCGGCTATCGGGTGACCTCCGCCGACGGCCACCCGGTCAGCGGCAAGCGGCACTTCACGCTCAGCAAACCCGGTAGCGGGACGCCGGGTCCCAAGGCGAACGCGAAGACGGTCGACGGCGACGAGGACGGCTCGGGCGGGGTTCCGCTGTGGGTGTTCGTCCTCGGCGCGATCGTGCTGTTCGGCGGTGGGCTGGCGGTCGCGCTGTTCGGCGGCAGGAGCCGGAACCCCGAACGGTGAGCGCCAGGACGATCGGCGGCCCGGGTGGTGCGCGACGCAAGACCGCCCGGACACCATGGTTCTCGCCGCTGCTTGTCGCCGTGTCCGGGCTGGTCGGCGTGGCGCTCGCCTGGGCATTGAACTCGCAGCAAGCGCTGCCCGCAGAGGCCGTTGTGCGGGTCTTCGCCGACGGTGTCGGTGCCACCGTGCTCGGGCTGGCCGCGCTGCCCAGGGTGCAGCCCCGGCTGCGGACGCCGTGGCGGCTGCTCGCGGTGCTGGCCGGGATCTGGGCGAGCGCCGAATTCGCCGTGCTGGTCTTCGAGGCGGCCGAGGTCGTCGGCGTTCCGGCAACCGACCTCGGCGCAGGCCAGTTCGGCACCTACCTCGTCGATATCAGCGGCGGCCAGGTCGGCATCGCCATCCTGGTCGGCGTCGGCGTGGTGGCCTGCGGATCCGCGCTGGCCTTCCGGCGCCCGCGCTCCGCATCGCCCGACCTGGTGCTGGTGTTCGCTGCGGTCGTGCTGGCGCTTCGCCCGATCACCGGACACATGTCACAGCAGGCGTTCGGCTCGGTGCTCGCCGCGGTGCACGCGCTCGCGGCGGCGGCCTGGTTCGGGTTGCTGATCGCGCTGGCGCTGGTCGTACGGACGCGCGGCGAGTGGGCGGTCGCGCTGCCCAGGTATTCGGCGGCGGCGCTGCCCTTGGTGGCGATGGTAGCGGTGACCGGCCTGCTGAACGGGGTGATTCGAGTCGGCGGGATCACACCGTTCGTGACGACCGGCTACGGCAGGATCTTGCTCGCGAAGACCGTAGTGCTGATCGGGCTGTTCGCGCTCGGCTGGTGGTGGCGACGCACCTGGGTGCCGCGGGCCGCCGACCACCGGATGGACGCGGAGGCTTCACTGCGCCGCGCGGTCGTCGAGGCCGTCGTGATGGCGCTGGCCTTCGGGCTGGCCGCAACGCTGGCGGTCACCGCCTGATCGGATGACCATTATCGAAGCCGGTTACTGTTTCGGCATGACCGAAGTGAAGATCGTCGAGGATTGCGCAGCCTCGGCGGAGTCCGCGTTCGCATTCGTGAACGACTATCGGAATCTGCCGCGCTTCCTGCACGGCATCCAGTCCTTCACCCCGGTCGGCGAGCAGACCGAGGGGGTCGGCGCGACCTTCGACGGGCACATGAAGCTCGGGCCAGCCGCGCTGAAGTCACGGATCGAGGTGATCCGTTGGGAGCAGAGCTATGCCATCGCGGTGAAGTCGATCAAGGGCTTCGAGATCGAGTCCACCTTCTTGTTCCACACCAAGGGCGACGCCCTCTGCACCGTCGACGCGATCGTGGACTTCCGGGTGCCCGGCGGCCTGGCGGGTCGTGCGCTCGGCAAGACGATCGAACCGTTCGTGAAGATCGCCGTGCAGCACACAACGCACAACCTGGTCGCCCAGATCAAAGACTTCCATGCCTCGCGCGCGTAGCGCCGGCGCGATGTCAGCGCCGGTTGCGTGGGCGCTGACCGGCCAGGATGCTGGAACCATGACCTCGAGGCCCTCCTTCACCCAGCGCATCGGCTACATCTGTGGCCGCACGCTGCCGGACTCGATGTCGGAATGGGTGCGTCAGGACCTCGTCGGGCCCGGCGCGACGCGACGTTATCTGCTGCGCTTCCTGGTACCGATCATCCCGGTCCTCATGCTGTTCCTGTTGTTGCCGGGCCCGCTGTGGATGGGCTTGGCAATGATGGCGCTGCTGTATCTGCCACTGATCTATTTCACCGTAGCGCTGCTGTATGTCTACCGGCGCCATCGGCTGATCAAGCACGGCCTCGACCCAGCGCTGGCGGACGCCGATGCCCGCAGCCGAGCCGAGCACGAACGCCTTGATTACGAGCGCAGGCACGGACGCGGATGAGCGGGAAGCTCAGCGCCACAACCTAGCGGTGTCTTACATCACAGGCATAGCCTTGAGGCATGAAAACCCCCACGATAAGGCAGCGGATCGCCTACGATCTGGGCCGCGAACTCCCGGAGGAGCTGCACGAGTGGGTCATCCACGACCTCGTCGGACACGGGGCCATGGAGCGATATCTCGTCCGGTTTCTCGGGCCGGCCATCCCGTTCTTCGCCCTGGTATTGCTGTTTCCAGGGCCGATGCCGCTGAAGATCGGCTTGATCGTGATGATGATCGTCCCCTTGGTCGTCTTCACGGTCGCACTCAGCTACGTCTGGCGGCGCTTCCGCCTGGTCCAGCACGGATTGAGTGCGGATTTGGTGGACCACGGCAAGATTACCGACCACGATCGGGACCTCTACCAACTGCGCTACGGACATCGATAGGGCGAAATCGCCGAGCAGGAGCGCGCATACGGTGAGCAACCGCGCGCGAGGTTTGTTCGCGCAGACAATCGCGAGCGACGACTGAAACCGCACTCCTCCTACCTGACCCGCGACGCCAACCCCAGGAATTGCCGAATTCCATAACTGCCAGTCGCTCAACTGATTCGGACAATCACTTCCCCACGCACCCCAACGGCCCGAGGCTTACGAGCGTCCGTTCGCGGCCGGTTCGTGGGGGCCACAACTACGCCGTACTGCAGGCACGGCAAAATCGACACAGTGACCGAATCGCAGAATGTTGTCGCCACCGCCGACTTGGCCGATGAGATCGGCCCGGAGATCCGCAGCTGCGATACGCAGTTCCTCGAGTTCGGCGGACGCGAAGCGTTTTCCGGGCGAATCACCACCATTCGCTGCTTCCAGGACAACTTGCTGGTCAAGCAGACGCTAGCCGAGCAAGGCGAAGGCAAGGTGCTTGTGGTCGATGGCGGCGCGAGCGTGCACACCGCTCTGGTCGGCGACATTATCGCGGGGCGCGGCGTCGAGAACGGCTGGGCAGGCGTCATCGTCAACGGCGCGGTCCGCGACTCCGCCATCCTGCGCAGCCTGGACATCGGAATCAAGGCGCTGGGCACCAACCCGCGCAAGAGCACCCAGACCGGCAGCGGCGACCGCGATGTGCCGGTCGAATTCGGCGGTGTGACCTTCATTCCCGGCGACATGCTCTACAGCGACAACGACGGCGTCGTCGTACGCGCCGAGGACTGAGCCCATTCGTCGAGGCTCCCAGGTCCCTCCGTAGTCACGCGAGCTACCGCCTCCGGGGCCGTCGCTCGGGCGGCCGGTCAGCCCGACACCCTGGCCTTGTGACCCGCGAGGGCAACGACATCGCCGACGTGCAACTGTCGGCCGCGACGTAGCTCGACCTCGTCGTTCACCCGCACCAACCCGGCTGCGATCACCGTCTTGGCCTCCGAACCGGATTCGATCAGGTTGGCCAGCTTCAGAAACTGACCGAGCCGAATAACGTCGTCATCGATCGGCACATCGACTGGTTCTGACATGGGGTAAATACTTACTCCCCCACCCGGACTCACCGGACACCGCCCTGCACCCCCGGCGACCCGAGAGCAACATTCAACCGCGGCCGCATCCGTGGCCCACACCCGAATCCACAGCACGCCCGTGGTTACCCGGAACCGCATATTCGACCAGGGCCAGCGGCCGAGACACAGGGGCCGCTGCCGAAGCCGACATGGCCGAGCGCAGTGCTGCGCCGCAGCACACTCCGGTCACCCCGGACCCACGCCGCGCCCCGACGCTCGGCCTATAAGGCCTTAGCGCACCCGCCCAACCCAGCAACCGGCCTCAGGACCCGGCCCACCACCGACCACCGACCACCGACCACCGACCACCGACACCATGATCCGCGCCCTGATCGCCTCGGGTCCCTACAGCACATCCCGACCACCTCGGGTCCCTACAGCGCATCCCGACCACCTCAGGTCCCTACAGCACATCCCGACCACCCAGGACTCCCAAGGCCCCTGACCACCGCACACGTCTGACCACGCCGAACCTCATGACAGCACCACACGGCATCCCCCAGTTTCCGAGCGCAGCGAGACCGAGCATTCCCCGTTCGCGGCCCGGCTCGCGTCCGAGCGGCCGCCGCGTCCGCGACGCAGTCGCCAGCCCAGCAACACCTGAACACCGAACCACTCGCTGACAGACCTACGCCGCCGGTTCCGCATCGGGGGCACGGAAGACTCGCCGAGGTGCCGCATATCGCGGGATTGACGCTCGGTGTGTTCGCTGTGCTGTGCTTTCTTTGGAGCCTCTCGCCCGGGCTGCGCTTCCTGACTCAGGTGCCGCGCCGTTATGTCGACAACTATTACTTCGACGCGCCGGACACCAACCTGATGTGGGCGTTGGTCGTCGGTCTGATGGCGGGTGCCATCGCCAGCCGGAAACGAATCGCCTGGTGGTTGCTGCTCGGCTATCTCGCGCTCTTCGCGCTCGCCAACGGCGTCGACTTCGCCGAAGAGGGCGACATCAATGCCTTGGTCGCCATGGTGCTGCACATCGCGGTGATCGGCGTACTCATCGCGGCGTGGCCGGAGTTCTATACCAAGGTGCGCCGCGGTGCGGGCTGGAAGGCGCTCGGTGTGCTGGTCGGAGGGCTGACGATCGGCTGTCTGCTCGGCTGGGGCCTGGTGGAGTTGTTCCCCGGCAGCCTGCCGCAGGGCGTGCAGCGGCTCGGCTGGGCGGTCTATCGGGTGACCGCGGCGGTGCTGGTGGACAACGAACACTTCGACGGCCATCCGCGCCCGTTCGTCAACTTCCTACTCGGTCTGTTCGGTGCCATCGCGCTGCTGGCGGCGGTGCTCATCCTGCTGCGCTCGCAGCGTGCGGCAAACGCGATGACCGGGACGGACGAGTCCGCGATCCGCGGCCTTCTGGAGCGCTCGGACGTGGAGGATTCGCTCGGTTACTTCGCCACCCGGCGCGACAAGGCAGTGGTGTTCGCGCCGAGCGGCAAGGCGGCGGTGACCTACCGGGTGGAGCTGGGCGTCTGTCTTGCCAGCGGCGACCCGATCGGCATCTGCGAGGCCTGGCCACAGGCGATTGATGCCTGGCTGCGCCTGGCCGACCAATTCGGCTGGGCTCCCGCGGTGATGGGGGCAAGCGAGTTCGGCGCGACGGCCTATCGACGCGCTGGCCTTTCGGCATTGCGCCTCGGCGACGAGGCCATCCTCGACACCAGGAACTTCTCGCTGGCGGGCCCTGAGATGAAGCCGGTGCGTCAGGCCGCGAACCGGCTACGCAAGCACGGCATCGCAATCCGCATCCGCAGGCACCGCGATATCCCAGCCGAGGAGTTCGCCGGGATCATCGCCCGCGCGGACACCTGGCGCGACACCGAGACCGAGCGCGGGTTCTCCATGGCGCTCGGCAGGCTCGGCGATCCGCTGGACAGCGACTGCCTGCTGGTCGAAGCGGTCAACCCACAGGACCGGGTGCTCGGCATGCTGTCGCTGGTGCCCTGGGGTCGCACCGGCGCCTCGCTCGAGTTGATGCGCCGCGACCCGCAGAGCCCGAACGGCGTGATGGAGCTGATGATCTCGCAGCTCGCGTTGACCTCCGAGCAGCACGGCATCACCAAGGTGTCGTTGAACTTCGCCGTGTTCCGCTCGGTGTTCGAGGAGGGCGGCCGGATCGGTGCAGGTCCCGTGCTGCGGTTGTGGCGCGGCGTGCTGCTTTTCTTCTCCCGGTGGTGGCAGCTGGAGGCGCTGTATCGGTCGAACGTGAAGTATCAGCCGCACTGGGTGCCCCGGTTCTTCTTGTTCGAGGAGCGCAGGCAGCTGCCTCGGGTCGCGGTGGCCAGCGCACTGGCCGAGGGCTTCCTTCCTCGGTTCGGCAGGGACCCGGACACCGCGACGCACACCGGTGAGCACAGCGCGGTACCCGCGACGATGACGGGGCTGCACGCCGACGGCAGCCCACCCGACATCGCCGTAGTCGAGGGCGAGGAGCAGCCTTCCCGCAGGCCCGAGCAGGTGCGCGTGCGTATGGATAAGCTTGCACGCCTTGCCGATGCCGGTGTCGAGGCCTACCCGGTCGCCTACCCGCCGACGCACACGGTCGCCGAGGCGCGGCGCTCCCCGCGGGGTACCACGGTCCGGGTCTGCGGCAGGCTGCTGCGGATCCGCGACTACGGCGGCGTGATCTTCGCCGTGGTGCGCGACTGGACCGACGATATCCAGCTGGTCATCGATCGCGACCGGGTCGGCGCCGAGCGCAGCGCCGAGTTCGGTGAGTTCTTCGACCTCGGCGATTTGATCGAGGTGAGCGGTCAGATCGGGCGCAGCCGCCGCGGCGAGCTGTCGCTGCTCGCGGCGGACTGGCGGATGCTCGGCAAGTGCCTACATCCGTTGCCGGACAAGTGGAAAGGTCTGTCCGACCCCGAGGCCAGGGTGCGCCAGCGCTATGTCGACATGGCGATCAACACCGAGATCCGCGAGGTGCTCGCCAAGCGCAGCGCGGTGTTGCGCTCGCTGCGGGATTCGCTGAACTCCTGGGGATACCTGGAGGTGGAGACCCCGATCCTGCAGCAAGTGCACGGCGGCGCCAACGCGACACCGTTCGTCACCCACATCAACGCCTACGACCTGGATCTGTACCTGCGGATCGCGCCCGAGCTGTACCTGAAGCGGTTGTGCGTCGGCGGTATGGAGAAGGTGTTCGAGATCGGACGGACCTTCCGCAACGAGGGCGTCGACTTCAGCCACAATCCCGAGTTCACCATCCTCGAGGCCTATGAGGCGCACAGCGACTACGAGCGGATGATGCATACCTGCCGTCAGCTGATCCAGAATGCGGCGCTCGCGGCCAACGGTGCGATGGTGGCATTGCGGCCCACTGACGAGGGCACGTTCGAGCAGGTGGATATCTCCGGCGAGTGGCAGGTGAAGACGGTGCACGGTGCGGTGTCCGAGGCGATCGGCGCGGAGATCACCCCGGAGACCGGCGTCGAGGAGTTGCGCGAGCTGTGCGACAAGGCCGACGTGCCCTATCAGCACGGCTGGGACGCGGGTCAGGTGGTGCTGGAAATGTACGAGCACCTGGTCGAATCCCATACCGAGAAGCCGACGTTCTACATCGACTTCCCTACTTCGGTGTCGCCGCTGACCAAGGCGCATCGCAGCATTCCAGGTGTCACCGAGCGATGGGACCTGGTGGCGTGGGGTGTCGAGCTCGGCACCGCCTACAGCGAGCTCACCGATCCGGTGGAGCAGCGGCGCAGGCTCACCGAGCAGTCGCTGCTCGCGGCCAACGGCGACCCGGAGGCGATGGAGCTGGACGAAGACTTCCTGCTGGCGCTGGAACACGCGATGCCGCCCACCGGTGGCCTCGGGATGGGTGTCGACCGGATCGCCATGTTGATCACCGGACGCAGCATCCGCGAGACGCTACCGTTCCCCCTGGTGAAGCCGCGCTGACCCGGGTCACCACCGGTGCAGAGTTCGCATCGGACGAATCGGACGGCTAAGCTTGGAAATTCGGCTCCGGGAGGAGGCCGATACACCTCGAGGGGTTCGAATATGTACCTTGACATGCTGACCAACGCGACCTTGCTGGATCACACCGTGTGGACCAATCCGGATGTGTTGTTGAGTTCGGCAACGGAGTACGCCGCTAAAAAGAAGAAGAAAAGCGGTGGCGGGCTGATCTTCGGCGCGATCTGCTGTCTGCTTGTCGTCGCGCTGATCGTCGGCGGTATCTACCTTTTGGCCCAGCGCAAGAAGAACAACCAGTAGCCGTCGGGGCTGATCGAGCCGAAACGGCCCGGGTCGCTTTCCGCGAACCGGGCCGTTTCTTGTGCGCTGTCCATCAGAACACCGTGCGCTCGGACGCCCCCTCCGCATCGAGTTCGTCGGCGCCGAATAGTCCGCGAGTTTCTTCCAGGTGCCACCCGAGTGCCCAGGTAGACCGAGCCCACGCGGAAACGGCTCGACGGTCATATCTCAGAGTATGTGACCAGCGGCCTGGCGCAGACGCACGCAGACCTGGATGGAAGCCGGAGCGGTCATCCGGCAGAGTGGGCGTGTGCAGTTGATCCTCGTTCGCCACGCCCAGCCGATCCGGATTCTGAATACGGACGGGCCCGCCGATCCGGAACTGGCACCGGTGGGACTGGAGCAGGCCGAGCGGGTGCCTGCCGCGCTCGGTCACCATCGGATCTCCCGGGTGGTGAGCAGCCCCCAGCGCCGGGCTCGGGAAACGGCGGCGCCGACCGCCGCGAAGCTGGGGCTCGATCTCGAGATCGTCGACGACCTCGCCGAATACGATCGCGACCTGCCCGCCTATATCCCGATCGAGGACGCGAAGGTCGAATTCCAGGACGCCTACGAGCGGATCAAGTCCGGGCATCTGCCGCTGCAGATCGACAGCGAGGCGTTCAAGGCCCGGGTACACGAGGCGATCATCCACATCGCCGCGACCACCGACCCGGCCGACACCGTGCTGGCCTTCGCGCACGGCGGCGTGATCAACGTGCTGCTGCAAGACATGCTCGGGCTGGAGCGGCCGCTGACCTTCCCGATCGACTACTGCTCGATCACTCGAATCCTGTTCTCCCGCACCGGGCGCCGGACCGCAGCGACCGTCAACGAGAACGGGCACGTGTGGGATCTTCTGCCGCGCAACATCGCGGCGCGGGCCTGAACGCGCATTTCACAGTCGATTGCCAGCAGCGTCGCACCGGCGTCCCAGTGACGGAAACTTCGATGGGATCAGTGAGCCTACTGAATCAGCGGCTCACGGTTCGAGAGAAAGGAATTCCGTGTCGCTCTCCAAAACCGCTACGCTGCGGCGTCTCACCCGGGTGGCCGCGGCAGGTGCGCTGATCGTCGTACCGCTCGCGGGCCTCGCGGCGACCGCCTCCGCAGAAGCTCCCAACTCCGCGCCCGACGCGGTCCAGGTACAGCCGGTGGACGCGCTGCAGCAGGGCACCGACATCGACGGTCCGTTCCATCACCGCGACGGTGATCACCGGCGCGGACCAGGCGACCACGACTGGCAGAACAACCAGCCCTGGCAGAACAACCAGCCCTGGCAGGGCGGCCCGCCGGCGCCGCCGCAACTGTTCCAGCAGTTCTTCCCGTCCGGGTCGGCCTAGCCAGTCTCCCACCGAGAAACCGAAGGCCCATCTCCGAGTTCGGAGATGGGCCTTCGGTTTCGTTCGAGGATCAGGCCATGCCCGCGATCCAGTTGTGCATCCAGGAGATAGCGTTCTGGCCGCCGCCCACCGAGTAGCTGCCGTACAAAGTGTGCGCATGCGAGTTGTAGAAGCGCTCGAGATCTTTGGCCCGCTGCTCGTTCGCCGAATCGGTCAGTTGCGACTGCAGGGTCGGGACACCTCCGAAGGCCATCAAGTCGCCGATGATGTTCCCCGCCTCGATCTGGTAGCGCCACAGGTTGGCCGGGTTGGCGTCCGACGCCTGGGCGAGGAACCCGGCGAACCGGGTGACGAAGTCATCGGTCGCGGTCGCGCAGTAGAGGTCGTCGAGTGCGCAGATGGTGCGCGTGCGGTCGCTGATCCAGCCGAAGCCGCCGACCCGGGGGCCGCCTGCGCCCGCGCCGGGCGCAACCGGGCCGACCTGAATATCGGTGGGCGAACGGCGCGGGTCGGAGATCAAGCCGACACCCGCGATCCGGTCCGGCGACACGACACCGAGACCGGTGCCGATCTCCGCCGCGAGATCACCGGCGGCGTCGGCGCCCTGGCTGTAGCCGACGAGCGCGATCTTCGTCGCGCCACACCGCTGCGCCATGTCCGCGATCAGGCCGCGCGCGCTGTCGACCGCTTCCTTCTTCGAGTTGCCGTAAACCTCCCCCTCCCAGGGGAAGGCGGTCGCGGCGTAAGTCACGTAGTCGACATCCGCGGAGGACGGGAGGCCTCTGGTGACGCCGGCCAGCATGCCGGGCTGTGGCGTCTTGTCGCGCCCGGTCTCCCAGGTGCCTGGGATCGCCACCACGTACAGGCTCGGGCATCCCGGGTCCGCGTTCACCGAACCGCTGCCGAAAACCAAGCCGGACATCACTGCCGCGGACGCACCCAGAACCGCGACGACCTTTTTCAACTGCATACCGCTCCAGTCCAAATCTTGCCCTCGTGAACTTCCCCGCCGAGTTGCCGCGTTCCATGCTGAACTCGACGAAGGTCGTTCCAGTGCACGCCGGGTAAACACGAGTCACCCAACCGTTATGACGTGCACGACACAACCTCGATCCCAAGATCGACGGCACGCCGCAGATAACAATAAGGCCACAACCGCCCCGATGCCATTCGGACACTCGGACCAGGTCCGATTTCCGTCATGCGGCATCCTTCGGCCGGAAGCTTTCGAGCGCGTTTGCGGCCCGAGAACAAAGGCGCCTGTGGACAAATTTTCCACAGGCGCCTTTGTTTCCGCTCCGGTAAGAGAGGAACTAGCGCTGGGCGACCATGGTGGGGGTGATCGGAGCCGGAAGGGCGGTTTCGCCTTCCAGGAACCGGTCGACGCCTGCGGCCGCGGCGCGGCCTTCCGCGATGGCCCAGACGATGAGGGACTGGCCGCGGCCGATGTCACCCGCGACGAAAACGCCAGGGATGTTGGTCGCCCAGTTCTTGTCGCGCTGGACATTGCCGCGCTGGTCGTACCCGACGCCGAGATCGTTGAGCAGGCCCGGCTTCTCGGGGCCGACGAAGCCCATGGCGAGCAGAACCAGGTCGGCCTCGAGGGTGAAGTCGGTGCCTTCGACCTTCTCGAAGCGGCCGTTGACCATCGTGACCTCGTGCGCCTCCAGGCCGGTGACCTTACCGTCCACGCCGACGAAACGCTCCGTATTCACCGAGAACACCCGCTCGCCGCCCTCTTCGTGCGCGGACGAAACCCGATACATGAGCGGGTAGGTCGGCCACGGGGTCGAGGTGGCGCGCTCCTCGGGCGGACGCGGCATGATCTCGAACTGGTGCACGCTCGCGGCGCCCTGCCGGTGCGAGGTGCCCAGGCAGTCGGCACCGGTGTCGCCGCCGCCGATGATGACGACCTTCTTGTCCTTCGCGTGGATGGGCGGCAGTCCATCGGCATCGGTGACGTCGTCGCCGAGCTGTACCCGGTTGGACCAGGGCAGGAACTCCATCGCCTGATGGACGCCGTCCAGGTCGCGACCGGGAATCGGCAGGTCCCGCGCCAGGGTGGCGCCACCGGCCAGCACAATCGCGTCGAATCGCTCGCGCAGCTGGTCGGCGGTGATGTCGACCCCGACGTTCACGCCGGTCTTGAAGATCGTGCCCTCCGCCTCCATCTGTGCGAGACGGCGGTCGATGAAGCGCTTCTCCATCTTGAATTCCGGGATGCCGTAGCGCAGCAGACCACCGATGCGGTCCGCCCGCTCGAACACGGTCACGGTGTGCCCGGCGCGGGTCAGCTGCTGCGCGGCGGCCAGGCCGGCCGGACCGGAACCGACGACGGCGACCTTCTTGCCGGTGAGGCGGGTCGGGTAGACCGGGGTCACCCAGCCTTCATCGAAGGCGTTCTCGATGATCTCGACCTCGACCTGTTTGATCGTGACCGGATCCTGGTTGATGCCGAGCACGCAGGACGCCTCACACGGCGCGGGGCACAGCCGCCCGGTGAACTCCGGGAAGTTGTTGGTCGCATGCAGCCGGTCGATGCCTTCCCGCCAGCGGCCCTTGTAGACCAGGTCGTTCCACTCGGGGATCAGGTTCCCCAACGGACAGCCGTTATGACAGAACGGGATACCGCAATCCATACACCGGCTGGCCTGCGCTTGCAAGGTCTGGTGGGAGAAGTTCTCCTCATAGACCTCTTTCCAGTCCATCAGGCGCAGTGGGACCGGCCGCCGCTTGGGCAGCTCCCGAGAGGTGTGCTTCAGAAATCCCTGGGGGTCAGCCACGAGCGGCCTCCGTACTCTCGCCTCTCAACATCGGACTCAGCTCTCGAACGCGTCTCGCGTCAGCCACGGGCCGCCCCTGAATAGTCACAGCGCCTCGTCCACGTCATCCCTAGAACTCTCTGATCAGCCACGGGCCGCCCCTGAATAGTCACAGCGCCTCGTCCACGTCATCCCTAGAACTCTCTGATCAGCCACGGGC
>NZ_JBFRFQ010000076.1:0-16075 GCF_052114905.1 Nocardia sp. 2TAF39
GCCACGGGCCGCCCCTGAATAGTCACAGCGCCTCGTCCACGTCATCCCTAGAACTCTCTGATCAGCCACGGGCCGCCCCTGAATAGTCACAGCGCCTCGTCCACGTCATCCCTAGAACTCTCTGATCAGCCACGGGCCGCCTCCATAATCGCCTCGTCCACGTCCTTGCCGCTCTTCTCAGCTTCGGAGATGGCGAGCAAAACTTTCTTGTATTCGCGCGGCATGACCTTGATGAAATGGTTCACCTGCTGCGACCAATCGCTCAGAATGCGTTCGGCGGCAGCGGAACCCGTCTGGTCACGGTGCTGGGTGATGATGTCGTGCAACCAGGTGAAATCGTCACCGGACAGCTGCTCGACCGCGTCGGCCTGCTCAGGGTTGAGCTTCGCCTCGAAAGTGCCGTTCGGGTCGAAGACGAACGCGACACCGCCGGACATACCGGCGCCGAAGTTGCGGCCGGTCTCGCCGAGGATGACTACGCGACCTCCGGTCATGTATTCACAACCGTGGTCTCCGACGCCCTCGACCACTGCGGTGGCGCCGGAGTTGCGCACGGCGAACCGCTCGCCGACCACACCGTTGATGAACGCCTGGCCACTGGTGGCGCCGAACAGGATCACGTTGCCCGCGATGATGTTCTGCTCCGCGATGAACTCCGCGGGCGCGTCCAGCGACGGGCGCACCACGAGGTGGCCGCCGGAAAGACCCTTACCGACGTAGTCGTTCGCGTCACCCTGTACTCGCAGCGTGATACCCGCGGGGACGAAGGCGCCGAAGCTGTTGCCCGCCGATCCGGTGAACGTGATGTCGATGGTGTCGTCGGGGAGGCCCGCACCACCGTACAGCTTGGTCACCTCGTGGCCGAGCATGGTGCCGACGGTGCGGTTCACGTTCGTGATCTTGGTTTCGAACTTCACCGCCCGGCCCCGCTCCAGCGCGTCCCGGCTCTGCGAGATCAGCTGTTGGTCCAGCGCCTTGTCCAGGCCGTGGTCCTGGGACTTGGTGCAGTGGCGATCCTGCGACATGAACGCCGTCTCGACGTCGTCGAGGATCGGCGAGAGGTCCAGCTTGCTTGCCTTCCAATGCTGCTTGGCCCTGGAGGTGTCGAGCAGGTCGACCCGGCCGATGGCCTCGGCCAGCGTGCGGAAGCCCAGCTGCGCCAGCAGTTCGCGGACCTCTTCGGCAACGAACAGAAAGAAGTTCTCGACGAATTCCGGCTTACCGGTGAAGCGTTCCCGCAGCAGCGGGTTCTGCGTCGCGACACCGACGGGACAGGTGTCCAGGTGGCAGACACGCATCATGATGCAGCCCGAAACCACCAGGGGCGCGGTGGCGAAGCCGTACTCCTCGGCACCGAGCAGCGCGGCGATCATCACGTCGCGGCCGGTCTTCATCTGGCCGTCGACTTGTACAACGATCCGGTCGCGAAGTCCGTTGAGCAGCAACGTCTGCTGGGTCTCGGCCAGACCGAGCTCCCAGGGACCACCCGCGTGCTTGAGCGAGGTCAGCGGCGACGCACCGGTGCCTCCGTCGTGGCCCGAGATCAGCACGACGTCCGCGTGCGCCTTGGAGACACCTGCGGCGACGGTGCCTACGCCCGGCTCCGCGACAAGTTTCACGTGAATCCGTGCCTGCGGGTTCGCGTTCTTCAGGTCGTGGATCAGCTGCGCCAGATCTTCGATCGAGTAGATGTCGTGGTGCGGCGGCGGCGAGATCAGGCCGACGCCCGGCGTGGAGTGCCGTACCTCGGCGACCCACGGGTACACCTTGTGCGCCGGAAGCTGTCCGCCCTCACCAGGCTTCGCGCCCTGCGCCATCTTGATCTGGATGTCGGTGCAGTTGGTCAGGTAGTGCGCGGTCACGCCGAAGCGGCCGGAGGCCACCTGCTTGATCGCGCTGCGCCGCCAGTCGCCGTTCTCCTCCGGCTCGTAGCGGGCCGGCGACTCGCCGCCCTCACCCGAATTCGATCGTCCGCCCAAGCGGTTCATCGCGATCGCCAGGGTCTCGTGCGCCTCGGCCGAGATGGAGCCGTAGCTCATCGCACCGGTCGAGAACCGCTTCACGATTTCGGCGGCGGACTCGACCTCGTCGATCGAGATCGGGCTGCGTGCCCTGTCCTTGAACTTGAACAGACCGCGCAGCGAGGCGAGCCGCTCGGACTGGTCGTCGACCAGCTTGGTGTACTCCTTGAAGATCGGGTACTGGCCGGAGCGGGTGGCGTGTTGCAACTTGAACACCGTGTCCGGGTTGAACAGGTGGTATTCCCCCTCGCGCCGCCACTGGTATTCACCGCCGACCTCGAGCTCGCGGTGCGCGCGCTCGTTGCGGTTCTCCAGGAACGCGACCCGGTGCCGCTCAGCGACGTCGGCCGCGAGGTCGTCCAGGTCGACGCCGTTCAGGTGCGAGCGCAGGCCGGTGAAGTATTCGTCCACCAGCTCCTGCGACAGACCGATCACTTGGAAAAGCTGCGCGCCGTTGTAGGAGGCCAGGGTGGAGATGCCCATCTTGGACATCACCTTCAGCACGCCCTTGCCCGCGGCCTTGTTGTAGTTCGCAACGGCCTTGCGGTAGTCGGCGGCGAGGTCGCCGGTGCTGCCAGGTAACTCGAGTGCGCCGCGTTCGAGCATGTCCTCGATGGTCTCGAAGGCCATGTAGGGGTTGATCGCGGCCGCACCGAAGCCGACCAGGGTCGCCATGTGGTGCACCTCGCGGGCGTCACCGGCCTCCACGACAAGGCCGACCATCGTCCGCGTGCGTTCGCGCACCAAGTGGTGGTGCACCGAGGAGGTCAGCAGGAGCGACGGGATCGGCGCCAGTTTCTCGTTGGACTCGCGGTCGGACAGCACGACGATCCGCGCTCCGCCATCGATGGCGGCCGACACCTGGGTGTTGATCGCCTCGAGCGCCTTGCGCAGGCCCTTGCCACCCTTTTGCACCGGGTACAGGCCGCGTACGACCACCGAGCGCAGCTCCGGGTGCGAGCCGTCATCGTTGATGTGCACGAGCTTGGCCAGCTCGTCGTTGTCCAGGATCGGTCCCTCGAGGGCGATCTGGTTGCAGGACTCCGGTCCCGGGTGCAGCAGGTCTGCCTCCGGGCCGATGTTACGCTTCAGGCTGGTGACGACCTCTTCCCGGATCGCGTCCAGCGGCGGGTTGGTGACCTGCGCGAACAGCTGGGAGAAGTAGTCGAACAGCAGGCGTGGGCGAGAGGAGAGCACCGCGATCGGGGTGTCGGTGCCCATCGAGCCCAGCGCTTCGAGGCCGGTCTTGGCCATCGGCGAGATCAGCAGGTTCAGCTCCTCGGTGGTGTATCCGAAGATCTGCTGGCGGATCAGCACGCGGTCGTGCGACATGTGCACATGTGGCCGGTCGGGCAGGTCGGCGAGGCGGGACACACCCGCGTCCAGCCACTCCTGGTACGGGTGCTCGCGGGCAAGCTGGGACTTGATCTCCTCGTCACCCACGATCCGACCCTGTGCCGTGTCGACCAGGAACATGCGGCCCGGCTGCAATCGAGCCTTCCTGACCACCTTCGACGGGTCGATGTCGAGCACGCCCACCTCGGAGGCCATCACGACCAGACCGTCATCGGTCACCCAGACGCGGCTCGGGCGCAGGCCGTTGCGGTCCAGCACGGCGCCGACGACCGTGCCGTCGGTGAAGCACACCGATGCGGGGCCGTCCCACGGCTCCATCAGCATCGAGTGGTACTCGTAGAAAGCCCGCCGCTGCGGGTCCATGGTGTCGTTGCGTTCCCATGCCTCGGGAATCATCATCAGCACGGCATGGGGCAAGCTGCGGCCGCCGAGATGCAGCAGTTCCAGCACCTCGTCGAACCGGGCAGTGTCGCTTGCCCCCGGGGTACAGACGGGGAAGACCTTCTCCAGCCGGTTCTTGCCCGCGGAGTCGATCCCGAAGACGTCGCTGCGCAGCAGCGCTTCACGGGCGCGCATCCAGTTCTCGTTGCCGGTGACCGTGTTGATCTCACCGTTGTGCGCCACCCGCCGGAACGGGTGTGCGAGCGGCCAGGACGGGAAGGTGTTGGTGGAGAACCGGGAGTGCACGATGCCGAGGGCGCTCTCCACCCGGGAGTCCTGCAGGTCCAAGTAGAACGCGCGCAGCTGCGGCGTGGTGAACATGCCCTTGTAGACGAAGGTCTGCCCGGACAGGCTCGGGAAGTAGACCGATTCCTTGCCGACCGCGCCCTCACCAGCACCGGCCGACCCCAGTTCGTGCTCGACCCGCTTGCGCACGACGTAGGCGCGACGCTCCAGGTCCATCCCCGTCAACTGCTCGGCAGCGCTGGTCGGCGAGGCGATGAAGATCTGGCGGAACGTCGGCATTGCGTCCCGCGACAGTGCGCCGAGCGACGAGTCGTCGATCGGCACCTCACGCCATCCGAGGACCACGAGGCCCTCTTCCTTGACGATCTTCTCCACACCGTATGCGGCGCGCGCGGCTTCGCGACGGGCCTGTGGCAGGAAGGCGATACCGGAGGCGTAGGAGCCCTCCGGTGGCAACTCGAAGTCCACGATGGCGCGGAAGAAGCGGTCCGGAATCTGGAGCAGGATGCCCGCGCCGTCACCACTGTTGGGTTCGGCGCCCGCGGCACCACGATGCTCTAAGTTCAACAGAGCCGTAATAGCCTTGTCGACGATGTCACGGCTGCGTCGGCCGTGCATATCGACGACGAATGCGACGCCGCAGGCGTCGTGCTCGTTCGCCGGGTCGTAGAGCCCGATGGGTCCAGGGGACCTGTGGCCAGGAAGTTGCGTCATGCCTCTGCCTTCAAGAAAGTCGGCCTTCGAAGAAAAACGGCCCTTCGTCGAACGCCTCCGTACAAGACTGCGCCCGTACGTTCCGAAGCCAGCCGCGCTGATGGTCTTCGGCGTGCAGTCAGGTCTGCAGTTGTTCCACCCGCTTCTGCGACGTAGTGGGTGCTCGTCGGTTACAGATCCCTAACAAGATCCTTACCTCCGCGCGAAGTCTCGCCCGCTACGCTTAGCACCGGCTAGGGCTGCCCGAGCGGGCGATGTCGCCGGACATTCTGTGTTCGGCGTAAGAGCAAACGATAAGTCAGGTCCGGTGCCCAACCAACTAAGGTTGCGCTAATAACCCGGTCTAGCTGGGCTTCTTCAATGCGGTCCTCCACGTGTGCGCGTCGTCCAGTGTAAAGCAGCGAGTACCGCTTGATCGATCCCATGGCACTCGATGCCAGCCTGGTGAAACAGGCGCGCGAAAGCGGGCCGAAACCAAGCGAGAAGGTCAGGACCCGCCCTCACCTGCATCGAAAAGGATTTCCCCGGCCCGGGCAACGGCAAACCACCCGACGGCGGCTAACTCGACGATCAGGCGGATGAGATATTTCCGACAAGGTGTGACATGCCGGGAATTCGATCCGACCGTTCGGCCTCTTTCGCCGCCTGTGGCTTTCAGCACACTTTTAGCAAATGGCCCGGAGTGGAGTTGGTCACATCCGATGGAGCATTGATCCGACCCGCCCCGTCACGTGGCGGGAAACCGCCTAGGCCGGACAGAGGGAAGCCGCGGCGCGTACCAGAGCGGCCTGATGCAGCGCGTCGCTCCTGCCCGCGGCGAACACTCCGAAGACGCTGCGCGCCAACCGTTCCGCGCAATCCGGCGCGGTCAGCTCGGCCCGGTGCGCGGCCAACTGGTCGAGGATCTCGATGTTCACCCGGTCGATGATCGGGCGGACGGACACGAGGCCGGCGGGGGTACTCGGCGCTGCGGCGGGGTCGAAGCGCCATCGCACCATAAGCCCGCGCTGCACCGTCTTGTTTGCTTCGATCTGCCCGAAAAACACCTGCCGCACCCAGTTCTCCGGCAAGTCGCGGCTATTGCCGAACCGGCCCATCGCGTCGTAGACCTCGGCCTCGCGGGCCGGATCGTCGATGGTCGGCGCGATGCCGCGTTCGTTCGCCGCCGCCCACTTCGCGGCGGCTACCGCGTCGGCAGTGTCCAGCCGCTCGACCACCAGCGCGACCAACCGGTCCATCGTGTCGTCGCCTGGGGACGCACTCGCGCTGGCGGGCCACACAAGCAGGGCCGCCGCCAGGATCGTCAGCACGACTCTGCGCATGTCGGGGTCTCCTGGGATCGCTCGTGCGGAAACGAATCGCCGCGCCAGAGTAAGCACAATCCCTCCACCGCCTCAGGACGTACAGTGACCTGTGAGCCTGGACACATCCGACCGCCCCTGCTCGGTATGTCGGATCTCGGCCTGTCACGCTGTCACAACGAATCCGTGACAGTTTCGCCGCGCCCGCGAAAGCGACGTAGAGGATGTGCATTCCGATGACCGTCACCGGCTTGTTCACCTGGCTCGGCGGGGGTCAGAGCAGCGCAATCACCGACCGCCACGAGCGTGCCGGTTACGCCGTCACCGGCGCTGTGGTCCTGTTGTTCGCAGCGGTGTCCGGTGCGGTTACCGCCCTCGCCCTGGCCTCGACCGAAACCTGGCCGCTGTGGGCCATCCTCGCGGCGGCCTTGGTGGTCGTGGCGCTGACGGGCACGGTCGCGCGGTCCCTCGCGACCGCACGGCCGAGCGGAGGACCGGATCGGCTCGGACTGATCGCGCGGATCACGATCGCGGTGCTGGCGGGCGGATTGATCGCTGAAATGGCCGCGGTCGTGCTCTTCGGCGCCACTGTCGACCGACTGCTGGACGAGAAGGCCCAGCGATCGGTCGATTCGGCGCCCCTGGTCGTCGCCGCGCAGACCGAACTGGAGCAGGCAAAGGCCGACCGGGCCGCGCTGGACCAGTCGATCACCAAGACGCAGGCCGATATCGACCGCGCGCTGGTGATCGCACGCTGCGAGTACAACCCGACGCCGGAGTGCCCGCAGACCAGAATCACCGGCGTCCCCGGCCGCGGCCCCGAGGCGCAGACCGCCAACGACATGCTCGATGACGCACGCAGGCAGCTCGCCACGGCCCAGGGCCGGGTGGACGCGGTCGACCGGCGGATCGCCGACGACGCGAACGCGGTCGCCAGCGCACGGACCGCAGCCGTCGACGGCGCCGACCGCGGCCTCGGCGCACGCTGGCAGGCGATGAACGACTACACGGTGCGCGACGCGCTACCGCTGCGCGTTCTGACCATCGTGGCATTGGTCGTGCTGGCCCTGCTGCCGCTGGTGTTGCGCTGGTGGCGCGGCGAGACGTCGTTCGACCGGCACAACGCGGCGCGCACCGTGCACGACCGCGCCGAACGCGACGCCGACGCGGCTATCGCAGTCAAACAGGCCGAGGTGCGCGCCGAAGCCGAGACACTGCGCGCGGAACAGCAACTCACCGCCGCCCGGCTCGCCGTCGAGGCGGACACGGCCATCGACCGGGAACGTCAGCGCACCCGCATCGTCGCGGCCATCGGCGGCATCGAGATCGGTATCACCGAACCGCCGCGCCGCCTCGAACTTCCAGCCGCACCGGCTGACGATCGAAAGGACAGTTCCGTGTCTGAAAAGCGAATCGCGACGCCGAACCTACCGGCCCCTGCCGCCGCGGCGGCGGTGCCCGCCGTGCCCGAGACCCGCGGGGGCCTCGAGCTCCCGCTGATCGGCACCGTGCCGTTCACCGACACTGCCGCGCGCTTCATCCGGCCGCTTGTTCCGTCGTTCGTCGCCAATGCGATCGACACCGCGACGCACCCGCTGCGCACCGCGCGCCAGGCGTTCGAAGAGGTCGAGGAGATCACCTTCACCCTGCGCCGCACCCACAAGGTCACCATCGACGCGCAGGACTCGCACGGTCAGTCCGTGGGTGCTCCGGTCGGCTACCAACTACCGGGGACCCCCGAGGTCTTGCACGCTCAGCGCGTCGCCTCCGCCGTCGTCGATGCCGACTACCCGCCGCCGCGCTATTCCTCGCTCCCGCCGACCGGCGCGGCAGGCTATGGACTGCCGACCGCCGCCCGCAGGGACGAACTGCCCGGCCGACGGAATCCCGAACTGCCCGGCGACGACCGACGCGAGCTGCCGCCCGGCCGCTGACCCCGCTCTTCAGCCGCCGACGCTGCGCAATCGAAACGCCACCACCGCGCCGAGCAGCAGGATCGAGGTCGTGCCGACAGCCGCGATGTGGATGCCCGAGACGAATGCCTTGCAAGGACGCACTGCTCGCCGGCCTGGTTCGCAGGCTGGCCGAGCGTGCTGACAAGCAACTGGATGACGTGGTCGGGCACGGGGGCTCGGTGGCCGAGTGGTACCTGCAGACGCCGAGCCCCGACAACGCCGTGGACGCGGTCGAACTCGAGTTGTACCGGTCCATCCTCGCGACCATCCGCACCATCGACGCCACCCCCGAACCCGACGAGGTGCAGCAGGCGCTGGCCGAGATGATGAACTCCTGGTCCGACGGCCTGGACGACGAGGTCACCGACCCGGTCCGGGCCGACCTCATCCGACTGGTCGGCGGCGTATATCTGCGCGCGCTGCTCGGCCTGCCGCCGATCGACCCGGCCCGCTACCGGCACGTTGTGGACCGCCTGCTCGAGCGCTGACGGTTACACTCGGCCCGTGCGACCAGCCGCCGACCCGGCCGGTGCCGTCGGGGCGGGAACAGATCCGGTACCGGGGTCCTCTGAAACGACGGTGCCGATCCGACCGCTGACCTTCCGCGAACTGCTGGATGTGCCGTTCGCGCTCATCCAGGCGAACATCCGCGCCTTGGCCGGGTTGAGCGCGGCGGGCCTGCTCGCCGCCGAGGCCATGGTCATCGCGGTGACCGCGGGTGGCTCCGCGCTGACCGACGGCTCCGACGCGGGCACCGCATGGGCGGCGATCCTGTCGACGACGGCCTGTGCGTGGCTGTTGCGGTTCGTGCTGCGCGGGGCGACGGTGGCGATCGGCCTGGCGACCGTGACAGGGACGCCGGTCGGCTTGCGCACCCCGCTGGGCCGGTTCCGTGCGGCGTTCGGTTCGCTACTGAAGTTCCAGGTGTTGTTCACGCTGGTGGGTGTCGGCGTGATCGCAGTGTGCGGCGTGCTGATCGTCACGCTGCCGCTGGCGTTGGTTTGGCTCGGATGGCTACGGGCGCGCCGCTGGGCCGCGGTCCCGGTGCTGTTCGTGGAGCGCACCTCGCACCGCGAGGCCGTCGAGCGTTCGAGACTGCTTGTCGAGGGAGCGGATTGGCCGACGGTCGGACTGTGGACAATCCAGCGTGCCTTGTTCGGGCTGCTCGCGGTTCCGCTGCTGGGCATCCCGTGGTTCCTCACGGACTTCTCCGGCACCCATCGGTGGCCGGTGATCGTGCTGAGCACTGGGGCCGTGCTGCTGCTCACCGCGTTCAGCGAGGTGGTCGAGGCATCTTCGCGCGTAGTGTGCTACATCGATCGTCGCTGCCGCAGGGAGGGATTGGACATCCGCATCCCCGGTCAGGATGCGCGATGAGCAAGCGTAGCGAGCGAACTATGGGCACAGCCGAGCATCGCTCGGTCATGACGAAGCCGAGCGCCAGCGCGGTGGAGTCATGACGGAGCGTGCGGACGCGGAGCGGCAGGTCGCGCTGACCAAGGGCACCGATGCGACGAACGACCAGGCACCCGGCGCCCCTCGGCTCGGCGCCGCCGCCGACCATCGAGCCGCCGCCGAATCGGCAGCACAGCGCCGCGATTTCGACAGCGCGCTGCGCGAACGCTTCCGCGCGGTGCTGCGTGGCCTCGAACAGCGTGGCGTACTGGAAGTGCGACGCTCACGGACGGCGCGGGAGACCGCCGATGACGTGACAACCGCGCTGCCGCTCGAGGTCGCCACCGAATTGCACCCCGCCGCATATAGTTTCGATGAGGTCGTCTACGGCGGACGCCGGGCGACCGAAGACGAATATCGCAGGCTCGAATACGCCGACCGGTTCTCCGCAGCCGCGCCGCCGCCCGCACCAGAACCCCCCGAGATCGACGCGGTGGAGCAAGCGCAGCGGACCAGGCGCCGACTTCCGCCACTGCCGAATCTATTGCGCGACCCCAGATTCTGGGCGGGCTTGGCCGCGACAGCCGCATTACTGCTGCTGCTCTACGGCGCGCTGCAGTCCTGTGGGGCGCCGACGGCCCCGCCACCACCGAAGGTTCCTCCGGACGTTCCTCCGAACGGCGCATACGACGGCCCCGGCTTCGGCGCGGGTGATGACCCGATCTGGGAGCGGCTGCCCGCACCGGTCTTCTTCGGCGGCTTGCAGTTCCTCATCGCCGCCGCATTGGTGGTGTGGTGGCGGGCACGTCGGCGGGGCGCACTGGTACGTGAGCCACGCCCGGTCGAGGTCGCGGCAAACGAGCTGCTCGCCGGACAGGCCGCGTTGTACCGGCGATCGAGGGACCACGACTACGTCGCCGCGAAACTGCGCGCGGCGACCCTGCGTCGCATCCGGACACCGCTCGGCGTCACCGCCGACACCCCACCGGACCGGATCGTCGCCGTCATCGCCGCGCGCACCGGGACCGATCCCGACCACATCGCCGCCGCCCTGTTCGGCCCGGTCCCCGACACGGGAACCATGCGGATAGTCGCCGCGCGACTCGAACGGATCGAATCGGAGGTCGGATGAGACAGGCTCGCGACGCTCATCCGACCATCGGGGTGCGAGAACACCCGCAGAACACAGGAGGTCGGATGACCAGCACCGAGACCAACCACACCACGACGGCGGAGGAAGCGGGCGCCGCGCTCAATGCCCTGCGCGCCGAGATCGGTAAGGCGGTGGTCGGTAACGACAACGCGATCATGTACCTGGTGCTCGCGCTGCTGTGCCGCGGCCATGTCCTCCTCGAAGGTGTTCCCGGCGTTGCCAAGACCCTGCTGGTGCGGGCGCTGGCCACGGCACTGGATCTGGAACACGCGCGCGTCCAGTTCACCCCGGACCTGATGCCCGGCGACGTCACCGGTTCGCAGATCTACGATCCGCACTCGGCGGAATTCACCTTCCGGCGCGGCCCGGTGTTCACCAACTTGCTGCTGGCCGACGAGATCAACCGTACGCCACCGAAAACCCAGTCGGCTTTGCTGGAATCGATGGAGGAGCGGCAGGTCTCAGTGGACGGAAAGCCCAGGGCGCTGCCCGATCCGTTCGTAGTTGTCGCCACGCAGAACCCGATCGAGCAGGAGGGCACCTACCCGCTGCCGGAGGCGCAGCTGGATCGATTCCTGTTCAAGGTCGACATCCACCTGCCCGGCCGCGACGACGAATTCCGCATCCTGCAGCGGCATGCCGCAGGTTTCGATCCGCGCGATCTGGTCGCCGCCGGATTGCGTCCGGTGGCGGGCCGGGCGCACATCGCCGCAGCCCGCGCCGCCGTCACGCACGTGACGATCACCCCTGAGGTACTCGCATATACCGTCGACGTGTGCCGGGCCACCCGCACCTCCGCAGCCGTGCAGCACGGTGCGTCGACCCGAGGCGCCACGGCGCTGATGGCAGCCTCCCGCGCGTTCGCCTGGCTGAACGGCCGCGGGTTCGTCACGCCGGACGACGTGAAAGCCGTCTCGGTCGCCGTGCTCCGGCATCGCCTGCATCTGCGACCGGAAGCGGAGCTGGACGGGGTGACCGCCGAGGGTGTGATGGCGGCGCTGCTGCTGTCGGTTCCGGTTCCGGTGTAGCCGTGGTCGTCACCGGTCGGCTTGCCGCCGCGGCGGGAGTCGCGGCCCTGTTCGTCACCATTGTCCTGCCGTCCTTGCTGTCCGTCGTCGTGTTGACCTGCGCGCTGGCCGCAGCGCTGCTTCTCGATCTCGGCGCGGTAGGCCGAGCGCGGGATCTGGTGTTGTCCAGAGAACCGCTGACCGTGGTGCGGCTCGGGCGCTCCGTCGAGGTGGAACTCGTCGCGGTGAACACCGGCGCACGGGTGCTGCGTGGAACGCTGTGGGACGACTGGCCCGACAGCGTGCGCGCCCGGAACCGGACGCACCGGGTGGACCTTGCGCCGGGCACCAAGGTCCGGATTCGTACCACGCTCAGCCCGACCTACCGCGGCGACCGGGTCGCGGGTCAGGTCACCGTGCGGCTGCTCGGCCCGCTCGGGTTGGCGGGCAGGCAGACCAGGCACCGCGTGCCCGCCCGCGTGCGCGCGCTGCCCGTGTTCCGCAGCGAACGGCTGCTTCGTTCGAAAGTCGCACGGCTGCAGCATCTCGAAGGCCGCAACCTGACCGACCTGCGCGGGCAGGGCAGCGAGTTCGACTCCTTTCGCGAGTACGTCGCGGGTGACGACGTGCGCGCCATCGACTGGCGGGCCACTGCCCGCGCCACCGACGTGCTGGTCCGTACCTGGCGCCCGGAACGCAACCGGCACATGCTGATGCTGCTGGATACCGGGCGGATCAGCGCAGGCCGGGTCGGCGAGGGCACCCGCCTGGACGCGAGCATCGAGGCGGCCCTGCTGCTCGGTGGGCTCGCGGCCGCCGCAGGCGACTCGGTGGACCTGCTCGCCTTCGACCGGCAGCCGCGCGCCGAGGTGCGCGGTGCCGGCGGGAAGGGCTTGCAGCTGAAGCTGATGCACGCGATGGCGGGGGTCACCCCTGCCCTCGTCGACACCGACAGCTCTGGGCTGGTGCGCGCCGCAATCCAGCGGACGCGCCGCCGTAGCCTGGTCGTGTGGTTCACCGTTCTCGACGGCGCAGCGGTCGAGGAGAACCTGCTTCCGGTATTGCCCGTTCTCGCGCAGCGTCATCGGGTTCTCATCGTCTCGGTCACCGACCCGGATGTCGCCGCGGCCGCCGCCCGTCGCGACACCCTCGCCGACCTCTACGCCGCCGCCACCGCCGAATCCGTGCTTGCCGAACGTGCCTTGGTCCAGGAATCCCTGCGCCGCCGCGGGATCGCGGTCGTCGCCGCTCCCCCGGAGCGCCTGCCCGAGGCCCTTGCGGACGAATACCTGGAGCTCAAGCAGTCCGGCGCTATGTAGTCGACCCGCGCACCCCCTCGGCCATCCGACAGCATTGTCCAGGCATCCGGCGCGAGCGCCGATGAGCGGTTGGCCGGGAATTCGTTCCGGGGTCCTCGATCACGCCGCGTGCGACTGGACGGATTCCTGCGCGAGATCGACGATCACTAATTCGTTCGCAGCGGGACTGGAAGCGGCGGCGGGAACGATGGAAACATCGGCGGCGGCAGGGCACGACGCTGTCGCTCGGCGACGATCGCGCCGAGAATCTGCAGCGGCGGATAGCCGGTCGGCGGCGCGACCCGCACCCGCCTGCACACCTCTGCCACGAGAGCGGTGCCCAAGTTGTGTTGTGCGGCGGGGGTCAGCGCCCGGAACCGCACCAGATACTGCCGCACCGCCAGCGCCAGATCCTCCGGCAGCCCGGACAAGTCGAGCTGTGCGCTCCAGCCCGTCAGCCACGGCGGCGCGACCGCGAGCGCGGGTGGCGGCAGCGCCCGCTGCGCGTGCACCACCACGGTGCCCGCGAGCACGTCGCCGACCCGCCGCGCGTTGGGCGAGCACAGCGAGGTGAGTACCGCGATTGTGCCGAACCCGCCGAGCATCCAGAAGTCGACAACGGCTCCAGCGAGGCCGCGGGTGAGCGCGTGCCGGAAGTCGATGGGCCCGCCGTCCGCTCGCACCACGCGCAGCCCGAGCAGTAGCTTGCCCAGCGTCCGCCCACGCCAAGCGGTCTCACAGGCCACCGGGTAGCCGACCAGGACGCTGACGATGGTGACCAGTACGGCCACATCCAGCCAAGCTGAATCCACACCCGTGGGCAGCAGTACCGTCGCGATCACGAACATGGAGGCGCACCCGAGTGCGAACTGGACAATCACGTCGATCAGAAACGCGGTGGCCCTGGTGGGGATCCGCGCGATCGGCAGCTCCAGGGCCACCGCTTCGCCGGTTGTGAACTCAGCCATCTCGATAGCATTCTTCCGACCGGCGGTAGTGGGAGGCAACCGAATGGACGTGGACGCGTACAGCTTGGCGCACCGGCGGGCGTGGGAGCGGCTCGACTACCTGTCCAAGCGGAACAAGTTGACCGGCGCGGAGGCGGACGAGCTCGTCATGCTCTACCGGCGCACG
Source organism: Nocardia sp. 2TAF39 (assembly GCF_052114905.1). Lineage (NCBI taxonomy): Bacteria > Bacillati > Actinomycetota > Actinomycetes > Mycobacteriales > Nocardiaceae > Nocardia > Nocardia sp. 2TAF39. The sequence continues at coordinate 14,022 of NZ_JBFRFQ010000076.1, forward strand.
TCCCAGCAGCTCGCGCGTTTGCAGTCGCACAGCCCTGACCCGGCGCTGATCGCCGGTCTGAGCGCGCTGCTCACCCGTGCGCGCGGCCGCGTGCTCGGGACGAGCGCGGATACCTGGCAGGAGATCGGCAGCTTCTTCACCCACCGTTTCCCTGCGGCCCTATACCGGGCGTGGCCGTGGTGGGTTGGCGCGGCCGCGGTGTTTCTGCTCGTGTCGGCGAGTCTGGCTGTCTGGGTAGACCGGTTCGATTCGGCGCGTACGGCTCTCGGCATTTCGGATGATACGGCGAACCTCACCGCGCCCGGCGGCGCGTTCGAGACGTACTACTCGGAGCATCCCCAAGGCGCATTCGCGGCACAGGTGTGGACAAACAATGCCTGGGTGACTGCGATGGCCTTGTTCACGGGCGTGTTGATCCTTCCCGCCCTCTACCTGCTGTTCATGAACGCACTGAATTTGGGCGTCACCGCGGGGTTGATGGCCGATGCGGGGCGGCTGGATTCGTTCTTCGGTTTCATCCTGCCGCACGGCACGCTGGAGCTGACGGCGGTGTTCGTCGCAGGCGGCGCCGGACTGAAACTCGGTTGGACACTGATCGATCCGGGTCGGCTGAGCCGGGTGGAGGCGGTGGCCCGGCAGGGTCGGGCGACCGCGACGGTGGCGCTCGGGTTGGTTGGTGTGTTGCTGGTGTGTGGCTTCATCGAGGGTTTCGTGACGCCGAGTCCGCTGCCTGCGGTGATCCGCATCGCGATCGGCTTCACCGCCGAGGTGTTGTTCCTGGTCTATGTGTTCGGGATCGGGCGCAGTGTGGTTCTGGAACAGGTCCGGCGCACCACTGACCAGCCGAGCGATTTGTCTGCGGGCAACCCCTAGCGAACAATCAGCACACTATGGCTGAAGATGGTTGGCCAATCGGCAGCAGCGCAAGGTCACGGATCGGTTTCGATGTCCCCAGTTGAGTTCCGCTGGCCGCAGCGAGTCGGGCTCGAGCTGCGGCCAGCGTTACCGTCAACTCTACACAACCGTTATCCCTACGCAACCCTCCCCGCCGAGGTCAAGCGTATAAAGCAGCGGGCCAGCAAACGCTGATGACACTTCGTTATTCCCATAGCCAGCTAACCCGAGGCCTTAGCCGCGGCCACCGCCCGGGCGGGCAGGCGATGCTCTGACGAAACCATCGATACGCCCCCGCGCCAGCGCCAAGAGGGGGCGATCAGGCTTTTTCCAGCGCATTAGCTACACCGGTTAGATAGACCATTCTATGGTAGCCGTTTTGCGCATTCACCTGCATGTTCACCTGGGAGTGATGACGATTGCTGACTGTTGCACGGATAAAAGCGACCCAAGGTTTGTTTATAGTTCAATAAACAAGATGCACACTCAGCGAAACGCGCTGTTGCCATGCTTACGTCTTGTCAAGATCAAGAATTACCGGTGACGAAATGCTCCAGCCGCAGCCACCTGAACGGCGGGTGTCAGCACCTCGACCGCAACCATAATCAGGTGTGTGATCTTCGCCTCACCGCCTCTGTGAACCCCGGCGAACCCCGCGAAATCGACACCGCGGCACAGGTTCACGAGATCCACGTCACACCTTGTCACGCGCCGGAAGGCCTGCCGACAAACCCTCGATCGATTTCGTCGGCGGCTTGCACCCGCCCCGCGCTTCAGGCGGCCGACGGCGACGTGTTCGCTCGGCCGGTTCGGCACTGTCCACAGCTGTGCACGCATCGAACTCCACCGCTGTGCACAACGACCACCACACTTGTGCATCAATTGACGGTGCCGCGATCGACCACGCGATATCCACAGCCCCCAACTCCTCCGCAATCCCCAGGAACCGCAGTTGCACCAACAGTTTTGATCCACAGCCATCCCCCAGCCCATGAACGCTTCCTCCGCCAGTCTGAATCGCCCCGGGTTTGGTGCTCACCTTCTTTCTTGAGGAGGATGGGCACACCATGCCAGCGAAGTACGACGAAGCGACCAAGGCCAAGGCTGTCCGGCTGGTTGTCGAGCATCGAGATGATTACGACAGCGAGTGGGCCGCGATG
>NZ_JBFRFQ010000077.1:0-15844 GCF_052114905.1 Nocardia sp. 2TAF39
GCCTCCACGGTCAAGGCCGTGAGATCATCGACGCACCACTCACATTCCAGTCGCTCGCGCCCGACCGTCGTGGTGACGCCGATGACGCGCATGCCGGCCGCTCGCGCCGCCGCGATCCCGGCCGGGGCGTCCTCCACCACCACGCACCCGGCTGGCTCGACGCCCAACCTGGCTGCGGCACGGAGGTATCCGTCCGGATGCGGTTTGCCCCGCTCGATATCGTCGGCGGTGACCAGGACTCCAGGTACCTCCAGGCCGGCGCAGCCGAGCCGGATCTCGGCCAGTCGGCGCCAAGCGGAGGTCACCACGGCCCAGCGTTCCGGGTCGAGCCGATTCAGCAGCCGGCGCGCACCCTGGACCGCCGTGATACCGTCCCGGCAGTTCTCGCCGGCCGTGGTCAAATAAGCGAGCTCATCGGCGATGTCCAGATGCGGGGCCATGAGCCGGACGGTTTCGTCGTTCCGGCGTCCATGCGACACCCGCAGCAGTTCGCCGATGTCCAGCCCGTGCCGCGCACCCCAATCCCGCCACACCTGCTCGATGCACGCCTGCGAGTCGATCAGCGTGCCGTCCATGTCGAAGAGAAGTGCTTCGCAGGTAAGGGAATGACGGCGTGGCGGGGTCAGAACTTCGAGCTCTAGCACGGTGTGCCCATCAGCCAAACGTGCCTGTCCACATAGGCTCGGCTGATCGACGGCCGGTCGCCGGCTTCGGCGAGCCTGCGGGCGCACGACAGAACCGTCGCGGCGGGATCGGCGCAGACGGTGACCTGATGCGGACCGCTCGCTCGCTCGATGGCGACGCGGACAGCGGCGGCGAAGTCCGCGGAGCCGGTGACGAGACCTCCCGCGAGCACAGTGCCGTCCGCTGCGGACAGGCGCAGCAACTCGCGTATCCGCGCCGCCCCCGCGGCCAGCGCCTCAACCGCGGTGGCGATAACGGTTCCTGCGACATCGTCGCCGTCGAGCCAGCACTGGATCACCGTCGGTGCGAGACGCGCTACCTCTTGTTTGGGAAACGGGAGCGCCGCGAGTCGCCTGGCCTCGGCGGCGATGTCCCGGCTCGCGCACTGAGACAGTGCCTCGGACAGGGCCGAGGAGCGACCGATGCCGTCGCGGGCCGATAACGCCGCCCGGAGGCCCTGCATGCCGATGTCGAAGGCGCTGCCCTGGTCCGCGCCGAGGTACTCGTGACCGCCCAACTGCACGACCGTTTCCCCGTCGCCACCCAGAAACCCGCTTCCGGTACCGGCGATTACGACGGCCCCTCGGTCGGTCAACGGCGGCGCGAAGAGCATGGGTACGGCGTCGTTGGAGGCCACCAGCAGCCGAGATCCTTCGGGGAGCAGTCCGCGTATCACGGAGAGTTCCCGGGCCGCCGTCTCCGCGACGATGCCCGCCGTGGCGAGCCAGCCGACCGAAACTTGTCCGGTGGTGGCGTCGGTGACGATGTCGAACGTTTCGCGCAGCCGATCCCGCGCGGCCGTCTCGCCGACCGTCGCGCGATTGATCGAACCGATCTCCCGCCGGATGTCGGGCCTGCCGGGCGCCTGAACGGAAATCCGCGTCCGCGTCCCTCCCGCGTCAATACCGTAGAAGGCAGTCAGCGGCCGTTCTCCTTACCCAGTGCGGTTTCTCGCAGTTCGCCGTCGACCACCCGGACAAGCGATGGCTCCGGCAGCGGAAAGATCATGCCGCCACCGGAGTCGAGAAAGTCTCGCTCCCGCGTCAGAAAGGCGTCCCGGAAATGCCAGGGCAGCACGAAAAAGTAGTCCGGCTTCGCTTGCCGGGACTCTTCCTCGGACACCATAGGGATCTCGGTACCCACGGTCCGCAGGCCCCACTTGTCCTGGTTGCGCTCCGCCGCAAGCGGGAAATGACGATGATCCAGCCCGAAGTACTGGAGGATCGTGTTGCCCTTGGTCGACGCGCCGTAGATGTGCATGACCTTACCGTCGGAGAGTTCGCTCTCCACGAAGTCTCGCACCTCCTGCCGGATTTCGGCTATCCGGCTCGCGAACTTCCGGTAGGTATCGGCCTCGGTCAATGCCAGCGCACGCTCCGTGCAGGCCAGTTCCTCGACCCGGTCACTGCCGCCGCCCGACTGCCACCGTTCATCGGTGTGCGCCCCATGCTGGATGTAGAGGCGGAAACTTCCGCCGTTGACGTCGTTCAGCTCGACGTCCTTGATTTCCAGCCCGTGCGCCCGGACCAGCCGGTCCATCACGTCGAGCGAGTAGTAGCCGACGTGCTCGTGGCAGATGTTGTCAAAGTTGTTGCCGGACAGCATCGTGGGCAGATAAGCCATCTGTACGACCCAAAGCCCGTCCGGGGCCAGGATGCGGGCGATGTCGGCAACGAAATCATGGGGCCGCTCGAGGTCGTAGAACATCGCGATCGACGTGATCACCCGCGCCCGCGCCGCCGAACCGAGAGCGCGGCTGAACGCGTCCGCGTTGAAGAATTCCGGCACGATCAGGTCGGTGCCGGCGGCAGCCTCGGGTTGAAGGTTCTCGGCGGGCTCGAAACCCACCAGTTTCAGATCATCACGCTGGTAGCTCCGCAGCAAGGTGCCGTCGTTCGCACCAATGTCGACGACGATGTCCCCGGCCACGAGTGGCACCGCTGCCTGCGCTGCGGCGGTGATGTCGGCCAGCGCCATTCGCATGGACTCGTTGGTGCCCGACCGGTACCAGTACTGCGTATACAACAGCGACGAGTCGACGGCCTGGTGTTTGAGTTGGAGGAACGCGCAGCCGCCTTCGTTCGGGTCGCAGAGTGCCAGAACCAGTGGCGCGAAAAGAGGTTCGGCGCCGTCTGCGAAATCCGACACCGCAAGCTTCCCCAGGTCGAGCACCTCGTGCAGGGCGGGCGAGCCACAGATCCGGCAAGTGTCCCGTTCGTCAGTCATCACGCCACCAGCCTGACCGCGGTCGTCAATTCGGCAAGCCCGGTCTCGAGGTCGATTTCCGTTGTGAAGCCCTTCGCGCGAATCTTCTCGTATGACACCTCGTAGTCACGCTGATCGGGATCGGCGGCAAATTCGGCGAAGTGTAGATAGCAGTTGATGCGTTCACGGATTCTGTCCACGATGTCAGCCTTCGATAGGTTTAACGTCTCATCGCCCACGTTGTAGACGTCGTCGACGACGGAATCCCAGTTCCGCAGCGCGAAGGCGATCGACCTCGCCATGTCCCGGACATGAATCAGCGTCCGCCGGGAATCGCCCTGATAGACAACCAGGTTGCCGCGGTGGACGGCTTGGTGCACGAAATCGTTGACGAGTAAGTCGACGCGCATGGACGGGCTCACCCCGAACGCCGTCGCGTAGCGGTAGACAACGCTGTTCCCGCCCTCCAGCACCAGTTGCTCGGCGGCCGCCTTCGATCGCCCGTACAGAGTGAGCGGGTTGAGTTCGGTCTGCTCCGTACAGATGGCGTCACGGACCTTTCCGTAGACACTTCCAGTGGAGGCGAACAGAACTCGCTGATCACGCTCCCGAAGTTCGACCAGGCGGCGGGTGGCGTCCACGTTCATCGCCCAGGCATACGCCGGCTCACGTTGACAGGCCGGGTGACCCACGATCGCCGCGAGGTGGACTACGGCATCGACGCCCTCCAGCGCGGACGCCAGCGCCTCATCGTCCAACATGTCCCGGTGGACCAACTCGAAACGGGGATGCGCACAACAGGAAAGGAGTCCCCTGCCACCGGTCCTCATGTAGTCAATTACTCTGACTTGATGTCCCTCCGCGAGAAGAAGGGGCACCAATACGGAACCAACATAACCGGCACCGCCAGTGACAAGAATACGCATGGCGTACCGCTTTCGTCTCGTTCGGTTGTGTGGCAAGGATTCAACGACCGCTTGTTATGGATCGTAACCTCGCCACAGTGGGACTAAGATACCGAAGAAACCGCCGCACCACCATCTTTGATTTCGATCACGCTGGAGGGTCTGCATGGACACGAGCCGCACGAACGGTGCCTACCAAGGCGCCCGATCCCGCGTGCTGTTCGTATCGCCGGAAATGCCGTGGCCGACGGTGGGCGGCCTACGAATCCGCTGCGGAATGCTGCTGCGTCGCGCCCTCGACGAAGCAAAAGTCGATCTTGTCGTGGTCGCCCCGGACGCGGACATCGCCCGCGACACCGCCGCGGTGCCCGAACTCCCTGGCCTGAGCACCCATATCTTCGCCGACGAGTCGGCTCCCGGACCCGCTCCGGAGCGCGCGTCGCGATCGGCCACCGAGCTCATGCGGCGCCTGGCCACCGAAACCGGCGGCTACGACGTCGTTCATCTGGAACGACACTTCTTGTTGCCCCTGGTCCCGCCGGAGCTGCGGTCCCGCGCCGTCGTGGTCGACTACAACATCGAGTCGCAGCTCCTGGCGCAGCGGGCGCAGACGGGCCACCTCGTGTCGGCCGCCGAAATCAGCGCACTGCGTCGGCGCGAGCTGTCGGCGTGGCGAGGAGCGGGAGCGGTCGTCGCGCTCAGTCCCGAAGACGCTGAGGAGATGCACCACCGGGATCCGGCGGTGCATCCGCATCTGATCCCGAACGGCTGGGATCACCTGCCGCAGGCCCCATCGCGGCCGCCCGACGAGGGTCAGCTGACCTCGCCACGGCTGTTCTTCGTTGCTGACTACGACTACCCACCTAACCGAGACGCATTCGCCTGGCTGATAGCCGAGGTCTTTCCGCGAATCCGCGAGCGGGTCCCGCAAGCCCGGCTGGTACTCGCCGGAAAGAATCTCACCCCGGAGCTGGCCCGGCTGAGCGAGGAATGCGCGGGCGCGGAGCTGCTCGGCTACGTTGACAATCTCCCGGCAGAGCTGGATCGGTCCGACATCGTGCTGTGCCCGCTGCGGATCGGCGGCGGTGTGAAGGTCAAGATGATCGAGGCGATCCGGCGATCCTGCTTGCTGGTGTCCACGACCGTCGGCGGAATCCAAGGCATACCCGAACCGCTGCGGTCGGCCGTCTGCTTCGCCGATGACGCGGACACGTTCGCCGGTCACGTGATCCGGCTGTGCGCGGACCCGCAGGAAAGAAGTCGCAGGCGCGCCGAACTGAGGGCGGGTCAGTGGGCCGCGCCGACGTGGGAAGAGTCCTCGGTTCAGATGCTGCGACTGTGGTCGCGGCTTTCGGCGAAGGTTGACAGCTCGCCCGGTCAGGCCTGATGCGCGACCAGACCACACCCGGCGGGGCAGCTCGGCGCTGGAAACGGCCTCCAAAGGAGTGGTTCGCGCAATGACCACATCAGTGGAGCTAAGGGGACTCGAACCCCTACGTCCACTTTTGTAAACGTGATCATGGTGGCCGGGACCCAAGCCCACGCGGAAGCGCTATGGGACGAAGTCGCGCAGGTAATCGCCCCGCTGGGGCTACGCCTGACGGTCGAAAGTCCCGGGTATGCCACCTGGACGAGGGATTCGACTTCCTCGGGTTCCGCATCCAGCGGCGCCGGAAGAAGGGAACCGCCAAGATGAATGTCTACACCTATCCGTCGAAGAAGGCTCTGGCCTCGATCGTGGCGAAGGTGCGGGGAACCATTTCGGCGCGACAGTGCCGGTATATCCGCGCTGGCACTCGGCGGATTCGGAATTGACACCACCGAATTTGTCGCCACAGGGTTGTTGCCTGATATAGCGAAGGCGACCGGTGTATCGGAACCGACTGCGGGACGCCAACCGACGCTGCCGGTCTCGACCAGATCGCACGCGCCGTCGCGGGGCGCCGGTGCGGCCGTGTGGCCGGCCGCGGCGATTTCGGGTTTCGGAAGGTCCGACAACGTCTCGCGGGGACGATTCGCGGGCGGCAGATGATATCAGGGGATGCCGAATTTTTCCCGTCGAAGGCAGTTTTGCCACCTGCATGTCTTGGTGACGTCATCTCGGTGAAACCTGGACCGGGACAGTGAGCAAGGTCATCTTCCCACTGCTGAGAGGTGGGGTGTCCGGTGTGTATCGCTTGACCATGAGCAACTCCGTACCCGCCCGCGCTCCGGAATCACAATCCACGGCTGCTGAACCGACCGACGATTTATCGACACTTCCGCGCAAGGATTGGCATATCCCGGCCATATTGGCGTTGACACTCGGTGGGTTCGGCATCGGTACCACCGAATTTATCGCTATGGGTTTGCTGCCGGATGTCGCACATGCCATGACGGTGTCCGAACCCACTGCCGGGCACGCCGTTTCGGCCTATGCCCTCGGAGTGGTGGTCGGTGCTCCCCTGATCGCGGCGCTGTCCGCGAGGATGCCCCGCAAGCGGCTGCTGATCGCATTGATGATCGGATTCACTGTGGGCAATGCCGCCACGGTGGTGGCGCCCTCGTTCGAAACGCTCGTTCTCGCCCGGTTCGTCTCCGGATTGCCGCACGGCGCCTATTTCGGGGTGGCATCGCTGGCCGCCGCCACCTTGGCTCCGGTAGGACAGCGTGCCAAAGCGGTAGCAGTCGTCATTCTGGGATTGTGCGCCGCCAACGTGATCGGCGTGCCGGCCGCCACATGGCTCGGTCAGCACCTCAGTTGGCGTGACGGATACGCCGTGGTCGCGGTCATCGGAGCAGCCACCGTCGTCGCCATCGCGCGATTCGTTCCCGAGCTGAACGGAATTAGGGTGACCGATCCGCGCACCGAACTCGGTGCGCTCCGGCGCCCCCAGGTGCTGCTCACCTTAGCGGTGGGCGCCATCGGTTTCGGCGGCATGTTCGCCGTTTTCACCTACATCACCACGACGCTCACCGATGTGGCCGGTATGGGGCAGGATCTGGTGCCGATCGTGCTGATGCTGTTCGGGGCGGGCATGGTCACCGGCAATATACTCGGCGGTGTGCTGGCCGATCGCGGGGTGGACCGCGCGGTGTTCGTGTCATTGCTCTCGATGGTTGTCATCCTCGCCGGATTCGTTGTCGCCGCACGTAATCCGTACACCGCCGGCATCGGCGCCTTCCTGGTCGGAGCATCGAGCGCCGCGCTTGCGCCCGGATTGCAGACCCGGCTGATGGATGTGGCCCATGATGCGCAAACCCTGGCCGCCGCGCTCAATCACGCCGCACTGAATATGGCCAATGCTTCGGGCGCCTGGTTGGGCGGGCTGGTTATCGCTGCCGGGTACGGCTACACGGCACCCGCGGCGGTCGGTGCCGGACTCGCAGTCGGGGGAGTGGCGCTGTTCACGGTTACCGTGTGGCTCGCGCGCGGCGCCTTGGGGACCGGACTCCACCGGCCGATCGGGCAGCCCGGCGGGGCATGACGGCTCCACCTCGCACCCGGTCCGGTGCGGATCGCTCCGCACTTCCGTTCAATTCTGCATGCTTTCACACCGCGCGGAGATGGCGCGGCTGGCGGAGACGTGTTCGGCGATGAGCGTGGCGATACGGTCCGGTGCCTCCAGCATCGGGACGTGGCCGACACCGTGCATCAGGATCCGATCCGCCGTGGCGGGTAGCTCCCGCAGGAAACGGCGGACGTAGTATCGTTTCGGGATCGCCCGGTCGTATTCGCCCAGGAGCAGGCGCGCCGGGGTCTTCAGTGTCGACAGGCCCTCGAGTGCCGATGTCGCCGACCGCGGTGCGGACCCCGAAACCGACGCCGTGCTGACTGTCGGGGAGATGGAGCACCTGAACGCGGCCTGGATCGTGAGGTTTGGCAGAACCGTCGATTGGGTGAGCATGCTCCGTCGTGGGATCCGGTCGGTGATCACAGCCCGAACACATTGTTCGCTGCGGCGATGGCTCAGGGCGGGTTCGCGATGCAGATCCCGTCTCCGCAGCTCTACTACCAACTGCTGCCCGCCCACCACGTCGTCATTTACCCTAACGCGGCGTGAAGATCCGCAGCCTCTACTACGACGGCGACGCCCTCGACCCTTACCGCAACGAACCGTCTCCACGCGGCGGAAAGCACAAACGCCGCTGGGTCATTCGACGCGACCCCCGAGATGCACGAACAGTGTTCTTCCAGGACCCGCAAACCCACCACTGGCATCGGCTGCGATGGACGGGCCTGCCGCCGGAGAACGAGATTCCCTCGTTCGGCGACGCCCGAGTCCGCGAGATTCTCACCGCGGCACGGCGATCAGGCCTGAATCCACACGACGACCGCGAGCTGCTGCCAGTGCTGCTGTAGCTGATCGGCGCCCACATTCCGGTCGAGTCCTGGCCAGCCCGATCGCGTGCTCGACTACGACGCTGCGAGATTCCCCCGGAACCAGATCGAAGGGATCCCGCACCAGTGCGGAGATCTGTTCTGCACCCGCGAGGACCGGCCGCTCACGCTCACGTGATTTGAGTTTCAGCGAGGTCGCATCGACCATCACAATGCGCGGTTGGGGTCCTCGGCGGCGCCGATGTTCCAGCACCCACACCGTCGTATCCACCGACGACACCGGGTACAGGTCCCTCGACAAGCGAATGACCGCGCGCACCGCGCCCCGGTCCACCAACTCCTTGCGGCCTGACTGTTCATGTTCATCCGATGAGGTCTCCGATACCGACATCAGCACCGATGCCCGCCCCCTGCTCCGCTCTTGCTTACAGCGCGGCCTGCAGCCAGGCGAAGTTAGCGTTTAGCTCGCCACCAGCAGGCCAGCTCAGCCACCTGGACTGCGGTCTGGAGGGCAGCGCACGAAGCGGGATCAACCGGAGCTTCCGGCATCGGAACCGCCCACCGCGTCAGATCGTGACGCGGTGGGCGGTCATGGTCGCATCTATTGGTTGTAGCCGAAGATTGCGTTCCAGGCCCGTTGGTCGGTGGCGGCGTTGCTGATCGACTCGGCGGGCGTGATCCGGTGCACCCTGGGGTCGGTGAAATCTGGCAGTTGCACGCCGCGCACATTGGGCGCGGCGATGTCGGTGCGGACCGAATACTCACCCATGTCGGCGAAGACTTGCTGGCCGCGTTTGGCGAGGTTCCAGTTGAGGAACAGCTTGGCGGCAGCGGTGTTCGTCGCGGTGGAGGCGACCCCGGTGTAGTAGTCGTATGCCGTGACGCCCTCCTCCGGGACGACGAACTTCACCGGCGCGTTCGCGTTGTTCGCGATATTGACGGCGCTGACGACAACAGTGCCCGCGTCGATCTGGCCGCGGGCCAGCGCGTCGAGCTGGGCACCGATTGAATCGAAAACCCTTGCCCCGGAAGCATATTGACGGAGGTAGTCGTCACCGAGCGTCGCCCGCTGGAACCGGGTCAGTGCGAGAGCGCTGCCACCGGCGCCGGCTTGGGCGATGCCCCGCTTGTTGGACCACCGGTTGTCCAGTAGTGATCGCCAACTGGTCGGCGCCGCGTCGGCGTGGACCAGCGCGGTGTTGTAGCCGAAGGTGTAAACAGGGTCGAAGGTGCGGTAGTACGAGCCACCGTCGAAGATCACGTCGTCGTGTAGGTTCGTCGCGGTCGATGGCTGGTATGGCTGAAAGACGCCCCGTTCGGCGAGGCCGTGCGCGAATCCGGCGTCGGAGATGCGAACGATGTCGGCCTTGAGTTTGCCCGCGCCGTGCTCGGCGACGATTCGCTCGTACAGGCGGTTGGGGGTCAGCCGGATCTGTTTGACCTTGATACCGGTATCGGCTTCGAATTGGTGCAGAAGTGTGGCTTCGCTGGCTTGGGTGTAGCCGCTGTAGAGGGTGAGCTTGCCCTCGGCCCTGGCTTGTTTCCACAGGCTCTGGTCGGCGATCTGCTCGCCGTTGATGATCAGCGCGTCGTCTCGTTGGATGCTCTGGGCCGGTCGGGCCAATGGTTGGCCTGCCGGGGGCGGTGCACAGGCGGTCAGTGCGGCTAGTAAGGCGGCGCTCAGCCCGATCACGATCTTCTTCATCAGACGGTTTCCTTGGATCCGAGGCGGCGCGACAGCACGGCGAGGGTGGCGATGACGACGCAATACAGCAGGCTGAGTTCGGCTGCGGCTTGGAAGGAGCCGTTGTCGTAGGCGTCGAAGATCGCGATCGACAGCAATCGCGTGTCCGAGGTGAACAAGAACAGCGCCGCGGTCAGTTCCCGCATGGACAGCATCAACAGCAGCAGGAAGGTGGAGGAGAGTCCGACCCGCAGCAGTGGTGCGGTGACGAAGCTGATGGCTCTATACCTGCGTGCGCCGAGCATCACCGCGCTGTCTTCGAGGTCCTTGTCGAGCTGGATGATCGAGGCCGACACGCCGCGGTATCCCTGCGGGAGGAACACCGCGACGAAGGCGATGACCAGGACGGCGAGGGTTCCGTAGAGCGGTATCGGCATAGCCAGCCAGGTCCACAGCAAACCAAGTCCGAGCACGACGGCGGGTACGGCGAGCGGGAGCATGGCAACGTATTCGAGTAGCTTGCGGCCGGGCGCGTTGGTGCGATACCGGGTGTAGGCGAGGGCGAAGCAGAGCGCGGTTCCGATCGCGGCGGTCGCGACACCGACGGTGACGCTGTTGACCACGACGTGGTGGAAATCGGAACTCCTCAGTGTCTGTCCCATACCCCACAGGGACAACGCGCCGGGGCGGCCCAACTGCCCGAGGTCGGCGACATAGGGACTGGTTTGCAGGCTCGCGAGAATGAGCGCGAACACCGGGAGCACCACCGCCAGGGCGCAGTACACCCAGGCGAAGACAGCGGCGGGACGGCGCCAACCGCGCAGGGGAACCTTGCGGGCCCGCACACCTTTACCTGTGACGGTCGTGTACTGCTTGCCGGCCATCGCCCGCTGTTGGAACGCGACCACGACGACCAGCAGCACCGTGAGCACGACGGCGACGGCGGCCGCGTCATTGGAACGGGCGGGCGAGGCGTTCATCAGTCGGTAGATCATGGTCGGCAGCGTGTCGATACCGCCTGCCACACCGATGACCTGACCGACCGGAAAGTTCTCGACGGACAGGGCGAAGACCAAGATGCCCGAGCCAACGACGGCAGGCATGACCAGCGGGAACGTGACCTTGCGCAGCATCTGGGTGAGTTTGGCCCCGTGCAGACTGGCCGCGTCCTCGAGATCGGGATTCATTAGCGACAGCGCCGAGTGCACCATGAGAAACGGGTACGGCGCGTAATAGAGGCCGAGGACGAAGATCATCCCGCCGAAGCTGTAGATATTGATCGCATTGGGCAGGCCGATGCTGTTCAAAGCCAGATTGAGGTAGCCGGTGGCGGGCCCTCCCAACAGTACCCACGCCAGCGAGCCGACGAGTGCGGGCAGGAACAGTGGAGCGATTCCGATGCCGTAGATGAGTTTCCGGCCGGGGATATCGGTGCGGGCTGCCAAGAAGGCGAGCGTGCAACCGATCGCCAGCGCCAGCAGCGACGCGCCGATCCCGACGGCGGCCGAGTTCAGCATCGCCGACCGTGCGGTACCGGAGCCGAGCACCCGGAAGTTGTCCAGGGTGAAGTCGCCGAAGTCGAACAGCGAGGTTCGTTCGGACTTGTCGGTGAACGCGCCAATGACGATGAAGAACATCGGGCACAGCACGATGAGGGCGAGCAGAGCCAATTGCAGCAGCACCGGGAGCCAGCGCCGCACTCGGGGCCGCCGGTATCGGGACGCTGTGGATTTCCTTGCGGGCTCGATACTTTCGGAGCGGGGCTGATCCGTGGTCGGCCCGGTGGCGAGGGCACTCATGCGGGCACCGCCGTCGTCTCGACGCGGTCATCGCGCAGGACTTGGGCACCGCCCGAGACGGCGGTGACCACCGCGCGCTCGCCGATCCCCAGGACCCGGCTGGTGTGGCCGGTGGCGATGGCTTCTACTTCGGGACCGTCATCCAGTGTCACCCGGTACCGGATCGACGCGCCCTGATAACTGGCGACTTCGACGCGGCCGGTCCAGGACTGCCCGTCGGGCCTGGTGTCGTCGGCCGCGGTGACCAGCAGATCCTCCGGGCGCAGACAGACGATGATCGGGCCGGACTCGGTTGGGGTGGCATCCACCCGGACCGCGATGGACGGGTAGTCGGTCAGCTCGACCGCACCGCGTTGTCCCGTGCCGGTCGTGCAGCGGAAGATATTGCCGACACCGAGAAAGTCCGCGATCGAGGCGCATGTCGGCTTGGTGTAGATCTCCTCCGGAGTACCGATCTGCACGATGCGCCCCTGATGCATCAGCGCGATGCGGTCGGCCAGGGCGAACGCTTCGACCTGGTCATGGGTGACGTACACGGTCGTCAGTCCGAGTCGCAGTTGCAGCTCGCGCAACTCCATCCGGAGGCGTTCGCGCAGGCGAGCGTCGAGGTTGGACAGCGGCTCGTCGAGCAGCAGCACGCTCGGGCGCATCACCAGACTTCGCGCGAGCGCGACCCGCTGCATCTGCCCGCCGCTGAGCAGGCTGGCACCTCGGTCGGCCAGCTCCCGCATGCCTACCAAGTCCAATGCCTCGAGCACCCGCGTGCGGATCTCCTGCTTTCCGACCTTCTGCATCTTCAACGAGAACGCGACATTCTCGAACACGGTGCGGTGCGGCCACACCGCGTACGACTGGAACACCATCCCGACATTGCGTTTGTGGGGCGGAACGGTGCGGCCTTTCGTCGAGTCGTGGACGACTCGATCACCGATGGCGATACGTCCGGCGTCGGGGGTTTCGAGGCCGGCGACGCATCGCATGGTGCTGGTCTTACCGCATCCGGATTGCCCGAGCAGAACCAGTGATTCGCCGTCGGCGATATCGAGGTAGAGGTCGCGTACCACGATGTTGCCCGCGTACGCGAGAGTCAGGTTGTCGATCGTGACTTTCATGTGTTTCCTTCATCCTGGACAGCGATGTCCACGGGGTGGCCGACTGTTCGCCCGTTCGTGTTGGTTCCGCTCGGGCTATGCGGTCTGCCTGGGGGGCGATTGTGGTCGACTACCGCGTCGAGTTCTGGTGATTCGGCGGTTCGGATCAGATTTCTCGGCCGTCCGCCGGTGCCTGGGCGTCATGCGGATCCGGCCAGGAGCGTCGTCGGCGTGATGAAGAGCTCTGCGGTAGCGATGCGCCGGGCGGCTCGATACAAGGTGACGGACTCGGGGACACCATCCGGTGTCGAGGTCACGTCGAGCTCGAGGATGCCGGCCGGGGTGCCCAGTCGCAGGGATCCGGGCCACCCGATGCGGGCGTTGTCGGCGACTATGCTGCCGGGCACGGTCGCCGCGGCTGCCACGGCGACGGCTGAGGTGAGTCCGATCGCGGGATGCGGCGCGAGCATGGAGACCATCCGGACCGAAACGTCGTATTCCTCCGCGGTGGTATATACCCCCGTGCTGGTGCGGTAGTCGTGTGGCGGCCCGACGATGCCGACCTTCGGGATCGCGTGCGAGACGGGATCACCGGCGCGGCTGAGCCCCATCCGCAGCGAGGACGCGGCGCGTAGCGCGATGAGCAGGGGTAGGCGCTCGGCGATCAGATTGTTGTCCTCGGTGCCGGTCAGTCCTAGGTCGGTGGCGTGGAACAGGGCGGCAGGGGCGCCGGCGATCACCAGTGTGGCTCGATAGTTGTTGTCACCGACCGTGATCCGATCCGACGCCGCACCGGTCGGTAGAAATGATCGGTGGTCGGCGGCCAGATCGGTGAAGGTTAGCGAGACCGGGACGCCGAGAGCGCTCGTGCCCGGGACGGCGGCAGTGCCCTCGGCGGGCACGATTCCATTCGGGGTGGCGATCTCCGCGGTGAGGATCGCTCCGGTGTTCTGGTTGCGCATGCGCACCGTCGTGGTCGCGGTGTCGACCGCAACGAGCCCTGCCTGCAGCGCGTACAGACCGATCGCTGTCGCGCAGTTCCCGCAGTTGCTGCCCCATTCCACTCGCCGGTCCCCGATCGCCACCTGTGCGAATAGGTAGTCGATGTCGATACCACGCGTGCTGGAGCGTCGGACGACCGCGGCCTTCGATGTAGTGGAACTGCCGCCGCCGACACCGTCGAGTTGGCGGGGATCGCCCGAGCCGAAGGCCGATGTCAGGATGGCGTCGAGCCCGCCGGCCCGTCCGATCAAGGGGTCGACGTCAACCGCGTTGAAGAGCCAGCATTTGCTAGTCCCTCCGCGCATCCAGGTTCCGCGGAGTGTGAACACCCGTCCGGCCCGCCTTTCGCTCGTGAAGAGGATCTGTGAACCACCGCGCGACTCCCAGCTGTTCGTGAGCCGGGTCACGGTGACACAGACAAGCGTGCAGCCTCGGACACTGGAGTACAATTTCGAAAACCTTGAGGAGGTTTAACTTCTACTAAACTCTGGAGCCGCACCATGCTCGACCCTCGTCGCCTGTTGTTGCTGATCGATGTGGTGCGCGCCGGCTCCATCACGTCAGCCGCGGCACAGCTGAACTACACGACCTCGGCGGTCTCCCAACAGATCGCCAAGCTCGAGACCGAGGCCGGCCAACCGCTGCTGGAACGGCACGCGCGCGGCATTCGGCTGACCGAGGCGGGGGCCATGTTGACTCGTCGTGCCGAGCGCATCGAGACTCAACTGCTTGCCGCGCGCAGGGAGCTCGACGACATCGCCGGACTCCGCTCGGGCACCGTGCGGATCGGGACTTTTCCCACGGCCGGATCGAGTCTGCTGCCGTCGGTGGTCAAGCTGTTCAAGGCCCGCCATCCGGCCGTGGCCCTGACCGTGCGCAGCTCCCGATTCGCGCAATTGCGCGCGATGCTCGACACGCGCGAAGTCGAACTGTCGCTGCTCTGGGACTACGCGTGGGCTCGCGTCGACGATCAGGAGCTCGCGGTGCATGAACTCCTGATCGATCCACCGACGCTCGTCGTATCGGTCAACCATCGCTTCGCCGATCGGAAGACAATCGCGATGGACGAACTCGCCGATGAGCAATGGATCACCCGTGAGGACAACCATCCGGTCGGGTTAGCCTTGGAAAAGGCCTGCAACGCAGCAGGATTCACCCCCTCGGTAGCATTTGCGGCAAACGACTACCAGGAAGCCCAGGCCATGGTGGCGGTCGACCTCGGCGTATCGCTGGCGCCCCGACTTGCGCTGTCGAACCTTCGCGAGGACGTCCGCGTCATTCCGCTGACCGGCGGGGCCCCGTCCCGGCGAATTCTGCTTGCGCACATGGCAGAGCAGCGTCTCACTCCGGCCGCGAACACACTCCTGAGGACCTTCGAGGAAGTCGCCCAGGGGTTCGTGGAGGCACCCCTCGCGAGCCGATGATACGAAGAGTCGAGGGACAAATTCTGTTTCGCCGCAGGTTGATGGACGTTAGTGACCTGACCCCGTGAGGTCGGTCCATCGGCTGTGTGAGTCTTGCGGCCCATGTTGTGGGCGGGAAGGCTCGATGACGATGACCACGAGGAAGAGGCACACCCCTGAGCAGGTCGTGCGCAAGTTGACCGAGGCCGATCGGCTGCTCGGCGAGGGCAAGGACGTCGCGGATGTGTGCCGGACGCTGCAGATCACCGAGGCCACCTATTACCGGTGGCGTAACCAGTTCGGCGGACTGAAAGCCGACGACGCGAAGCGGTTGAAAGACCTCGAACGCGAAAACACGACGCTCAAGCGGCTTTTGGCCGAAGCGGAGTTGGAGAAGGCGGCATTGAAGGAAATCGCCAAGGGAAACTTCTAGCCTCAATCTTTCTCGTGCCTGACGTGCTGGCCTGATCGGCTTCGGGTTGAGGTTTTCGATGGTATTCGGGCTGGTGGGTTTGGCCGACCGCCCCGTGTCATCGGGTGGCTGCCGGTTCCACGAGCCCGGGTGGTGTCCTTTCGAGGGTTGTAGGAAAGGATTTGCGCTGGATGCTCCTATGGATGTCAAGTGGTGGTGTGGGCGGGTTCGGCGGTGATGAGCTGGTAGAGCTCGCGGGCGAGGTAGCGTTTGAGTCCCTTGAGTCAAGTCCTCATGCTGTGAGGCGTTGTGCGGCGTGATGGCAGTTTGGGTCGTAG
>NZ_JBFRFQ010000078.1:0-28456 GCF_052114905.1 Nocardia sp. 2TAF39
CGGGCACGGCCTGCACCGGCTTCGCGGCACCGTCCGCTACCCGAAGGCAGCGTAACCCTGTCATGACGATCATCGGTAAGCCGTGTGCGGGAAAACCGCACGCACGGAATTGAAAGGGGAAAGGGGCGAGAGCCCCGGACTACCAATGGCCTCTCTCTCGGATCCCGAAGTGCGCGAGTTCCTTACCCACGGCACTCGAACGGGCAAGGTGGCGTTCGTGGCGGCCGACGGCAGGCCGATGGTCACGCCGGTCTGGTTCATCCTCGACGGTGACGCCTTGGTCTTCAATACCGGCAAGTCCACTGTCAAGGGCAAGGCGTTCGCGCGCGACGCGCGCATCGCGGTGTGCGTCGACCTGGAGGAGCCGCCGTACCCATCGGTCCAGTTGCAAGGGACCGTGACGCTTTCCGAGGACCCGGACGAACTGCTGCGCACCGCCACCGAGATCGGCGGACGCTACATGGGCGCGGACCGGGCCGAGGAGTTCGGCAAGCGCAACGGCGTGCCAGGCGAACTCGTCGTCCGACTCCGGCCCTCGAAAGTGATCGCACACTTCGACGCGACGGCCTGACTTCTCGGTTCGGGCCTCACTCCCGGGGAAGCAGCGTCCCCAGCGGTCCGAGGTCGATGTTGAGATCCTCAGGGGTCAGCCCGAAGTGGTTCCGCAACTCCTCCATTCGCTCCTCGAGCAGCATCAGGGTGGTGCCGATCCGCTCGATCTGCTCGTCGCTCAGGTCGCCCTCGTCCACCCGCCGCAACGCCTGTCGCTCCATCAGTTGCCGGAGCAACTCCACCAGGGTGAGCACGAGCGTGACGAGCCCGCGCTCGACGGATTCGGGATTCGAGTCGATATGTGGGGGGATGCCGCCGAATTCAGTCATCCCTGCGCGCCTCCAGCGCATCGCGCGGTGCGGCGGACTCGAGTGGTTCGGCGGAAAGGGGGGTGATAGAGGAGATGAGGGCCCGCAGCGAGATCTGCACCATGTCGACATCCGCGAGGGAGAGCCTGATGTCGCCCGAGATGACGACCCCGCCCGCCAGCACCCGGTCCAGTAGGTCGATGAGGGCGATGCGGCGCTCCCCGTCGGCGTTCCTCACAGGGGCTCCCGTTCCATGCCGGCGAACGAATACGGTGGCCACGGACCGGTGAGCTCGAGCCGGATACCTCGATATTCCTTCCCGAGTTCCCCGACTGTCGAGACGAACTCGTCGGCGCGCGCATCGTCCACCAGGTAGGTGCCGTTGAGCACCATCCAGTCCCGCCTGCCGCTCAGCGCGGGATCGGTCGCGGCCTGACGCCGGCCGGCGGCGGCATGTCGTACCAGGCGTGCATGGATCTCGTCGGCGCGCGCTGCGGCGTCACGTTCGACCGTCTCCTGCGCGGACAGCTGGGCTTTGCGACGGAGCAGATATGCCGTGCCGACGCCCCTGTCACTGCTCGCCGCCTTGGCCTCGGCCACCGCGGCGGTGAGGGCGGCGCGGTCGCCGTAGGCTTTGACGCCCCACTCCGTGCGGTCGGTCACCAGGGTGAGTGCCGACTCGAAGTCCGCCCGCCGCTCCTCGAGCAGACCGCGGACTCCGTCGTCGTCGAGATAGACGGTGGCCAGGCGCAGCGGGACAGCCGGACCCCGTCGCGCGACAGCGGAGACGACGGTGTCATGCGCCCGGGCCGTCGCCTCCAGCCAGGTCAGATCTTCCAAATTGCGCCGCAGCGGTTCCTTCCCGAAAGCCTCGAGCGGGACCGTCCCGACAACGGCCGCCAGGCCTTTCGAGACCACGAGACGCACCGCCTCACCCGCCACCCCGGTCACGTGACCCAGCTTGCCGACGGCGCCGCCGTCGACCGTCACCGCGTACAGCCAGACCCCGGCACCGTCAGTCACGGTCCTCCTCTTCCGCCGGTCGGCGGGCGCGTTCGATGGGTGCGTGGCGGTCGCGTCCGGCTTCGAGTTCGGCGATCCGGTCGCGCAGTTCGCGGTTCTCGAGTTCGAGGTCCCGATCCTGCCGCTCGAGCGTGCGGGCTTTGCTGTTGAGCCAGGGATCGGTTTCCCACCAGTCGATGCCCACCGCCTTCGCTGTCTCCAGCGAGGCGATCACCAACCGCAGCTTGATGGTGAGCAGCTCGATGTCGAGCAGGTTCACCTGGATGTCGCCGGCAATCACCAGGCCCTTGTCGAGAACCCGTTCGAGGATGTCGCCGAGGTTCGTCGACTGGTGTCCGCCGCCGTAGGGCTGTGGTACCGACGACGATCCGCCCCCGACCACGGTCATGTTCGATTCCTTCCGCCGATGTCGCTGCTGCCGCGGCTGTAGCGCTTGGTTCTGCGGTAGGCCAACAGGTTTCCGTCCAGGTCGATCTCCACCTCGTAGAGCGCCAGCATGTCCGCCGACGAGGGGATGCGGTGGTCCTCGAGCACCTCGACCTCCACCGTCCACCCCTGGTCCGTCGGCTCCACGGAGGTAGCCCCCTGCGCTTCCTTCGAGGTCAGCTCCATGAGGTGGTCGATCGCCGCGGTGCCGGCCTGCGCCGCGGTCAGTGGAGCAGGTTCGGGCTCGTGGCTGGTTTTGCCGCTCACGCGGGATCACTCCTTCCCTTCGGGCGGTACCGTGCCGGCGGACGGCCGGACCATCCGGTCGAGGACCGCCTGCTGCGCAGCCCTGTGCTCCTCCTCCGACAGCTGACCCGCCGCAAGGGCCGCGTCGATCTCCTCCAGTTCCCGCCGAGCGATCGCCGGGTCGTGGAGTTGCTGCTCGACCTGGTCCTGGATCAGTTCACCCAGCCAGATCACGCCGCGGACCGGGGCGAACGGTAACGAGAGGATCGAGGAAAGCAGGCCCATGCGTCAGCCCGCCGGTTCCCGCTTCATCACGAAGTCGTAGGCCGCCATCGGGCCGAGCAGACTTATCTCCACGCGGCCGTCCCATTCCTCGGCGAGTCTTCCCAAAGCCTCCTCGAGTTCGCCCTGCCGAGACAATTCGATGAGGACCGCGACGTGGACGGCGTCTTCCTCGTGGGTGGGGTCTCGCTCGCTGACAAGGGGTTCGAGTGCGTCGAGCGCAGCGGTGACCCGGCGGGTGTCCTCGGCACGCTTGGCCTCGATCGCCTGGTTGATGATCTCGCCCAGCGCCATGCGGGCATCACGGGTGGCGTCTTCCGGCTTGTCGCGGATTTCCTCCCGTAGCCGGGCGGCCTCGGAGTTCTCGTTGACCAGCTCACTCAGGATGGTCTTCTCGACGTAGCGTCCCTTGATCACGAACTGCGCGCGGCCCTCGAGTTCCTCCAGCGCGGCACGGAACTCGTCGAGGTGAGCTTCGAGCAGCTCCTTCTCGACCGAATCCGCATCGGACATCACCGCTCCGAACCGCAGCGGCAGTACCGGCGTGACAGCCGCGGAACCGTCCAACAATTTCGCGTGGGCCGTGAGGTCGTCGGGCGTGCCGAGTGGCCGATCGACTGAAATCTCGCTGACCAGCGCGGCGATCTCGCCATGGCGCACCGTCGAGACGTCGCTCGGCGGATCTCCTACACCGGATGCGTGCTCTTCGGGCTGCACATCGGCCGGCACAATGCCGTACACGTACACCCCGTTGGTCCGACCGCGTTCGCGGTGCGGCGCGGTGGCTTGCTCGGTGGGCATCATCTCTCCCTTCGTTTCGATGACCGACTCGCCGTCTGGCGCTTGTCCTCCACGTCGTCGAGAAAGTTCATGACCTTCTCGCCCGCGGCCTCGATAGCGCCTTTGGTCTTGTGTTTCGCGCCGCCCTCGGTGATCTCGCCGACCAGGTCGGGTAGGCCCTTCGGTTCGGTGTCGGAAATCTCCAGCCGGTTGACTGCCTCGGCGAACCGCAGGTAGGTGTCAACGCTGGCCACTACGACCCTGGCGTCGATGGTCACTAATTCGATGCCGACCAGCGACACCCGCGCGAATGCGTCGATGACCAATCCCTTGTCGAGAATCGTGTCGATGACTTCGGCCAGACCCGAGGAGTTCGGGCGGGCCATGGTGCCGGCGCCCCCTCCTCCTCGGCCTGCAGGTTCGATCGTCATATTTGTCCTCCTCGCTTATCCCCCGATCGGGTTCTGGATGTGGTGATGTGCCGGGCCGCAGGTCGACGACGGGCCGGCTCGGGTTCTCTCTCCTCGTCCTCCGATTCCTCGTCTTCGGGGACTTCGTCCTCGAGTTCCCGGTCTTCGTCTTCCGGCCCCTCGTCTTCCGCGCTTTCCTGCTCTTCGCGACGGGCGGTCTCGTCGTCTTTGACGACTTTCTTGTCGTGGATCTCGCCGTGCCAGCCTTCGATGTCATCCGGGTGCAGCAGGCTCTCGGTCATGACGTGACGCTGGAAATGCTTCAGTTCCAGGCGGGCCCGGCGGCCGACCGCACGCCAAAGGTTGGCGGTCTTCTCGAAGAATCCGCGGGGGTGATATTCGAGCACCATGATGACGCGGGTCAGATCGGGGGCGAGCTCGTGGAAGGTCACCGCCCCGTCGATGTAGCCTTTGTCGCCCTTCGAGCGCCACACGATCCGTTCGAACGGCTCCTGCTCGAGGATCGTGGACTGCCAGGTCCGTCGGGACCAGAAGACCTTGCCGGTCCACTCCAGCTTCTGGTCGGCGGCCTGTTCGACCTGCTCGACCTTCTTCATGAACTTCGGGAAGTCCGCGAACTGGGTCCACTGGTCATAGGTGAGGCGGATCGGAGCGCCGACATCGACCTGCTCGACGATGTTCGTCAGCTTCAGCTTCTTACCGCCGGAGCCCTTCCCCTTCCCGCCGACAAGTGATTCCTTTACGCCTTGGAACGCATCCTTGGCGGTGTGCTTGAACCCATCCATTCCGGCGCTCATGACTGCCTGCATCGGCGATTTACCGTCGGCGAGCTTCTCGATGCCGGTCACCGCCGCCAACAGATTCCCGCCACCGCCTTCGGCGTACTGGTTCAGGCGCTCGGCCGTCCCTGACATGGTGTCCGAGACGCCGGAGAGCGCACGTCCGGCCA
Source organism: Nocardia sp. 2TAF39 (assembly GCF_052114905.1). Classification (NCBI taxonomy): domain Bacteria; kingdom Bacillati; phylum Actinomycetota; class Actinomycetes; order Mycobacteriales; family Nocardiaceae; genus Nocardia; species Nocardia sp. 2TAF39. Next base: position 4,998 of record NZ_JBFRFQ010000078.1, read on the forward strand.
GGGTTCCGGCCAGGTCCTGCAGCGATTGCTGTAGCTGCCCGGTCGGGGTGACCTCCTCGACCTTTCGCTGAGCGGTTCCGGCCGCGCCGGTCGCAGCCTTGCCGGCCCGGCCCGCGGTGCCGGCAGCGGTCTTGCCGACTCGGCTCACGGTGCCGGTGGCGGCCTTGCCCACCGTGCCGGGGACGTCTTCGAGAGATTTCCGCACCATCGGGATTCACCTCCTCGTACGCCGCACCGGCGCGTGCTCGGCGACGTCAGCGTCGGCGCGGACACGACGCCGGCCGGGAGTAGCCGACTTCCTGGCCCCAGAGCTGGATGCCTTGTCCGGTCGCCGGGGGCGCGACTCACCGGCTCGGGTCCGCCCAGAGCGCGTCGCCTGTCGTGCGCGGGCGGGCTCCCGGGTTTCCCGGTCGCTCTCGTCTTCGTCGCTCTCCTCGGCTTCGAAGTCCTCGGCTTCGGTGTCCTCTTCCGGTGTGCCCTCTTCGTCCTGGTACTCGTCCTCCAGATCCTCCTCGTCGGATTCGCGTTCGTAGTCGTCGCCGGCGTAGTCGGCCTCGGAGGTTTCGTCGTACTCTTCCTCGCCGCGGCCCGAGGTGAGCTCTCGAGACTCTTCGGCTTCAGCGTCCGCTCGGGTTCCCGCCGGCCGTTGCTGCAGGCGGGAATTCAGGGAATCGATCCCATGGCTCGCGGCGGTGACCGCCGCTGCCCGCGCCGCCCCCAGCAACTCCCCGCGAACCGTTTCGGTGATCTCGGCCAGCTCCGGTGACGAGCTGATCAATGAGGTCCCTCGCTGTAGCAACTCCTGCGGCCCTCCCGAAGACCGCCTGGCCAATACCGCGCCTGCCAGCGACAATGCCAGTCGCATCTTGCGAGTGCGGCCCAGGAAGTAGCCGACGCCCACCCCCACCGCTATTCGTGCTCCGGCCTTCACGACGATCACTCCTTGCTTGTTTTTCGACTGCGACTCGCCGAACAGCGGGTTCATCAGTGGCACTACGTGCTGGTAAATGTCGGGTAGACCACACTGGCCCCGGCAAACCTCCCGCGTCCTTATCGAGTCGAGGTATTTCCGCCGGTCGGCATCCCGAGTCATCGGCCGGCCACGGCCGTCCGCGAACCAGTTGCCGACCTCACCGAGATCGGCGGCCGGTACACGAGTGCGGATCGGGCCGAGGAGTTCGGGAGTGCAACGGCGTGCCGGGCGATTCGAGTAGTGCCGGTGCCCACTGGAGGTCATCGCACAGTGCGATGTGACGGCCTGAATACACTCACCGCATGACCGTGCACTTCATCGGGGCGGGGCCCGGCGCCGCGGACCTGCTGACCGTGCGCGCGGTCGCTCTGCTGCGAGCCTCCCCGGTCTGCCTCTACGCGGGCACCTATCTCGACCCGCAGGTGCTGTCGCACTGCGCGCCGGACGCGGAGCTGATCGATACCCAGCATCTGGACCTCGCCCAGATCACCGGCCATCTGGTGCGCGCCACCCGATCGGGGAAGGACGTGGCCCGGCTGTGCTCGGGCGACCCATCGCTCTACTCGGCGCTCACCGAACAGACCCGCAGGCTGGACGCGCAGGGTGTCCCGTGGGACGTCACGCCCGGCGTGCCCGCCTATGCCGCCGCGGCTGCGCTGCTCGGCGCCGAGTTGACCGTGCCCGAACTCGTGCAGTCGGTCGTGCTCACCCGCACCCAGGCCCGCTCGACCGCGATGCCCGATTCGGAAGCCCTGGCGAACTTCGCCGCGACCGGCGCCACCCTGGTGCTGCACCTGGCCATCACCAGCATCCGTGCGCTGGCCGGCGAGCTGGCCGCCGACTACGGCCCGGACTGCCCGGTCGCCGTCGTGTACCGCGCCAGCCAGCCCGAACAGCGGATCCTGCGCGGCACCCTGACCGATATCGCCGACCAGGTCGAGGTTGCCGGATTGCGGCAAGCCGCGGTGATCTTGGTCGGACGTGCGCTGACGCCCACTGCGCCCTGCGCCGAATCCCATCTCTACGACCCGGCCCGACTGCGCCACTCCTGACCCGGTGGTGCCCAGATGTCACACCGAGGAACGGTGTGAGAACGGCAACAGCCCTTCGTCGGACCGGCTGAAACCCCTCTGCCTGCATTGATGTTGCTCGGCTATAACGGTTGGTTGGTCGGGTGCGCACGGCGACGGTAGATTGTTCCGGTGATCCGCAGTGACAGTCCCGGCAGAGCCGGTCAGTGGTCGTTGGGCACAGTCGAGCCCATGTAACAAGGTTTGCCTCTTGGACAGATAGTTCAGACGAACATTTTTGCCTGATTGATATGAGAACAGAACACCGGAGACGCAGGCGCCACGCTTGGACGGGTGGGCGCCACGTCCGGGTGTTGGCGGGGAGCGCTTGCGTGGTGTTCCGGAAGCGAGGTTACGGTTGAACCGGCTGGATTTCGGCGGAAACGGTGAAACTGATGGCGAACGGGCACCTGCGGGTTCTGGGTCACAACCCGGCCTGCTGCCGCCCGGTGCCTTTCCATTGTCTCCTGCCCAGCTGGGCATCTGGTACGCGCAGCACGTCGACCCGCAGGTGCCGATCAACATCGCGCAGTACGTCGACTTGCACGGCGAGTTCGACATCGAGATGTTCGACCGCGCCGTCTGCGACGTGTCCGCTGAGCTCGGTTCGGGCTTCCTGCGCATCATCGAACGCGACGGTGAGCCGCTGCAGTGGGTCGACCACAGCATCGCCGACGGCGGGATGGTCGAGTACGTCGATCTGCGGGGCGAAGACGACCCCGAGGCCGCTGCGCTCGCGTGGATGCGCACCGATTACAGCCGACCTCTCGACCTGACCACCGACCGGCTGATCGGGATCGCCGCCCTGCAGCTGGCAGAGGACCACTGGTATTGGTACTCGCGGGCGCATCACATCGCGCTCGACGGCTTCGGCGCCATGACCAACACGAACCGGATCGCCGAGCTGTACACGGCGTACGTCAACGGCACCGAGCCGGCGGCCGCCAAAGCGACTGACCTGTACACGCTCTACGAGCAGGAGATCGCCTACCGCGGTAGTACCCGCTTCGCCTCCGACAAGGAGTACTGGGCCGAGCGTGTCGCGGGGCTGGAGGAAGGCACCAGCCTCACCGGCCGTTCCGCGCCGCCCGCGGCGGCCAACGGCATCGTGAGCGCCGCGTTGTCGGACGAGCAGAACACGCGGCTGGAGGCGGCTGTCACGCGGCACGATTCGTCGCCTGCGGGACTGCTGCTCGCGGGATTCGCAGCGTATCTGGCGCAGTGGAACGGCGTCGAGGACGTCATCCTCAGCCTGCCGGTGACCGCGCGCACTACGGCGGCGATGCGGCGCTCCGGCGGTGTGTCCTCGAACATCGTGCCGCTGCGGCTGCACGTCGGCCACGACACCACGGTGGCCGAGCTGCTCAAGCAGGTCCAGATCGAGGTGTCCGGTGCACTGCGCCACCAGCGCTACCGGCACGAGGACATCCGCCGCGACGCGGCGGGTGACCGCGTGGTGACCACCGAGTTCTTCGGGCCGTGGGTCAACATCATGCTGTTCCATGACCAACTGGTTCTGGGGCCGATGGTCGGCCAGTTCAGCGTGCTGTCCACCGGCAGCATCGAGGACCTCGGCGTCAACTTCTACCAGTCGGTCGCGGGCACCCGTTCGCACATCGACTTCGAGACCAACCCGCACCTCTACACCGAGGACGAGGCGCACCGGCAGCACGGTCGCTTCCTCGAGTTCTTCGATCGCTTCCTCGCCGCCGACGCGGACTCGGCGGTGTGGGGCTTGGAGATCACCACCTCCGGCGAGCGTGACCGGACGCTGCTGGAGTGGAACGACTCCGAGCAGGACGTTCCGGAGACCACGCTCGCGGCGCTGCTCGACGCGCAGATGCCGCTGACCCCGGACAATATCGCGCTCGACTTCGAGGGCGCGACGCTGACCTACGCGGAGTTCGACGCGCGGGTCAATCGGCTGGCCCGGTTCCTGATCGCCGACGGCGTCGGCCCGGAATCTCTTGTCGCACTGGGGATGCGCCGCTCGCTGGAGCTGGTGATCGGCATGCACGCGGTGCTCAAGGCCGGTGGCGCGTATGTGCCGATCGATCCGGATCATCCGGCCGAGCGCACCGCCTACATTCTCGACAGCGCCGCGCCGGTGTGCGTGCTGACGCTGTCCTCGGACGATCTGGAGCTACCCGAGTCGGTGCGCCGGGTGGAGATCGACACCCTCGACGTGTCGGCGTACGCCGCGGGCCCGGTCACCGACGCCGAGCGGCTCGCGCCGCTGCGCCCGGACAACACCGCCTACGTCATCTACACCTCGGGCTCGACCGGCCGCCCCAAGGGCGTCGCGGTCCCGCACCACGCCATCGTCAACCAGCAGCTGTGGATGCTCGACGAGTACCGGCTGACCGCCGAGGACGTGTACCTGCAGAAGACCGCGACCACGTTCGACGTGTCGCTGTGGGGCTACTTCCTTCCACTGATGGTGGGCGCAAAGCTGGTCATTGCCGCGCCGGACGGGCATCGCGACCCGCTCTACGTCGCGGACATGATCGAACGGCACGGGGTCACCGTGACCGACTTCGTCCCTTCCATGCTCACGGTGTTCGTCGCGCACGCCACCCAGGCCCAATGCGCCACGCTGCGTGCGGTTTTCGTGATCGGTGAGGCGCTGCCGCCGGAGACCGCGGCGAAATTCAGAGAGATCACCGCTGCGCCCGATGGTCGCTCCGCAGGCTCCGCTCCAGCCGGGCTATACAACCTGTACGGCCCCACCGAAGCCGCGGTCTCGGTGACCTACTGGGAGGCGACGGCCGCCGACACGGTGACCGTGCCGATCGGCATCCCGGAGTGGAATGTCCAGGTCTATGTGCTGGATTCGCGGCTGCGTCCGGCCGCGATCGGCGCGCCGGGCGAGCTGTACCTCGGCGGGCGCCAGCTGGCCCGCGGCTACCGCGGCCGACCGGACCTGACCTCGGACCGATTCGTCGCGAACCCGCTGTCGCCGAACGGCGAGCGGATGTATCGCACCGGTGACCTGGTGCGCTGGAACGACACGGGAACGCTGGAATACATCGGCCGCACCGACTTCCAGGTGAAGTTCCGCGGTCAGCGCATCGAGCTCGGCGAGATCGAGACCGATCTGCTAGCCCATCCCGCGGTCAGCCAAGCGGTCGTGCTGGTCGTGGATACGGCCACCGGCCAGCAGCTGGTCGCCTACGTCGTCGCGGCGCCCGCCCGGACTGCGGACCCGGCGGAGCTGACCAGGTTCGCGGCGCAGAAGCTACCGAGCTACATGGTGCCCGCGTCGATCATGGTGCTGGACGCCTTTCCGCTCAACACCAGTGGCAAGCTGGATCGCAAGGCCCTGCCCGAACCGGTGTTCAGCACGGACGCGGCCGGATTCCGTGCGCCGCGCACCCAGGCCGAGCAGATCGTGGCCAGCGTCTTCGCCGATGTGCTGAGCCAGGACCGGATCGGGATCGATGACAACTTCTTCGATCTCGGCGGCAACTCGCTGGTCGCGACCCAGGTGGTGGCGCGGATCGGCGCCGCCTTCGGCACCCAGATCGGGGTGCGCGTGCTGTTCGAGACGCCGACCGTCGCGGGGATCGCCGCGCGCGCCGAGAAAGCCGCCGCGGCAGAGGGCCACGACGCTGTCGAGCCCCGGCCGCCGCTGGTCGCCCAGCAGCTCCCGGAGCGGGTGCCGCTGTCGCTGGCACAGCAGCGGATGTGGTTCATCAACCAGTTCGATCCGACTGCGCCGACCTACAACCTGCCGTTCGTGGTGCGGTTGCGCGGCCAAGTCGATCTGGGCGCATTGCAGGCCGCGTTGTTCGATGTGGTGGCGCGGCAGGAATCACTGCGCACGATCTTCCCCGAGTCCGGCGACGGCGGGTACCAGCAGGTGCTTCCGGTCGATCAGGTCGACCTCGGTCTCACGGTGCGGGCAATCGATCAATCCGCATTGCACGGTGTGCTCGCCGAATTCGCGTCCACTGGGTTCGATGTGTCGTGGGAACTGCCGATCCGGGTACGGATCTTCGCGGTCACCGGTGGACTCGGGAACGGCTCCGCCGATTATGCGGTCGCCTTCGTGGTGCATCACATTGCGGCGGACGGCTTCTCGTTCGGTCCGCTGGCCCGCGACGTCGCCACCGCCTACCTGGCCCGCACCGCGGGCGAGGAGCCGAGCTGGGCTCCGCTGCCGGTGCAGTACCAGGACTTCAGTGTCTGGCAGCGTGAGCTGCTCGGCGCCGAATCCGACCCCGCCTCCATGGCAGCCCGCGAAATCGCGTACTGGCGGAGAGCTTTGGCGGGCCTGCCAGATCAGCTGGACCTGCCCGCGGACCGTCCGCGTCCGCCGGTGCAGAGCTTCCACGGCAGCCGGGTGGGCTTCGAGATCGACGTCGAGCTGCACCAGCGCTTGGTCGCGCTGGCTCGCGCGGAGGGCGTCACCCTGTTCATGGTCATGCACGCCGCGCTGGCGGTGCTGCTCGCCCGGTTGTCCGGTACCGGCGACATCGCCATCGGCACCCCCGTCGCCGGGCGTGGCGAGCAGGCGCTCGACGACGTGATCGGTATGTTCGTCAACACCCTCGTGCTGCGCTCGGAGGTGGACGGCAGCGAGCCTTTCGTCGACTTCCTCGCCCGTACAAGGGAAACCGACCTCGCCGCGTTCGCCTTCGCGGACGTGCCGTTCGAACGGCTGGTCGAGGTGCTCAACCCGACCCGCTCGCAGGCGCGTCACCCGCTGTTCCAGGTGATGCTGTCATTCCAGGAGATATCGCACGGCACTCTGGAACTGCCCGGCCTGTCGGTCAGCGCCGACGAGCTCGAGGTTCCCATCGCGAAGTTCGACCTGCAGTGGACGCTGACCGAACAGCGCGGCAGCAAGGGCGAACCCAATGGCGTGTCGGTCGTGGTCTCCTACGCTACCGACCTGTTCGACGCGGAAACGGTTGCTTCGTTCGCCGATCGGCTGGTCCGGATCCTGCGCGGGGTCACCGCGGACCCAGCGGCGATCGTCGGTGAGGTCGATCTGCTCGGCGAGGGCGAGTGGGCCGATGTGGCGCAGAACTGGGTGTCCTCAGGTGGGGATGGCGGCACCGGTCTGTTCGCCGAACCCGAGGTCACGCTGGTGGCGCTGTTCGAGGCGGCAGTCGGCGCGCATCCGGATCGCGTCGCCGCGAAGTTCGGTGCCGATTCGTTGACGTATGCCGAGTTGGATCGGCGGGCGAATGCGCTGGCGCGCAGGCTTATTGCCGATGGTGCTGGTCCGGAGTCGTTGGTGGCGGTGGTTCTGCCGCGGTCGTTGGATTTGGTCGTTGCGCTGCTTGCGGTAGTGAAGACGGGCGCGGGGTATGTGCCGATCGATCCGACTTATCCGGCGGAACGCATTGCCTTTGTGCTGTCGGACTCGCGTCCGACGAGCGTAATCGTCGACTCTTCGGTCGAAGTGGCGATGCCGGAAGATCTGCCCGCGGTGGTGCTGGACGACTTCGCGGCGGAAATTGCCGATGGCGCGCCGATCACCGACGCGGATCGCACTGCGGCGCTCGCTCCGGACAATGTGGCCTATGTGATCTACACATCGGGTTCGACCGGTCAGCCGAAAGGTGTGGCGGTCGCGCATCGGAATGTGGTGCGGCTGTTCGCGAATACGGATCGGGACTTCGGTTTCGGACCCGACGATGTGTGGACATTGTTCCACTCGTATGCGTTCGACTTCTCGGTGTGGGAGTTGTGGGGTCCGCTGTTGTTCGGCGGGACCATGGTGGTCGTCGACTACTACACCTCGCGGTCGCCGGAGCAGTTCCTGGAGCTGTTGCGCGATGAGCGGGTGACGGTGTTGAACCAGACACCGTCCGCCTTCTACCAGCTCGCCGAGGCCGATCGCAGTGCGGGGCCGGGTCTTGCGCCGCTGGCGCTGCGCTATGTGGTGTTCGGTGGTGAGGCGCTGGAGCTGCGCAGACTGTCGGATTGGGTTGCCCGCCATGGTGATTCGTCGCCGTTGTTGGTGAATATGTATGGCATCACCGAGACGACGGTGCATGTTTCTTACCGTGCGTTGGACGCGGCGACCATCGCCGCTGCTTCCGGCAGTATCGTGGGACGCGCGATCGCCGGCTTGCGGGTGTATCTGCTGGACGGCCGGTTGCGTCCGGTGCCGGTGGGTACCGCTGGCGAATTGTATGTCGCCGGGCCCCAATTGGCCCGCGGATATCTCGGCCGTCCCGACCTGACGACGACGCGTTTTGTCGCGAATTCGCTGGCCGGTCCCCATGAGGCCGGTTCGCGCCTGTATCGCTCCGGCGACTTGGCGCGGTGGAACCGGCACGGTGAGCTCGAATACCTGGGTCGTGCCGATGATCAGGTGAAGGTCCGCGGTTTCCGTATCGAGCTCGGTGAGATCGAGGCTGCGGTGTCGGCGCAGCCGGGTGTTGCCCACGCGGCGGTCATCGTGCGTGAGGATCAGCCGGGTGGCCAGCGGATCGTCGCGTACGTGGTCGGCGAGATCGACCTCGACGCGGTGCGCAGTGGCACCGCCGACCAGTTGCCCGCGTACATGATGCCCTCGGCCTTCATACAGCTGGACGCGATTCCGTTGACCGTCAACGGAAAGCTGGACCGGCGTGCCCTGCCCGCCCCGGTATTCGAGGTGCGCGCCTTCCGTGCCCCGAGCACCCCCATCGAGGAGATCGTCGCCCAGGTCTTCGGCGAGGTGCTCGATCTGCCCAGGGTGGGCGTGGACGACGACTTCTTCGACCTCGGCGGCAACTCGCTCGTCGCCACCCAGGTCGCCTCCCGGATCGGCATCGCGCTCGATACCAGGGTGCCGGTGCGCATGCTGTTCGAATCGCCCACCGTCGCCGCGCTCGCCGCCAGGGTCGAGTCGCATGCTGGTGACGGCGCGGGCAAGGCGCTGGTGGCCAGAGAGCGGCCCGACGAGGTTCCGCTGTCACTGGCGCAGCAGCGCATGTGGTTCCTCAACCGGTTCGATATGTCCAACGCGGTCAACAACATTCCGGTCGCGATCCGGCTTTCCGGTGACCTCGATGTGGCCGCGATGCAGGTCGCCATTATCGATGTGATCGACCGGCACGAGTCGCTGCGCACCGTCTTCCCGGAGACCAAGAGCGGCCCGGTGCAGGTGGTATTGGACGCCGCGCAGATCGTGCCGGACCTGACCCCGGTGCCGGTGACCGAGCGCAACCTGATCGACCATCTGGTCGAGCTCGCCTCCATGGCGTTCGACGTGACCAGCGAAGTGCCGCTGCACGCACGACTTTTCGAGATCAGCGAGTCCGAGTACGTGCTGGGCATGGTGGTGCACCACATATCCGCCGACGGCTGGTCGATGGGCCCGCTGGCCCGCGACGTCATGGTGGCCTATGCCGCACGCACATCGTGGGAGGCTCCCGCCTGGTCGGCGCTGCCGGTGCAGTACGCCGACTACGCGCTGTGGCAGCGCGAGGTGCTCGGCTCCGAGGACGACCCGAACTCGCTGATCTCCACCCAGATCAGGTTCTGGACGCGCGAACTCGCCGATCTGCCCGACGAATTGGTGCTGCCGTCGGATCGGCCGCGCCCCGCCGTCGCCTCCTATCGCGGCGGCACCTATCCGTTCGTGATCTCCGCCGAGACCCAGCGCGCGCTGGTCGAGCTGGGCCGCATGCACAATGCCTCGCTGTTCATGGTGCTGCACAGCGCGCTCGCGGTGCTGCTCGCCAGGGCCAGTGGGACCAGCGATATCGCCATCGGCACCCCGGTCGCGGGCCGAGGTGAGGCCGCGCTGGACGATCTGATCGGCATGTTCGTCAACACCCTGGTGCTGCGCACCCAGGTGGACAGCGCGTCGAGCTTCGCCGACCTGCTCGCCAGGTCGCGCGAGACCGATCTGCACGCGTTCGCGCACGCGGACGTGCCGTTCGAGCGGCTGGTCGAGGTGTTCAATCCGACCCGCTCGCAGGCACGCCACCCACTGTTCCAGGTGATGCTGACCTTCCAGAACACCAGGCAGGCCAGCCTGGAGCTGCCCGGTCTCTCGGTCAACGGTATCGATTACGACGCCCGGCTTGCCAAGTTCGACCTGCAGCTGACGCTCTCGGAGACCCAGGACGAACAAGGTGACGCGGCAGGTATGTCGGCCGAGTTCTCCTACGCCGTCGACCTGTTCGACGAGGCGACGGTCGCCGCGGTAGCCCGGCGACTGGATCGCATTCTCGCGGCGGTGACTGCTGACCCGAACGTGCCGGTCGGCGACATCGATGTGCTCGCGCCGGAGGAGCGTGCGCGGGTGTTGGTCGAGTGGAACGATACTGCGCGTCCGGTGGCTGTCGGGACGTTGGTTTCGTTGTTCGACGCGCAGGTTGCGGCGCGGCGTATGTCCCGTTGGATCCCGACCAGCCCGCCGAACGGATCAATTACATCGTGGAGACCGCGCGGCCGCGGATGGTGTTGTCCGGCTCGGCGGACGGGTTCGGTCTGGACTTGCCGCCACAGGTGCGGGTGTCCTCGGTCGAGGATATCGAAGGGGCACCAGGATTCGCTGCGTGCAGTGGCGCGCCGATCACCGACAGTGAACGCACGCAACCACTGTCGCCGGAGAACACCGCGTATGTGATTTTCACATCGGGGTCGACCGGTCGTCCGAAGGGTGTGGCGGTCAGCCATGCCGCGATCGTGAACCGTTTGTTGTGGATGCAGCACCAGTACCCGATCGGTGGCCAGGACGCGGTACTGCAGAAAACGCCTGCCACGTTCGATGTGTCGGTGTGGGAGTTCTTCTGGCCGTTGCAGACCGGCGCCCGGCTGGTCGTCGCACGCCCGGACGGGCACCGTGACCCGGTGTATCTGCTGCGGGTGATCGCCGAGCAGGCCATCACCACAGCGCATTTCGTGCCGTCGATGCTGTCGGTGTTCGTTTCGGTCCTCGGCAACGACAACGGTGCCGGTCTGCCCGCGCCGCGTCTGCGGCAGGTGTTCGCCTCCGGTGAGGCGCTGCCCGCGGTGACCGCACAGCGGTTGCGTGAGCTGACCGGGGCCCGTCTGCACAACCTGTACGGTCCGACCGAGGCCGCGGTCGATGTGACCTTCCACGAGGTGACCGAGGCCGACACCATGTCGGTCCCGATCGGTGCCCCGGTGTTCAACACACGGGTGTATGTGTTGGATTCGCGGTTGCGTCCGGTACCGGTGGGTGTCGCGGGCGAGCTGTATCTGGCGGGTGTGCAGTTGGCGCAGGGCTATGTGGACCGCCCGGACCTGACCGGTGAGCGTTTCGTGGCGAATCCGTTCGGTACCGGCGAGCGGATGTACCGTACCGGCGATCTGGTGGCCTGGACCGCCGATGGTGAGCTGGAGTATCTGGGTCGCACCGACTTCCAAGTGAAGTTGCGTGGCCTGCGGATCGAGCTGGGAGAGATCGAGTCGGCGTTGACGGGACTGGATTCCGTCGCGCAGGCGGTGGTGGTGGTGCGTTCGGATGATCGTCTCGGCGATCAGCTGGTCGCCTACCTCGTCGCCGACCCCGACCGGGTGGTCGATATCGAGTCGGTGAAGACCGCCCTGGGTGGACAGTTGCCCGCGTACATGGTGCCGTCGGCCTACCTGGTACTCGACGAGTTCCCGCTCAATGTGTCCGGCAAACTCGACCGCAAAGCGCTACCCGCCCCGACTTTCGAGGCCAAGGTGTTCCGTGCACCGGCCACACCCGTACAGGAGATCGTCGCCGAAACCTTCGCCGAAGTACTCGGCGTCGAACGCGTCGGCYTGGATGACGACTTCTTCGMWCTCGGCGGCAACTCCTTGGTCGCCACCCAGGTGGCGGCCAGGCTCGGCGAAGCGCTGGACACCCAGGTGCCGGTGCGCGCGCTGTTCGAGGCCGCCACCGTTGTCGCGCTGGCGGCGAAGGTGGAATCGGCCGTGGGACTGGGCGGCCGAGCGCCGCTGGTTCCGCAGGTGCGCCCAGAGCTGGTGCCGTTGTCGCTCGCCCAGCAGCGGATGTGGTTCCTCAACCGGTTCGACAACCGCACCGCGGTGAACAACATCCCCGTCGCCATCCGGCTGACCGGTGACCTCGACGTGGCCGCGCTCAGCGCGGCGATCGGCGACGTGCTCGCGCGGCACGAAGCGTTGCGCAGCGTATACCCCGAGGTGGACGGCACCGGATACCAGCGTGTCCTGCCTGCCGCGGCGGCGGCGGTCGAGCTGGTCACCGAACCGGTCGCCGCCGACGAGCTGCCCGCACGGATCGTCGAGCTCGCGAGCGTCTACTTCGACGTGACCGGTGAGATCCCGTTCCGGGCGAGCCTGCTCGCGGTGTCGCGGACCGACCACGTCGTGGTGCTGGTCATGCACCACATCAGCGCGGACGGCTTCTCGCTGCGCCCGCTGCTGCGCGATGTGGTGCTCGCCTACACCGAGCGCGCCCGCGGCGAGGTTCCCTCGTGGACCCCGCTCGAGGTGCAGTACGCCGACTATGCGCTGTGGCAGCGCGACGTGCTCGGGGCCGAGGACGACCCGGAATCGGTCGCGGCACAGCAGATCGGCTACTGGACCGAGCAGTTGCGCGACCTGCCCGACCAGATCGAGCTGCCCGCCGACCGCCCCCGCCCGATGGTCGCCTCCAATGCCGGTGGCACGCACAACTTCTCGGTCGATGCCGCATTGCACGGCGCGCTGGCCGAGCTTGCCCGCGCGCGCGGTGTGACGCTGTTCATGGTCGTGCACGCCGCGCTCGCCGCCTGGGCGGGCAGGCTGTCCAACAGCACCGACATCGCGATCGGCACGCCGATCGCCGGCCGTGGCGAACGCGCGCTCGACGACATCGTCGGCATGTTCGTCAACACGCTGGTGCTGCGCAGCGAGGTCGATCCCGCGGCCCCCTTCGGCGCGCTGCTGGACCAGGTGCGCCGCACCGACCTTGCCGCTTTCGCCAACGCCGACGTGCCGTTCGAGCGGCTGGTGGACGTGATCAGCCCGACGCGCTCGCAGGCACATCACCCGCTGTTCCAGGTCGCGCTGACCTTCGAGGCCACCTCGGCGTCCGACATCGGCACCGTCACGATGCCTGGCCTGGACCTCGAAGTCGTCGAATTCGACCCGGGCACAGCCAAATTCGACGTTCAGCTCACCGTCGGCGAGACCGCCGACGGCGGGCTGACGCTGTCGTGGAACTACGCCACCGAACTGTTCGATCCGGAAACGGTGGCCCGCTTCGCCGACCGTTTCGTGCGCATCCTGCGCGGCGTCGCCGACGATCCGGAGATCGCCATCGGCGACATCGATCTGCTCGGCGAGACCGAGCGCCTGGATGTCTCGCAGCGCTGGGTGTCCTCCGGCGCAGTCGAGGCTCGCACGGGTATGTTCGCCGATCGGGACACCACGCTGGTGGCGCTGTTCGATGCGGCGGCCGTCGCGCACCCGGACCGTATCGCCGCCCGTTTCGGCGTGGAGGAACTGAGCTACGCCGAGCTGGACCAGCGGGCGAATGTCCTGGCGCGCAGGCTGATCAAGGACGGCGCCGGACCGGAGTCGCTGGTCGCGGTGATCCTGCCGCGCTCGCTGGACCTGGTGGTCGCGCTGCTGGCCGTGGTGAAGACCGGCGCAGGGTACGTGCCGGTCGATCCGACCTACCCGGCCGACCGCATTGCCTACGTGCTCGCGGATTCCCAGCCGACCAGCGTGATCCTCGATTCCACGGTCCAGGTGACCGTGACCGTTCCGGCGCACCTGCCCACCGTCGTGCTCGATGGCTTCGCCGTGGAAACCGGCAACGTCGAGGACGCTGAGGACGCGCCGATCACCGACGCCGACCGGCGCGCCGCGCTCATGCCGGACCATGTCGCGTATGTGATCTACACCTCCGGCTCGACCGGCCGACCGAAGGGCGTCGCGGTCGCGCACCGGAATGTGGTGCGGCTGTTCGCGAACACCGACCGCGACTTCGGATTCGGACCCGACGATGTGTGGACGCTGTTCCACAGCTACGCGTTCGACTTCTCGGTGTGGGAGCTGTGGGGTCCGCTGCTGTTCGGCGGCACCCTCGTGGTGGTCGACTACTACACCTCGCGCTCGCCTGAGCACTTTTTGGAACTGCTGCGCGCCGAACAGGTCACGGTGCTCAACCAGACCCCGTCCGCGTTCTACCAGCTGGCGGAGGCGGACCGGAACGCCGCGCCCGACGCCGCGCCGCTGGCGCTGCGCTATGTGGTGTTCGGCGGCGAGGCGCTGGAGCTGCGCAGGCTGTCGGATTGGGTCGCGCGCCACGGTGCCGGATCCGTCGGCCGCTCGACGGGCTCAGCGGTTGCGGCGCCGGTGCTGGTCAATATGTACGGCATCACGGAGACCACGGTGCACGTGTCTTATCGCGCGCTGGACGCCGCGACCATCGCGGCCGCCTCCGGCAGCGTGGTCGGCAGCGCCATCGCCGGTCTGCGGGTGTACGTGCTGGACAGCAGGCTGCGGCCGGTTCCGGTCGGTGTTGCGGGCGAAATATACGTGGCGGGACCGCAATTGGCCCGCGGCTACCTCGGCCGCCCCGATCTGTCGGCCACCCGCTTCGTGGCCGACCCGATGACGGACGTGGCGGGCTCGCGGCTCTACCGCTCCGGCGACCTCGCGCGCTGGAACGGCTTCGGCGAGCTGGAGTACCTGGGTCGGGCCGACGACCAGGTGAAGGTACGCGGTTTCCGCATCGAGCTCGGCGAGATCGAGTCGGCGATCCTCGCTCAGCCCGGCGTCGCTCAGGCGGCGGTCATCGTGCGCGAGGACCAGCCCGGTGTTCAGCGGATCGTCGCCTACGTGGTCGCCGAACCCGGCGTCGAGCCGGTGCTCGACGAGATCCGCGACGGCGCCGCCGAGGAGCTGCCGTCCTACATGGTGCCCTCGGCTATGGTGCGGCTGGAATGGATTCCGCTGACCGTCAACGGAAAGCTGGACCGCCGTGCGCTGCCCGCGCCCGCGGCCCAGACCCGTGACTTCCGCGCACCGGTCAACCCGGTGCAGGAGACCGTGGCGGCGGTGTTCGCCGAAGTGCTCGGCCTGGAGCGGGTCGGCCTCGACGACTCGTTCTTCGCGCTCGGCGGCGACAGCATCGTCTCCATCCAGCTGGTCTCGCGGGCCAAGGCGCGCGGTGTGGTGTTCACGCCGCGGGACGTCTTCGAGCAGCGCACGGTCGCGGGCCTGGCCGCGGTCGCCGAAACCGCCGAGGCGGCCGAGGCTTCGGCCGCGACGCTCGCCGAGCTGCCCGGTGGCGGTGTCGGCACGATGCCGTTGACGCCGGTGGTGCGATTCATGGCGGAGCGGCGCGGTGCGTTCGGTCGGTTCAACCAGACCTTCGCGCTGGAACTACCGGTCGGCATCGACCGCGCGGGCATCGCCGCGACGGTCGGCGCGGTCATCGAACGGCACGACATGCTGCGGGCGAGCCTGTACCGCGACGGCGGTGACTGGATCGTCGAAACCGCCGCACCGGGCACCGTCGAGGTGGACGCGCTGATCGACCGTACCGAGTTCGACGCGAGCGTCACAGACGCCGAGCTGGTCGAGATCGCCTCGGCCGCATTGGATGCGTCGCTGGACCGGCTCGACCCGGCCGCGGGTGTGGTGATCCGGTTCGTCTGGCTCGACCCCTCGTCAGCCGACCGCTCCGGACGACTGATCGTCCTCGCGCACCATCTCGTGGTGGACGGCGTCTCATGGCGCATCCTGGTGCCGGACTTCGTCATGGCCTGGGGCCAGCGCACCGCGGGCCAGGCGCCCGAGCTGGTCGCACCGGCCACGTCGATGCGGGCCTGGGCGCACGCGCTGGAGCGCGAGGCGTACAGCACCGAGCGGGTGGCCGAACTCGACTACTGGCGTTCGGTCGTCGCGGCGGCAGATCCGCTGCTGACCGAGCGTCCGATGGACCCGGCGGTCGACACCTCCGGCGTCGTCGAGAAGCTTGGGGTCGAGGTGTCCGTCGAGGTCACGAAGGCCCTGCTCACCAGGGTTCCCGCGCTGTTCCACGGCGGCGTGAACGACGGCTTGCTTACCGCGCTCGCGCTGGCGACCGCGAAGTGGCGGGCGCGCCGGGCGGGCACCCGTGGCAATGATTCGCTGCTGGTCCGCCTGGAGGGCCACGGCCGCGAAGAGGACGTCGTGCCCGGTGCGGACCTGTCGCGTACCGTCGGCTGGTTCACCACTATCTTCCCGGTCCGCTTCGACCTGTCCGGCATCGACATCGATGCCGCGTTGGCGGGTGGCCCCGCGTTGGGCGCGGCGGTCAAGGCGGTCAAGGAGCAGCTGCTCGCGGTGCCGGACAAGGGTCTCGGCTATGGTCTGCTGCGCTACTTGAACGCCGAGACCGCGCCCGAGCTGCCGCGCGAACTGCCCGGCCAGGTGAGCTTCAACTACCTCGGTCGCGTCTCGGAGGGCGACGTGCCGAAGTCGCTGCGCGGCTTCGGCTGGATTCCCGCCCTGGAACTCGGCGAGCTGGGCAACGGCTACGACGCGGACATGCCCGCGATGGCGCCGCTGGACGTGAACGCGATCGTGGTCGGCGACAAGCTGACCGCCAACATCAGCTACCCGTCGACGCTGCTGGCCGCCACGGACGTGCGCGAATTCGGTGAGCTGTGGATTGCCGCATTGGAAGCGGTTGCCCGACATGCCAATTCGACCGGTGCCGGTGGGCACACCCCGTCGGACTTCGCGCTCGTACGCGGTGGACGGGGTGGATCGAAGCGCGGGATAACGCAGCGCGACATCGACCGTTGGGAAGAGCGTTTCCCCGCGCTGGCCGACGTATGGCCGCTCTCGGCGCTGCAGGCGGGTCTGCTCTTCCATGCTCGTCTCGCCGCGAGTTCGGTGGACGTGTACACCGCCCAGGCGGTGCTGACGCTCACCGGACGAGTGGACGCCGCCCGGTTGCGTTCGGCCGCACAGGCGTTGGTGGACCGCTACGAGAACTTGCGCACCGCGTTCGTCACCGACAACGACGGCAACCCGGTGCAGATCGTGCTCGACAGCGTCCCCGTCGAGTGGGCCGAGCACGACCGGATCGCCCACGGCGACGGCGACGACCTGATCGCCGCCGACCGCATGCGGCGCTTCGATCTGACCGCGCCGCCGCTGATCCGCTTCACGTTGATCCAGGTGGCAGACTCTTCGGCAAAAGAAGGGGCCCGCTGGCAGTTCGTCGTGTCCAACCACCACATCCTGCTCGACGGCTGGTCCATGCCGCTGCTCATGCGGGACCTGCTGGTGCTCTACGCGGCGCACGCGGAATCATCCGCGCTGCCCGCGGTCCGTTCCTACCGGCACTTCCTGGAATGGACTCGGCAGCAAGATCATTCGGCATCGCTGGCCGCGTGGGCGAACGCGCTGCGCGGTGTCGGTGAGCCGACGCTGCTGGCTCGTCCGGATGCCGGTCGCGAGATCACCTCGTTGTCCGGCGAGTACTTCTTCGACCTGGACGAGAGCGCGACCGCGCGGCTGACCGCGCTGGCCGGATCGCTCGGCGTCACGCCGAACACCGTGCTGCAGACGGCATGGGGCATCCTGCTCGGCCGGATGACCAGCCGTGACGATGTGCTGTTCGGCGCCACCGTCTCCGGACGTCCCGCGGAGCTGTCCGGCGTGGAAGCGATGGTCGGTCTGTTCATCAACACGGTGCCGGTGCGGGTGCGTTTCGATCCGTCGGAATCCGTGCGGGAGCTGCTGACCAGGACCCAGGGCGAGCAGGCCGACCTGCTCGACCACCACTACGTCGGCCTCGCGGACATCCAGG
Source organism: Nocardia sp. 2TAF39 (assembly GCF_052114905.1). Taxonomy (NCBI): domain Bacteria; kingdom Bacillati; phylum Actinomycetota; class Actinomycetes; order Mycobacteriales; family Nocardiaceae; genus Nocardia; species Nocardia sp. 2TAF39. The sequence continues at coordinate 22,771 of NZ_JBFRFQ010000078.1, forward strand.
CAGGCGCGGGCATCGGCGGCCTGTTCGACACGCTCGTGGTGTTCGAGTCCTACCCGGTCGATGCCGAGGGCCTGCAGGCGCAGGCCGCGGACATCGACGGCATGGCGGTGGTCGGCCTGGACGCGGCCGACGCCACGCACTACCCGCTGACGCTGATCGCGCAGTTGGATTCACGTCTGCGGGTACGCGCGGGCTACCTGCGCGATCTGTTCGACGAGCAGACGGTGCGCCGCATCGCCGACCGCCTGATCCGGGTGCTCACCGCGATCACCACCGAACCCGATGCTGCCGTCGGCGACATCGAGCTGCTCGACAGCGCCGAGCGCGAGCTCGTGGTGTCCGGTTGGAACGACACGGGGTATGAGGTCGATCCGGCTGGGTTGTCGGTCGATTCCGCAAGCTCCACGGCCTTGACCCTGGTCTCGATGTTCTACGCCCAGGTCGCGCGCACACCCGAAGCGACCGCGGTCACGTTCGAGGGGACGGGTCTATCCTACGGCGAATTCGCCGGCCGGGTGAACCAGCTGGCGCGCTGGCTGATCGCGCGCGGAGTCGGCCCGGAATCGTATGTGGCGCTGGGTATGCGGCGGTCGATCGATCTGGTCGTCGGCATGTACGCCGTCGCCGTCGCGGGCGGCGCGTACGTACCGCTCGATCCTGATCATCCGGCTGAGCGCACGGAATACATTCTCAACACGGCCGATCCGGTGTGCGTGCTGACCTCCGGCAGTGATCTGGAGAGCGACACCGCGCAGGTGCGGATCGACCTGCTCGATCTGAGTGGGCTGTCCGAGGCGACGGTCACCGACGCGGAGCGCCGCGCACCACTGCGTCCGTCGAACACCGCGTATGTGATCTTCACGTCGGGTTCGACCGGCCGCCCGAAGGGTGTCGCGGTCTCGCACGCGGCCATCGTCAACCGTCTGGTCTGGATGCAGACCGCCTACCAGCTGTCCGCGGGCGACGTGGTGTTGCAGAAGACGCCCGCGACGTTCGACGTATCGGTGTGGGAGTTCTTCTGGCCCTTGCAGATCGGTGCACGGCTGGTGGTCGCGAAGCCCGACGGACATCGCGACCCGGCCTACCTCGCCGAGATCATCAGCGCGGAGCGGGTGAGCGTCACGCACTTCGTGCCATCCATGCTCGCGGTGTTCGTGAGTTCGATGGTGGCGTCCACGGGGGAGGCTGCCTCCTCCGGGTCCGCCGCGGCCGACGCGCCTGCGGCGCGGTATGACGCGCTGCGGCTGGTATTCGCCTCCGGTGAGGCGCTGCCGCCGAAGCCCGCGCACCGTCTGCGCGAGCTGACCGGTGCGGCGTTGCACAATCTGTACGGTCCGACCGAGGCGGCCGTCGACGTCACGTTCCACGAGGTGGTGGACGCGGACGTCGAGACGGTGCCCATCGGAGCTCCGGTGTTCAACACACAGGTGTATGTGCTGGATTCGCGGTTGCGCCCGGTGCCGGTGGGTGTCGCGGGTGAGCTGTATCTGGCGGGCGCCCAGCTTGCGCGCGGTTACGTCGCGAGGCCGGACCTGACCGGTGACCGGTTCGTCGCCAACCCGTACGGGGCGGCTGGTGCGCGGATGTACCGTACCGGCGACCTGGTGGCCTGGACCGAGAACGGTGAGCTGGAGTATCTGGGCCGCACCGACTTCCAGGTGAAGCTGCGTGGTCTGCGCATCGAGCTCGGCGAGATCGAGTCGGCGCTGGCCGGACTGGACGAGATCGCGCAGGCGGTCGTGGTGGCACGCTCCGACGCGCACACTGGCGACCAGCTTGTCGCGTACGTCATCGCGGCGCAGGCCGCCCTGCTGGACACCGATCTGGTTCGTGAGGACCTCGCGCTGCGGCTGCCCGCGTACATGGTGCCGTCGCTGGTGATCGTGCTCGACGAATTCCCGCTCAACGCGTCCGGCAAGCTGGACCGTAAGGCGCTGCCCGCTCCGGTGTTCGAGGCGGCGGTGTTCCGCGCCCCGACCACGCCGGTCGAGGAGATCGTCGCCACCACCTTCGCCGATGTGCTCGGCCTGGAACGGATCGGCCTGGACGACGACTTCTTCGCGCTCGGCGGCAACTCGCTCAGCGCCACCCAGGTCGCGGCCCGGCTCTCCGCCGCGCTGGACACCGATCTCGGTGTCCGTGAGCTTTTCGAGGCCTCCAGCGTGGTCGCGCTCGCGGCACGCGTGGAGACCAGGGCGGGTACGGGTGCGCGGGTGGCGCTGACGCCGCAGCCACGGCCCGAGCTGGTCCCGCTGTCGCTGGCACAGCAGCGCATGTGGTTCCTCAACCGCTTCGACCCAGGATCGGCCGTCGACAATATCCCGGCCGCGGTGCGGCTGTCCGGTCTCCTCGATCGGCAGGCGCTGCAGATCTCGGTCGCCGACGTGCTGGCGCGGCACGAGTCGCTGCGCACGTTCTACCCGGATGTGGACGGCACCGCCCACCAGCAGACCGTGCCCACCGGCAAGGTCATTCCGGACCTCACGCCGGTCGACGTCACCGAAGCCGCACTGCCCGAGCGGCTTTCGGAGTTCGTGTTGACCGCGTTCGACGTGACCGCCGAGGTGCCGTTCCGTGCACGGCTGTTCGAGATCAGCCCGACCGAACATGTGCTCGCGCTGGTGGTGCACCACATCTCGGCCGACGGATTCTCCATGGGCCCGCTCACCCGCGATGTGATGACCGCCTATGGCGCCCGCGTCGAGGGCGGCGAGCCCGCGTGGCGGCCGCTGGAGGTCCAGTACGCGGACTTCGCGCTATGGCAGCGCAAGGTGCTCGGCGCCGAGAACGATCCGAATTCGGTAATCTCCGGGCAGATCTCGTTCTGGTCGGACACGCTGCGCGGGCTGCCGGAGCAGCTGGACCTGCCCGCCGACCGCCCACGTCCCGCGGTGGCCTCTGGCCGCGGTGCTACACACACCTTCGAGATCGACGCCGAAACGCACGGCAGGCTCGCCGAACTCGCGCGCACCAGGGGTGTGACGCTGTTCATGGTCGCGCACGCCGCCCTCGCTGTTCTTTTGTCTCGTTTGTCCGGCGAGGACGACATCGCTATCGGTACCCCGGTCGCAGGCCGTGGCGAACGAGCGCTCGACGACCTGATCGGCATGTTCGTCAACACCCTCGTGCTGCGGACGCCGATCGAGGGCGCCGCGACGTTCACCGATCTGCTGCGCGCAGTGCGCGTCAGCGACATCGCGGCGTTCGGGCACGCGGATCTGCCGTTCGAGCGGCTGGTGGAGATCCTCAATCCGCCGCGTTCGCAGGCACGGCATCCGCTGTTCCAGGTGATGCTGTCGTTCCAGAACACCGGGCACAACAGCCTCGAGCTGCCCGGTTTGACGGTCAGCGCGGTCGACCTACCCATCGACGTCGCCAAGTTCGACCTGCAGCTGGTGCTCTCGGAGCGGGTCGACGCGACCAGCGGCACCGGTGCGGGCCCGACCGGTATCACCGCCGAGCTGATCTACGCCACCGACCTGTTCGACCAGGGCACCATGGCGGCGTTCGGTCGCCGGTTCGACCGGCTGCTGAAGGCCGTTGCCGCCGAACCGGATCGTGCCGTCGGCGACATCACGCTGCTGGATGAACGGGAGACCGAGCAGGCGCTGCGCGGATGGAACGACACCGCGCGGATCGTGGACACCGACGCGACGCTCGTGTCGATGTTCGCCGAACAGGCCGCGAGCACGCCGGAAGTAACGGCACTGACGTTCGAGGGGACAAGTCTGGCCTACCCGTCGCCCGACCGCCACCCCTCATCGAGTCGCTACGCGACGCTGACGTATTCCGAGTTCGCCGCGCGGGTGCGACGGTTGGCCCGGCACCTGATCGCGCTGGGCGTCGGCCCGGAGACGATGGTCGCGCTGGGTATGCGTCGGTCGCTCGATCTGGTGGTCGGCATCTACGCGGTGGTCGAGGCGGGCGCCGCCTATGTGCCCCTCGATCCCGATCATCCGGCCGAACGCGTGCGGCACGTGCTCGACACCGCTGACCCGGTGTGTGTGCTCACCACCTCGCGCGACGGTTTCGACATCGACACGGACACCACCGCGATCGAGATAGATCAGCTGGATCTGTCCGCGTATTCGGATGATCCGGTGACCGATGCCGAGCGGACCGCGCCGCTGCGGCCGTCGAATACCGCGTACGTGATCTTCACGTCGGGTTCGACGGGACGGCCCAAGGGTGTTGCCGTCAGCCATGCCGCGATCGTGAACCGCCTGGTCTGGATGCAAACCGAATACGGTCTCGGCCCCTTCGATGTGGTGCTGCAGAAGACCCCGGCGACGTTCGACGTGTCGGTGTGGGAGTTCTTCTGGCCGTTGCAGGTCGGCGCGCGGCTGGTGGTGGCGAAGCCGGACGGGCATCGCGATCCCGCCTACCTCGCGCAGGTGATCGCCGAAGAGCAGGTCACAATGGTGCATTTCGTGCCGTCGATGCTGTCGGTATTCGTGGCAGACGATCGGGCGCGCGAGTGCACCAGTCTGCGCAATGTCTTCGCCTCGGGTGAGGCGCTGCCCGCGGTCACGGCACAGCGGCTGCTGGCGATGACGCCCGCGTGGTTGCACAACCTGTACGGCCCGACCGAGGCGGCGGTCGATGTCACCTATCACGAGGTGACAGAGACCGATACGGTGTCGGTGCCGATCGGTTCTCCGGTGTTCAACACACAGGTGTATGTGTTGGATGCGCGGTTGCGTCCGGTTCCGGTGGGTGTTGCGGGTGAGCTGTATCTGGCGGGCGCCCAGTTGGCGCGCGGTTATGTGGGGCGCGCTGACCTGACGGCGGATCGGTTCGTGGCGAACCCGTTCGCGGGGGGCGAAGGCGGAGCGCGGATGTATCGCACGGGTGACCTGGTCACCTGGACGGCGAACGGTGAGCTGGAGTACGTGGGCCGCACCGACTTCCAGGTGAAGCTGCGCGGTCTGCGCATCGAGCTCGGTGACATCGAAACCGCGCTCACCGCACACGATGCGGTCGCGCAAGCGGTCGCCCTGGTGCGCTCCAATGCGCGCACCGGTGACCAGCTGGTCGGCTACGTGGTGCCCACGGCCGGCGCGACAGTGGACGTCGAGCAGCTGCGGGCGTACCTGTCCGCGCAGCTGCCGTCGTACATGGTGCCCGCCGCGATCGTGGTGATCGACGCCATGCCGCTGAGTCCCAACGGCAAGCTGGATCGGCGTGCGCTGCCCGAACACACCTACGAGGCACGGGAATTCCGCGCACCGTCCACGACGATCGAGGAGATTGTCGCGAACACCTTCGCCGAGGTGCTCGGCATGGTGGCCGCCGACGGCGAGCGCGCCGTAGGCCTCGACGACGACTTCTTCGACCTGGGCGGTAACTCGCTGATCGCTACCCGGGTGGTCGCCCGCCTCGGGGCCGCATTGGACACCACAATCCCGGTGCGGATGCTGTTCGAGGCGCCGACCGTCGCCGCGTTGGCCGCGCGGGTGGAGCCGAACCAGGGCACCGGACGCCGCCGCGAGCTGGTGGCTGGTCCGCGGCCGTCCCAGATTCCTTTGTCGCTGGCACAGCAGCGGATGTGGTTCCTCAACCGGTTCGATACCGCCTCATCGGTCAACAACATTCCGGCGGCGATCCGTTTGTCCGGTGATCTGGATGTCGCCGCGTTGCAGCAGGCGGTTGGTGATGTGGTCGCCAGGCATGAGATCTTGCGGAC
>NZ_JBFRFQ010000079.1:0-14826 GCF_052114905.1 Nocardia sp. 2TAF39
ACTCCACAAACAGAAACGGCGTCGACATCACCGTCACACCCCCGGCCAACACCAACGAGCTATCACCCTGCCGCAGGCTCTGACAAGCCAAATGGATCGCCACCAACGACGACGAACACGCCGTATCCACCGTCACCGCCGGGCCCTCCAAACCCAACGCGTACGCCACCCTCCCGGACACCACACTGCCCACCGAACCGGTACCCGCATATCCCTCGGCGACCGGACCCGCAGCCATGGACTTGTGCTGATAGTCCTGGTACATCACACCGGCGAAGACGCCGGTGTCGCTGCCCCGCAGCGACTCCGGATCGATCCCGGCATCCTCCAAGGCTTCCCACGACGCCTCCAACAACAACCGCTGCTGTGGATCCATCGCGGCGGCCTCACGCGGACCGATCCCGAAAAACCCCGCATCGAAATCACTCACACCACGCAGAAATCCACCCTCCCGCGTGTACACCTTCCCGAACCGATCCGGATCCGGATCGAACAACCCCTCAACGTCCCATCCGCGATCCAACGGAAACTCGCTGACACCATCCGAACCGGACGCGACGAGATCCCACAACTGCTCCGGCGACTCCACACCACCCGGGAACCGGCAACTCATCCCCACGATCGCAATCGGCTCGTTGAGCTTTTCCCGCAGCTGTGTCAAATCGTCGCGAGTCGTCAGGAGATCCACAGTGACCTTTTTCAGGTACTCCATCAAGCGTTCGGACGAATCGCCAGTGCTCGTGTCCATATCTCACATCCAGTGGTATTTCGAAGTTGCCGAAGCCGCCCGGCAGAGCAAGCAGCGACGCAGGCCCACCCACCTACGGTTTTCGTTCAGGTGTCGATGACAAGGCGGCGAGTCGAGGAGTCGGCCGGAGCGGCGCAAAGTTTCGCAGCCCAGCTACCGCAGGCGGGCAATGTATCGGCAGGCCATCCGCCGTCGATGGCCATTCGACCGAGTCCGATCCAGAAAGCTGCAACACCCGCAGCAAATTTCGCCGACGGTCGGTGCAGCGAGACGACGGTTCAACATATAGGCTGCGCACCATTATCGTGAGATCGGACGAACCAGGCTGCGCCGAAAACGAACGGCGACTGTGGTCGCCGTCGATCGCTGCCGTAGCGCGGCAATGGTCTTGCCGGACAGTCCGGCCGAGGCCGCCTACCACAACTGCTCGAGCAGCTGCGCCAGCAGACCGACATGCCAAGAGTTCGCACTGTCGACCGGGTCGGTGTCCGTCACGCGGACTCGCTCGACGGCGACTCCTTGAAGAACAGCGGCTCGACCACGCACTTCGACAGCGGCGGGTTGATCGACAGCCAACGAGACGTGGCCCATGGGCGAACACTGCCTTTCACCGCAGCGAAAGGCGTGCCGACAACGTCATGGGTAACCGACCGGACACCGGCGGCAAGTGCCCTACTTCCCCCATCCAGAAGACCAAATCACTGCTCATTCGGTATCTCTCTCCGCCAAGCATGCCACCAGGCACGTCCGAGGTGCCTGCTGGACGTTAGCCTGCCAGCCGAGTCGACTCCTCGCAACTGGTGTACTCCTGTCCTGCGGCACACCGTTCACCGGTATCGACGCGCCTCCTTTCGGAGCGTGGACTGGGGGACCGATTCATAGGGTTCATCGCGTCCGCTTCGTCGGATGCGCTGTGGAACGAGACGACAGCGATGCGGCCGTTCCGCCAGCATTGCGCAGGTCGAGGCCGGTCATTACGGTCGTCCCATGAGTTCAGCTTTTCCGCGGTTGCTGTCGCCGCTCGAGGTGGGGCGCGTCGCGCTGCGCAATCGCGTGGTGATGGGTTCGATGCACGTCGGCCTCGAGGACCGAGATTGGCACATCGACCGACTGGCCGCATTCTTCGCCGAACGAGCCCGCGGCGGCGTCGGCCTGATCGTCACCGGCGGATGCTCGCCCAATCGCGAAGGCTGGGTGTGGCCGTTCGCCCGCGGGATGATCACCGAGGCCGACGCCGAGCGGCACCGCGTGATCACTGAGGCGGTACACGAGGCGGGCGCCAAGATCGCATTGCAGATCCTGCACGGGGGACGCGATTCGCGTGTTCCGAATAATGTGGCGCCCTCGGTCGTGATGTCGCCGCTCACCGCGTTCGAACCTCGGGCATTGTCCGAAAAGGGTATCGAATCGACGATCGCCGACCACGTGCGCTGCGCGGAGTTGGCGAAATCGGCCGGATACGACGGAATCGAGCTGATGGGCGGCGAGGGCTTCCTGATCAATCAGTTCCTCGCGCCACGCACCAACACCCGTACCGATAATTGGGGTGGTTCGGCAGCCAACCGACGACGGTTTCCGGTCGAGATCGTCGCCCGGACACGGGCTGCAGTGGGCGACGACTTCTTTATCATGTTCCGGATGTCCATGGCCGAGTTGGTCGACAACGGTCAGACCTTCGACGAGATCATCGCCCTGGCGAAGGAATTGGAATCAGCCGGGGTGGATATCATCAACACCCAGATCGGCTGGCACGAGTCACGAGTACCGACCCTCGCCACCTCGGTGCCGCGTGCGGCGTTCGTCGGATACACCGCCAGACTCAAAGCGCATGTGACGATCCCGGTATGTGCGTCGAATCGGATCAATATGCCCGAGGTCGCCGAGGAGATCCTGGAGCGAGGTGATGCGGACCTCATCTCGCTGGCACGGCCGCTGCTGGCCGACCCCGAATGGGTCAACAAGGCCGCCGAATCCCGGGCGGACGAGATCAACACCTGCATCGCCTGCAACCAGGCCTGCCTCGACCACACCTTCACCAGGCAAACCGTGTCCTGCCTGGTGAATCCACGCGCCTGCCACGAAACACTGCTGCAGCTGTTGCCGACCCGGCGCGCCAAACGCATCGCCGTCGTCGGCGCCGGCCCCGCGGGCCTGTCTGCCGCGATCGGGCTGGCCGAACGCGGTCACCACGTCGAACTCTTCGAAGCCGACGACAAGATCGGCGGCCAGTTCGATCTGGCCCGCCGTATTCCCGGTAAAGAGGAGTTCAACGAGTCGATCCGGTACTTCAACCGAAAGCTCGAACTGACCGGTGTCGCAGTGCATTTGAACGTCCGAGCCACTGCCGAGCAGCTTGCCGCGGGCGACTGGGACGAAGTCGTGCTGGCGACCGGTGTCCGCCCCCATATGCCCGACATCCTGGGAATCGATCACCCGATGGTGCTGTCCTACCCCGCACTGATCCGGAAGGAGCGGCCCGTCGGCAAACGCGTCGCGGTCATCGGCGCGGGCGGGATCGGTTTCGATGTCAGCGAATTCCTCACGGCCGCCGGCCACAGCACGCTGAAACTCGAGGAGTGGCAGGACGAGTGGGGAATCACCCACGACGCCCAGGCCCCTGGACAATTGGCAAGGCCCAAATCCTCCCGCGCCCTCCGGGATGTGACACTGCTGCAACGGAAGTCGGGCGCATTCGGAACGACCCTCGGCACCTCGACCGGATGGATCCATCGCGCCGCTCTCGAAGCGAAGGGAGTCGAGCAGATCGGCCGGGTCAACTACGAGCGGATCGACGATCGCGGGCTGCACATCAGCTTCGACAAGAGCCGGGAAGGCCGGCGCGTGGTAGATGTCGACAACGTGATCGTATGCGCCGGACAAGAATCCGTCCGAGACCTGAAAGATCCGCTCGAAACCCTCGGCATGCGTGTGCATCTCATAGGCGGCGCCGACGAATCCGCCGGAATCGACGCCAAACGCGCCATCGACCAAGGCACCCGACTCGCCGCCGCGATCTGAAAACAGTGGGCAAGCACCTACTTCAAGGCTTCTCCTCAGTTGATCGACGCTGGTCTTCCTGATTCACGCCATGGTCGGATCCGCTCATCGAGCGAGAGCTGGAACGATGTGGCGCCCCGAAGCGGGCCCTCATCTCCTGGACTTCGATGTCCCGAGCCCGGTGGTGGAATCACTTGGGCGGATGCCGATTCGACTCACCGCCCGTTGCGTTCCGGCCCGCTGAGTTGTCGCCACGTCCGTACCAGCTGGCTGAACTCCTTGACCTGAACGAGCACGTGGTCGCGGGCAGCGTTCTCCGCGGTCTCGGCGTCGCCGGCGGCGATGGCGTCCGCGATCTCACGATGTTCGGCCATGGAACGTCGCATGCGATCCGGCACCCGCAGCTGCAGCCGCCGGTACGGCTGCAGGGCTCGTTTGAGCGAATGGGCCTGCTGCCGTAGATATTCGTTGCCGCAGGAGTCGTAGACGACGCCGTGGAACGCGGCATTGGCATAGTAGTAGCTGTCGGCGTCGCCGGTCGTCGCATGGTCTTCGCATTCCCGCAAGGTGCGTTCGAGCTCGTCCAGCGACTCTTTCTCGATGCGGCGGGCGGATAGCCGTGCGGCCATACCCTCGAGTTCGGCCATGACTTCGAAGCGTTCGGCCAGCTCGGTGATGCTCAGCTCGGTGACGTATGTGCCCTGCTTGGGACGGATCTGTACCAGTCCGGACCGTTCGAGGGCTTGGAGAGCTTCGCGGACCGGTGTGCGGGAGCAACCGAACTCCTGCTCGAGCCGTGCCGGGTCCAGGCGTTCCCCGGGCCGATAGTGCCCGTCGACGACGGCGTTCTCGAGCGCATCTCGTACGCGCTGGGATTCGGGGACCTGAGCCATGTGCACCTCCGAGTGCAGATTATCCGACCATCCAGGGTGGCGCGCGTCACTCATATACTCTATCGTGCCTGTTATATACATCACGCCCTCTGATGCATACGAATATGTGGAGGCGTGCGGAAGGAGCCCGAGATGGGACGTCGAGACGGCTGGTTGTTGACCGACCTGTTCCGGGCGCTAGGGGGTCGGCACGGCGGCGAACCGGCGGCTGGAGGGCCGCACGCATCCCCGCTCGACCGGCTGCTCACCGCCTGCGAAGTCTTGATGAGCGACGTGGGCGAAGCGTCGATGCGCGCGGTCGCGACATATGCTTTGGCCGCCTACAACGAGCTCGAGGATGTCGGCAAGCTCGCCTTCTTCACCCATGTCACCACGACCTACGATGTCGATGCCGCTCAGGTCCGTGCTGCCTTCCGGCGGTGGGAGGCAGCCAGGAACGCGGGATCCCAGGGAGCGCAGGAGCTGGTTCGACTCTTCGACGTGGTCGAGCCGGCCCGGCAGCAGCTCCTGCGCCGGATGAACCACGCACCCGACGCCACTCTCACTCTGGTCGAGATGCGCGCGGACCTACGTCGACTGATCCGCCGTCACCCGGAGTTGCAGCCCCTCGACCACGACTTCCACCACCTGCTCACGTCGTGGTTCAACCGTGGTTTCCTCCGCATGGCCGAGGTCACCTGGGATTCGCCTGAGGAGCTGCACCGGCATCTGCTGCGCTACGAGAAGGTGCACCCGATGGCGAGCAGAGCCGAGCTCGGCCGTCGACTGCGGCCCGAGGACCGCCGTATGTACGCCTTCTTTCACCCGGCCACCGGGAATGTGCCGCTCATTTTCGTGGAGGTCGCCCTGGTGCGTGGCATGCCCGGGACCATCGCCCCGCTGCTGGAGCCCGGCCCGGCGTTGCGCCCTGCGGAAGCGGATACGGCAGCGCTCTATTCGATCAACAACGCGCTGGACGGGCTGGCCGGAGTCTCATTCGGCAGTTTCCTCATCAAACAGGTCATCGAGCAGGTCGGCGAGCAACTACCGCACCTCACCCAGTTCGTCACACTCTCGCCGATTCCAGGATTCCGGCATTGGCTCGGCGAGCAGGCCGAGCAGGATGCCGAGCTGTCGCTGCTCGCCCGGGAATTGGCAGCGGCGGGGGTGGCGGACTTCGATTCAGCGGATGTCGAGCGGATCCGTCCCCGGCTCTTCCACGCCCTGGCCCGTTACCTCGCGGTCGAGCGGCGTGCCGACGGTCGCCCGCTCGACCCGGTCGCGCGTTTCCATCTGGGCAATGGGGCCACCATCTGGCGGCTGAACTGGCCGGCGAACACCGCACCGGAGGCCTGGCGGCAGTCCTATGGCGCGATGGTCAACTACCGCTACCAGCCGGAGACGCTGGAGCATCAGCATGAGGACTTCGTCCGGCGCCGCACCGTGGCGCTCGGCGGCCCGCTGCGGGACGTCCTGCCGAAGGTCCCGGCGGGGTCCCGCATTCGCGACATGTCCACCACCTCAGACGACGAGAGAGGAACACTCCCGATGGCGCCGTTCACGACGATCTACCGGTCCTTCGCCGAGCAGGCGGAACGGCATCCGGACAAGACGCTGTTCGAGCTGCCCGACGGGCACCGGATCACCTACCGTGAGACGGCGCAGACCGCGAGCCGGATCGCCGCCCGCCTTGTCGCCGACGGTGTCACCCCTGGTGACCGGGTTGCCATGCAGGTCGGGAAATCCCCGGAGGCCATCGCACTGTACCTGGCGACCTTGCAGATCGGCGGTGTCTTCCTGCCGTTCAACACCGCCTACACCGGTGCGGAGATGGACTACTTCATCGGCGACGCACAGCCGCGCGTGCTCGTCTGCTCTCCGGATCGCCGGGCCGACCACGCCCACCGCGACGGGGAAGGCCTTGTTATCGAGACCCTCGGAGTGTCGGGCGACGGCACCCTCCTCGACGGCGACGGCCGCCATGAGGAGGTCTACGCTGCGTCGGCCGAAGACCCGGCGGCGATCCTCTATACCTCAGGCACCACCGGCCGCTCCAAAGGTGCGGTGCTCACCCACGGCAACCTCGCATCCAACTGCCGGGCGCTGCTGGAAACCTGGCGGTTCACCGCCGAGGACCGGCTGATCCACGCGCTTCCGATCTTCCACATCCACGGGCTCTTCGTCGCGGCGAACATGACCCTGGCGGCTGGCGCTTCCATGTACTACCTGCCCAAATTCGACGCCGAGACAATCATCGACCTGCTCCCCCGGGCCACCGTCCTCATGGGCGTGCCCACCTTCTACACCCGCCTGTTGAAAAGTGACCGCCTCACCCCGGAGACCTGCGCCTCGATGCGGCTGTTCGTCTCCGGATCGGCTCCGCTGCCGGCCAGCGACCACGCAGCCTTCGAAGCCCGTACCGGTCACGCCATTCTGGAACGTTACGGGATGACGGAGACCGGCATGAACACCACCAATCCATACGAGGGTGGCCCGCGCAAGCCCGGAACCGTAGGGAAGCCGTTGCCCGGCATCGAGATTCGGGTGGTCGACCGTGAGACCGGACGCGCACTGCCCGACGGCGAGGTGGGCGTCGTCGAAGTCCGCGGCCCCAATGTCTTCGCCGGCTATTGGCAGCTGCCCGAGAAGACTGCCGCGGAATTTCGTGCGGACGCCTACTTCATCACCGGCGACCTGGGCCGCATCGATGCGGACGGCTACCTGTCCATCGTCGGCCGGGACAAGGACCTCGTCATTTCCGGGGGCTACAACATCTATCCCAAGGAAATCGAGGATCTGCTCGACGCGCATCCCGCGGTGCTCGAGTCCGCCGTGATCGGGGTCCCGCATCCGGACTTCGGCGAGACAGTTGTGGCCGTTGTCGTCGCGGCGCCGGGACAGCACCCGCGAGCCGGGGAGCTGCTGGACTTCATCGCCAGCGACCTCGCCCGGTTCAAACAGCCACGTGCGGTGCGCGTCGTCGAGGCGCTGCCCCGCAACGTCATGGGCAAGGTGCAGAAAGCCGAACTGCGCAAGCGCTACGCCGACCTGTTCGCCGGCGTGGGTGCGTGATCCGAGGGCAATCGGACCGGCCGGCCCGAGCCCTCTCAGTCAGGAGAAGACAATGATTATCGATGGCGTAGCAGCGCTGGCGCTGTGCCTGCTCGCGGGCACGTCGGTCGGTGAACTGCTCGATGTCGTCGATGGCACGCGGACCGTTACGGCAGGACTGGCGACCCTCGCCGTTCCCATCGACCGCCTCGACAGCGCCACCGCCGACATCGTCTCCGCCATCGCTGCCAATCCGCCCGCTGCGGTGCGCGCGGCCAAATGGGCGATCGACAACGTGCTCGCCCCGCTCCGCGACAACCTGCGCGAGCAGCCCACCGGCCCCGCCGCCGATGATGACGCGATGCGCTATCGGCTCGGCGAGTTTCCGGTCCGGATCGACACCGCGAGCTGACCCGGCAGCTTACCGAATGTCCCTGCGCCCCAGGGCTATCTCCAGTTCCACCTGCGAATCGAGAACACAGTGCAGATCGACGACGATCCCACACAGGCGACCACCACCGCCGACCACCCCGTCCGGCTCACCTCCACCCAGCGCCGCGCCTTCTGGGGCTCTTTCGGCGGCTGGGCCATGGACGGATTCAACTGGACCGTCTTCGGACTCGTCCTCGCCCCGACCATGACCGCCCTGCTGCCACGCGCCGGCATCGAACCCACGGCCGCCAACATCGGCTGGTACGGCCAGATCAGCGCCGCCCTGTTCCTCCTCGGCTGGGGTTGCTCGGCAATCTGGGGCCCGATCGCCGACCGCTTCGGCCGCAAACCCGCGATGACGCTGTCCATCCTGATCTACGGCGTATTCACCGCACTGGCAGGCCTCGCCACCAACTTGTGGGAATGGAACGCCTTCCGCTTCCTGGCCGCCATCGGCGTCGGCGGCGAATGGGCCATGGCCGGAACCCTGCTGGCCGAGGTGCTCCCCGAACGCGTGCGTGCCCGCTTCGGCGGCGCCATGCATTCGGCCGCCTATGTCGGTGTGCTCGCGGTATCGACGCTGTACCTGGTAGCCGGGCCGGAGCTCGGCTGGCGCGGCATGTTCCTCATCGGCGGGCTACCTGCGCTGGCGGTATTCCTCATCCGCAAAACGACCCCGGAACCTGAACGCTGGCAACAGGAATCGACCGAGAACACCCGCCGATCGTTCTGGCAGCCGGTCATCGAGGTCCTCACTCCCCCGTATCGGGCACGCACCCTCGGCAACCTGTCTCTGCTGGTGGTCTGCGTCATCGGGCTTTGGGCCGGATCCACCTACGTGCCCACCGCCGTAACCGAGCTCGCCCAGCACGCCGGATGGACCAAAGAGGCCACCGTCCGCCTCGCCGGCGTGTCCTCCATGACCGTCGCCGCGTTCACCATTCTCGGCTGCTTCCTCGTCCCCGGCATCGCCAATCGGTACGGCCGCCGGGCCACCCTGGCCGGACTGTACGTCCTGATGATCATCGGCGCTGTCGGCGCGTATGCCATCGCCTACCCGCTCCACTCGATCCCACTGATCTTCGTGTTCCTGCCGATCCTCGGCCTGGGCGGAGCGAACTTCGCGGTCTTCACCATCTGGCTGCCCGAGCAATACCCCACTCGGATGCGCGCCACCGCATTCGCCTTCACCACCACGTTCTCTCGCTGGTTCGCCGCCGCCGGCACGTTCCTCATCGGCTACGGCATCCACGAAACCGGATCTCTCACCATTCCTTTGAGCGCAACCGCGCTGGTATTCGTGCTGGGCATCGGCCTGGTCCGCGCCGCACCCGAAACCCGTGGCGTAACACTGCCCGACTGAGCTGAAGCACCACCATGGCAGCGCCGAAACCGACCCGAACCCTGCGGCTCGACCACATCCTGTCGCGTGCCACCGATATTGCCTGTACCAGCGGACACTCCCGGGTCGGCGAGGAATATCGGGTGGATAACGGGCAAGCACGGCGACCATGGCGCTGAATCAATCCTGGCCGGTGCGGGCGAGCAGACTCTGGTGGCGGACGCCGTTGCCCGTGCGGGCCCGCTCGGGCGACGTCACGCGATGAGCACCGGCAATCGCTGGCTCCCCCACCGCCCCACCGGCCCGTCGTAGACGCCGGGTATCTGCGTACCACACCTCGTGCAGTAACCGTCGTCGGTGAGTGCGTACCGGCGGATCACGTACCAGTCCCGTGTCACAACGGCTGCGCCGCAGGATGGGCAAACAGTGGTGCCGCCGTCGATGTCGTGCACGTTGCCGGTGTAAACGAAACGTAGGCCTTCGGAGAGCGCGATGTGACGCGCCCGGGTGAGCGTCGCGGCCGGCGTCGGCGGGATATCGCGCATCTTGTAGTCCGGGTGGAACGCGGTGAAATGCAGCGGCACGTCGTCGCCGAGCTCGTCGCGAATCCACGCACACTCGGTGGCGATCTCGGCATCGCTGTCGTTGCGCCCAGGGATGAGCAGCGTCGTGATCTCGAACCACACCTCGGTCTCGTACCGCAGGTACCGCAGCGTGTCCAGCACGTCGTCGAGGTGCCCGACGCACACGCGGTGGTAGAAGTCCTCGGTGAACGCCTTCAAGTCGACGTTGGCCGCATCGATGTGGGAGTAGAACTCGGCGCGCGGCGCGGGACACATGTAGCCCGCGGTCACCGCGATCGCTTTGACGCCACGGGCGCGGCAGGCGTCGGCGATGTCGGCGGCGTACTCGAAGAAGATGGTCGGATCGTTGTAGGTGAATGCGACACCGCGGCAGCCCAGACTCTCGGCGGCGGTTGCTAACTCATCGGGCTCGGCGCGGCCGGACAAAGTGTCGATCTCGCGCGACTTGCAGATATCCCAATTCTGGCAGAACTTGCACGCCAAGTTGCAACCTGCTGTCCCGAACGACAACACCGCCGAGCCGGGCAGGAAATGATTGAGCGGTTCTTCTCGACCGGATCGACGCAGAACCCGCTGGAGCGGCCGTAGGTGGTGAGCACGATCTGTTCTTCCACCCGGGCACGGACGAAACACAGCCCCCGCTGCCCCTCGCGCAACTTGCAGGCACGCGGACACACGTCGCACTGCAACCTGCCGTCATCGAGCCGGTGCCAGTGCCTGGTCGAGACAGTGTGGGGGTCATCGAGCGTTGGTGTCATCATCGTTCTTCCGATGATCAGACTACGTCGTCAGAGTGCCCGCTGGCCCTGTTTCAACGTTTATCCACCCCGGTGACCAACCGCCTGCCGAGGCGGGTGAGCCAGATCGGTGTTGATATTGAGCCATAATGATGCCATACTGGCTCACATGGATCTCAGGCCCTATCTCGAAAGCCTCCGGTACGAGCTGGTCGTCGCTGCGGATGCGGGCGGTGACGAGGCACGTGAGCTGGCAGAACGGCTTACTTCGACACTCAACTCGGCGGCGCGGCTCGCCCTGCTCAACGCGTTGTCCGACGCCGCCGACGAGATCACCCGCGACCTAGCGCCCGGCTCGGTCGAGGTGCGGCTGCGGGGCGTGGATCCGACCTTCGTCGTGACGGCGCCTCCCACGGACCAGCACTGGGAGGAAGATGCCACATTGGCACCGGTGGTGCCATCAGTGGCACCACTCGACGACAGCGGTGGCACCTCGCGGATCAACGTCCGGCTCCCCGATCAGCTCAAGCAGCGGGTCGAGGAGGCGGCAGGCCGGGAGGGACTTTCAGTCAACGCCTGGCTGGTCCGGGCGGCAGCGGCGGCACTGGAGCCGCGGCCTGTTCCGCCCGTCGCGAGCCGAGGGTCCCGCACCACCGCGGGCGGACAGACCTTCACGGGCTGGGCGCGCTGACATAGCGCCGCAGTCAACGACTTTCACACCTACACCCCAACCGGGGATTCTGCACCACATCAACAAAGAGAGGGCACAGCCATGCCTGAATTCGACACTCCCGAAGCCATTTCCGTCGTCGTCGATGCCTACGTGGGCAACATCAGAATCGTCGCGAGCGAACGCGCCAACACCGTGGTCGACGTTCACCCGGCCAGCCAGAACCGCCTCGACGTCGAGGCGGCCGAGCAGACCCGAGTGGACTACTCCGGCGGAGTCCTGCGAGTGAAGGCGCCACGCCCGCCGCTGTGGAAGCAGGCGATCATCCTCGGCGGCAACAAGTACGGCACGGTCGAGGTCGTGATCGAGGTGCCGAGCGGCTCACGGCTCCAGGCCGACACGGAAATGGGCGTGATCTACACCGAAGGCCGTCTCGGCGACTGCAGGATGAAGAGCTCCCTCGGCGATATCCAGGTCGACACGGCGGGCGCGCTGGAATTGTCCACCGCCATGGGCGCAATCTCCGTGGAGCATGCCCGCGGTCGGGTCGAGGTCGGCACCGGCTCCGGGGAGGTGCGTATCCGCCGCGTCGACGGGCCCGCCGAGATCAACAATTCCAACGGCGCCACCCGGATCGACGAAGTCACCGGTGATCTGCGGGTCAAGTCGGCCAACGGCGACATCACCGTCGGAACCACGGAATCCGGCGTCACCGCCAAGACCGCGGCCGGATCCATCCGCATCGGCGAAGTCGCCCGAGGATCGGTCTCTGTGCAGACCGCCGTCGGCCGAGTGGAGGTCGGTATCCGCCCCGGCACCGCGGCCCTGCTCGACCTGCACACCAAGTTCGGCTCGGTGCGCAACGAGCTCGACACCGTCCAGGGCCCCCAACCGTCCGACGAGAAGGCCGAGGTGCGGGCGCGCACGTCCGCCGGCGACATCACCGTCCGCCGCTCGGCCTGACGACCACGGCACATACGAAGGACAAACAGTCATCAGCTACACCCCACCGCCCTGGGCATCCAGGGCACCAACCCCAGACACCTACAAACTTAGGAAACAACCATGTCCACCACCGCGATCGACGTCCGCGGACTGCGAAAGTCGTACGGCGACAAGACAGTTCTGGACGGCATCGATCTCACCATCCCGGCGGGAAGCATCTTCTCGCTGCTCGGCCCGAACGGCGCAGGCAAGACGACCACTGTGCAGATCCTGTCCACCCTCATCCCCGCCGACGACGGCCAACTGAACGTGGCCGGTCACGACGTGACGCGCGAGTCGGAAGCCGTGCGCGCCACGATCGGCGTCACCGGCCAGTTCTCCGCGGTCGACGAGCTCATGACGGCCGAGGAGAACCTTCTGTTCATGGGCGACCTGCACCACCTGGACCGGCGCGAGAGCAAGCGTCGCGCAGGCGAACTGCTAGAGAAACTCGACCTCGTCGACGCGCGCGGCACGATGGCGCAAACCTTCTCCGGCGGCATGACCAGGCGACTCGACCTGGCGATGACTCTCCTCGGCGAGCCGAGCATCATCTTCCTCGACGAGCCGACCACCGGCCTGGACCCGCGCAGCCGCCGCGCCGTCTGGGACATAATCCGCGGCTTGGTCGCCGAGGGCATGACGGTTTTCCTCACCACCCAATACCTGGAGGAGGCCGACGAACTCGCCGATCGGATCGCGGTGCTCGACCACGGCCGGATCGTCGCCGAGGGCACCCCGGACCAGCTCAAGCGCCTGGTGCCCGGCGGCTACATCCGCCTGCAGTTCGCGGACACAGACAGCCTCGCTGCGGCCGCGAACACCCTGGACGGCGCGCTGCGCAACGGCCATGACCTGGCGCTGCAGGTCCCCAGCGACGGCGGCATCGGCTCACTACGCGCTGTCCTCGACCGACTCGACCACGGCCGGATCCCCGTCGCCGGCCTGTCGGTACACACCCCCGACCTCGATGACGTCTTTCTCGCACTCACTGGTCACACCACCGGCAAAGAAACGGAAGCGGCACTGCGATGACCACCTTGGCCTACACTTCGAACGATTCACTCACGATGCTGCGGCGGAATCTGTTGCACGCCAGGCGCTATCCGGCGATGGTCTTCTCGATCATCATCATGCCGATCCTCTTGCTGCTGATTTTCAACTACTTCTTCGGCCACGCGCTGAACGCAGGCGTCGGGGGCGGACAAGGCGGCAAGTACATCGACTACCTCGCCCCGGGAATGCTGCTCATGATCCCGGCGTGGATGGTGGCGTCCACAGCCGTCGGCGTCGCAAACGACCTGACCAAGGGCATCGTCAACCGGTTCCGCACCATGGCGATATCCCAGACGTCGATGCTCACGGGCCACGTCATCGGCTCGCTGATCCAGGCGATGCTGGGGGTGGGGTGCATGATCGCAGTGGCGTTCGCCGTCGGATTCCGACCGACCGCCGACGCGGTCGAGTGGCTCGCCGTACTCGGCCTGCTGGCTCTGTTGTCGTTCGCGTTGATCTGGCTGGCCGTCGGATTCGGCGCGTCGGCGAGCAACCCGGAGTCCGCGAGCAACGCACCGACCCCCATCATCATGCTGCCCTTCCTCGGCAGCGGATTCGTGCCGACCGATTCCATGCCGACCGGTGTCCGCCAGTTCGCCGAGTACCAGCCGTTCACGCCGATCACCGAAACCGTGCGGGGACTGCTGATGGGCAGCAATATCGGCAATAACGGCATCATCGCCGTGGCCTGGTGCGTCGGCATCGCCGTCGTCGGATATCTCTGGGCCCGAGCGTCTTTCCAGCGCAAGACCACAGCGTAAGACCGTGTGACTGTTGCTGTGGCGGATAGTGCGCTTTCGGCCAGGGCGTTGGGTTGAGTCCAGTTGGCCATGGCCTTGGGTCCGCTCCGTCAACGCTCATTCGTCGCAACCCTCTTGCGCCCTTCGCCACCGGGCTCCCCTCCGCCACGGAGTACGCGGGCATCCTCGGATTGGGCACGGTGGGGAATGTGGCCGGGAATTATAGATGAGTCAACGCGGCCACTTCTAGAGCTCGGCGAAACCGCGTACAATTCGAGCAGGTCGGGACAGCATCTGGAGCCCTATCATGATCGAGAGAAAGAATTCACACACGAAGTTCGCCCGGTTGGCGGCCGCGGCCGGTATAGCCGCAGTTGCCGCGATTCCGGTCGTCGCAGCCGCGGCGCAAGCGCCTACCGCGCACGCAACGACGCCCACGTCTGCAACCCAACTCGTCGACAAACCCGGTGGGGGTCACGGCGGCGGCTGGGGCAACGGCGGCGGCTGGGGCAACGGCGGCGGCTGGGGCAACGGCGGCGGCTGGGGCAACGGCGGCGGCTGGGGCAACGGCGGCGGCTGGGGCAACGGCGGCGGCTGGGGCAACGGCGGCGGC
>NZ_JBFRFQ010000080.1:0-14297 GCF_052114905.1 Nocardia sp. 2TAF39
GATGTGGGGCCAGGTTCAGGCTGGCCCCACACCAGCAATCGTAGGTGGTCACAGGAGCCGAGCTACTCAGACAACCAACCCGTCACCCACCAACACGGGCGACCGGCCCGCCATACACGCCAACCCCTTGGAATAACTCATCTAGGCGGCGAACCTGCACCTGCATGACCACAGGCCGCCCGTCCAACGGCACGTCCGTCAGCGTCCGCCAGTGATAGCCGTGCACTCGTGCGGACCCGGCCCCGCAGCCGGGACACACAGCCGCGCCGTCGGGTGTCCGCGCCCACACCACGATCCGCTCACCCTCGTCGACCACATCCTCCACCACCCAGCGGCGACAACCCCGAAAACACCACGGCAGCAGGAATATTCACCTCGCACACGCAACATCGTGCCGTCAAGATCAACAAGTCACCACCGAAAGTGCGACAGAGCCGTTGTATTTACAGTCCCGGCGAAATCAAGTCCGGTGTGCGGGAACTTTAGAGGGTCTTCGTGGGGCAGTTGTTACCGGCACCCCTGATTGTGGCCATAGTTGTCGGTGCCGAGGAAGTGGAAGTTCGGTGCGGGATGCATGAGGAACTCGTGGTGGGAGATGTTCCAAGCGTAGGCCCCCGCCAGGCCGAACAGCAGCCGATCTCCTGCCCGTAGAGCATTGGCCCGGACATGACGTGCCAGAACGTCTTTCGGGGTGCACAGCTGGCCGGTGATGGTGATATGAGAACCGGTTGCTGCTGGGCGCGGCCACTCGTTCGGCCATGCGTCGATGGGCACTATCGTGCACGGCTGGTCGTGGTCTTTGGCGGCGGGTGTGCGTAGGTGGTGTGTGCCGCCACGGACGATGGCGAATTCTGTGCCGTGGCTGGGTTTCACGTCCAACACCTCTGCGGCGTACCAGCCGCAGTAGGCACTCACCGCACGTCCTGGTTCGATGCGCAGCTGTAGCCGCGGCCACGTCTCGGTGATGCGGGCGAGCCCGTTCCCGTAGGCCGCCCAGTCGAACAGCGGTGCTCCTGGGGTGTAGTCGACGTTCATCCCGCCGCCGATGTTCACTTCGCTGGGTTCGACGCCGCATCGTTGGGTCAGTGCCTGTGACCACGTGACAATCGACTCGGCGAGGGTGAGCAGGTCGGCGGCGTCGAGGCCGCTGGCGAGGTGGGCGTGTATTCCTCGCCAGCTCACTCCCGGGTAACGCCCGGCGACGAGATCCGCCGCCAGCGTGTAGGCCCGGTTGGGATCCATCCCGAACGGTGTCGGTCGTCCGCCCATCATCAGCGCACTGTTCGCCGCTGTCGCACCGGTTACCGGCAAATTGACACGCAGGAGTACACCCGCTGGTTTCTCTGCGCGGCCCGCGGCCAGGGCCGACAGCATCCGTAGCTCGGTCTCGCTTTCCACGTGGATGCGATGCGCTTGGTGATCGAGCGCGGTAGCCAGTTCCTGGTACGTCTTGCCCGGCCCGCCGAAGGCGAGCGGTTTGCTGGGTACCGTTTTGGCGACATGTACCAGTTCACCTCCGGAGGACACCTCGAAACCGTCCACGATTCCCTCGAGCGCGGCGAGGATTTCCGGTTCGGGGTTGGCTTTGGCGGCGTAGTACAGCTCGACGGTGTCCGGTAGTACTGACCGGATAGCTGCAGTGTGTTTCCGTAGCGCCGCGAGATCGTAGAGGTAGGCGGGCAGCTCGGTGGCGGGCAGTGTGTGCAGCCGGTGTAGGACCGGTGTGGTCGGGCTGCTCATCTCAGCGCCTCGTGGAGACGAGTGTCCTGTGTATGCGACACAGGGGGGTGGGTGGGTGTGAGCGGTGACGGTATCCGGGTATAGCTGGAGTCACGGTCGGGTTTGCGTTCCCATCGGGTGAGTAGATTGGTCTTGGCGGGCAAGGGAACTCCAGCCAGCAGCGCGGCAAGCCGGGGTGGACAGCCGTGGTCGGCCGCGTACTCGGACAGCACTGCGTGTACCTGCTTCCACAATGCGGGCTCCAGCCGCGGATGCAGATCTGCCAGCGCCGCAACCATTTCCGCGAGATGGTTGACGAGGAGGCAGTACAAGACCCGGTTCCAGCCGGCGTGCGGGGTGTAGGTCATCGGAGCGGCGACATCGGGGCGCAGCTGTGCGAGCGCTTCGGTGTGCTGGTCGGGTAGCAGCTTCGTGCCCTCGAGGTCGCGGAAGAACACCTGTACCGGCATGCCCGTGTTGTCGACACCGACGAGCACGTTCTGTAGGTGTGGTTCCAGCACGACGCCGTGGTCGAAGTAGGCGGTGAGAACCGGCGGTACGAGCAGTGCGAGGTAGTCGGCCCACCAACGCATGGCGGTGTCGGGCTCGTTATCGGGGAGCAGGCGGGAGATCTGCGCGGGGCTGGTCGGGTACTCGTCGGCGATGGCCGCGGCGAGCAGTGGTGTCGCCCCGGGCCGTAACCGCTGGGTGAGTCCTTCGCGGACGATTACGCCGAATCCTTCGAGCAGGCTGCGCTCGCTGACGCCGTCCGCGCCCGGTAGCGCGAGGCTGCGGTAGCCGGGTTCGCGCAACATCACGCTGCCGGGGAAGCGGCCCGTCAGTTCATCGAAGATCGGTTGCAGGATGCGGGTCAGTGCCACCGCTCCGGACAGTTCGTAGCGGGCGTTTTTGCGTAGGCAGTTGGTGATGCGGACGTTGAGGCTGAACTTCAGGAACGTGTTGCCGTCGTAGAGTGTGCGCACTGAGGCGGTGGCCGCGAATGTTCGGGCACCGACACCGAGATCGAGGATGTCGCCGCGCGCCATAGCGTTTTGCAGGTTCGGTGTGTCACGCAACATTTCGTATTGCCACGGGTGCGCGGGCAGTAGCCGGTAGCCGGCGGGTACGTCCTCGTGCAGCAAGTCCAGGGGTGCGCATGCGGTGTCGTGCGTGGTCTCTTCGGCGATCAGGTGAGACCGCACCGCCAGTAGTCGCAGGCCGAATGCACCTGCGGTCTCTGGTGCGTAGCGCATCCATGATTCCGGTGCTCCGCTGCGGGCCTTCGGGGTGGGATGGAAGCGGTGACCGAACAGCAGGGCCTGTTCGGATACGAGATAGTCCGGCGCGGATCCGCTCGTGCGTGCCGTGCTGGATTCCAGTGTGACGGCGATGGTGTTGTGGCTGGAGCGGACCTGCTTCAGGAATTCCTCATTGCTTACTCCGGTGGAGAGGGTCAGCTCGTCCTGGACGTGTTCGGCGAGCTGCTGCCAGCTCACCGCAACCCATTGTGTGCCGCGTCGCTCACTGACTGGTCCGGTGAACCGGTGTGCGCCGAACAGCGAGGTCCGTCGCAGCCGGACTCGTAGCAGCACGTCACGCCTCGGCAGTCGTAGCAGAAGGTGATCGTCGGCAATCTCGGCTTGCTGTTCGGGGCCGGAGACCTCCCGGAGCATGCAGTTGAGCAGGGTGTGCGCCACGACGTCATCGGGGCCGGGCAGGGCGGCCGCGGTGGCGGGTGCTTCGGGGGGAAATGGTGCGACTGGCACGGGCATGGGCGGACTCCATCGGGTGCGAAAATTGGTGAACCACAACAGCAACGACGAGAAAGACGACAGCGGCGAGGGCGCCCGACAGTAGCGGGGCGACCGGACCGAAGTGGGAATTGACAGCGGTGGCCGCGAGCCCAGCAGCGACGGCTCCGGCCTTGGTGAAGAACTCCAGCGAACCGAACATGCTGCCGGGGGTCCGGCCTGCCGCGCAGCCTGCGGCCAACATGTTCCGGCCGACCAGACTCAGGGTGAGTCCGGCGCCCAACAGCAGGCGGGTTGCGACGAGCCCGGCCAGCGAGTCGACGACGGCGTGTGCCGCCAGACCGACTGCGAGTACAGAGAATCCGAGAACGATCGGCCGCCACAGTGTGGCGAACATCCGATGTACCACGAACGAAGACAGCAGATACACCAGGTGCGGCAGCGCGAACAGCACGCCGACAACCACCGCCGGGGTACCGGGGAACCGATCGGCGACGAACGGGATGAGATACGGGAACGAGATGACCGTGGTGAACACGAACACGAACTCGAGTGCGAACAGTGCACGTACCGGGGCCGGTGTGGTGGTGTCGGGACGGTCGGCGCTGCTGCGGGCTGCACCGTAATCAGCTGGCCGGGGCTCGGGCAGCCACGCCAATAGCAGCGCCGCACCCAAAGGCAACAGCGCGAGCACGATGTACTGGCGATGCGGCGTCAACCATTGAGATAGTGCGCCGACCGCGATCGGGGCGATCACCAATGCCGCACGAGCACTGCCCTGCAGCGCAGTCAGGGCCCTCGCCAGCGCCGGACCCTGCAGCGCCGCGGCGAGATAGCCGTTCGAGGCGGCGAAGGTGCCGCCGAGCACGCCTTGCAGCACCAGCGCCGCGGTGAACAACGGCAGCGAATCGGCCAATCCTGCCAGCACGAACGCGGCAGCCAGCCCGAGCTGCGCCCGCAACAGCAGTGGCTTTCGCCCGTATCGGTCGGCGAGTCGCCCCCATAGCGGGGCGCCGAGCCCACCGAACACGGTGGGCGCAATGTAGAGCAGCCCGGCCCAGTGACCGGTGGGATCGCCCAGTGCGGGCAGGATCTCGGCGAAGTACGGCGGCAGTCCGAGGGCGGCGAAGGAGGCCACGAAATAGCATCCCGCTACCGCGTACACGTGGCGACGGCCGAACTCGGGTGCGGATAGGGCTTCCGGGGCCGACTGTGCCGCGCGCATGGCGGTCATATGACCTCACCTGCGGTGCGCAGGTAGTTGGGACCGTCGGTGTAGTGCTTGTTGATGTCGAACGCACCGCAGCGTTCCTTGCCGAACAGTGTTCCGGCGCTGACCATCGCTTTTACCGGCAATCGCGGCGCGTCGAGCACGTCCGCGCGCAGCCGCGCCGCGGTCACGGCATCCAGCCTGTCGATCGCCCGCTCGAGTCTGTCGCGGACGATGCCCAGCAACGTCGCCTGCGACGCGTACCCGAGCCGGGCCAGTTCGAAGGCGTATGTACCCGCACACAGGTGCAGCGTGATCGTGGTGAACAGGTCGGTCAGCGTACGATCATCCTCGACCGCTATGCGTGGGTCGGCGAAGTCGAGAGGTATGCCACCGAGCCGGCCGCGTAGCCGGGTGGTGTGCACGCGCGGGGTGTCGTTGTCCTTGAACAACATCCGCAGCCGGGAGCGGCCCCGGTCGTGGTCGAGCACGAGTGAGGTGTTCTGCTGATGTGATTCCAGCGCCACACCGTAGCCGAAAAGCGTGGTCTGCCACTCGAACAGCAGCGTGATCCACGCGTCGAACAAGTCGATCGGAGCACCGCCGTAGAAGTGGTCGGCCAGATGGTCGAGCACGAGTCGATCGTCGGGGGTCGGGGCGAGCAGGGCTGCCATCGGCACTACGACGGCACCGTCCAATCCCACCGGGTAGCGGCGGCGCAGCACCGCGAGCAGCTCGTGTCCGGCATGGGCGTAGCTGCTCTCCTCGGCGAGCAGGATCGTGTCACCGAACTGCGGTTCGCGGTCGAGCACGGCGGCCAGTAGCCGTTGTCCCATAGCGCCGTCGGTCAGGGTGCGCGGCTTGATGGTGCGCACGTTGCGCTCTCCCAGAGTTGCGGTGGCCAGCGGTAGTTTCAGATGCTCTGCCGGGTTATCGGCGACGGCGACTGTCCGCATCGACAGGGTCGGGATCACCGTGAGATACGGTTGCTCGGCGAATACGCATTCGTCATTCAGGCCGAGTTCACGCAGCGCACCCTCCAACGACGCATCCGTCGTCGTGGGGTGCACAGGCAGCATCAGATGGCTGTCAGCGAGCTCCGGCAGACCCAGTTGCGTCGGGACCGGCCAATAGTCCGGGAGGAAGTCCGCCCCGCCTGCGGTTGTCACCACCGCTTTCGGCACGGCCAGCCAACGTAGAGCGAACCTGGGATGAAACTCCGGCGCATAGGCCCGCAGTTGTGTTTCGTCGAGCCCGCTACGACCACGCGAGGTCGGATAGACAGGGTGGTCGTGCCGAGCAGCCAGCGCATCGAACGCCAAGCTGGACGCCAGACCGGTCCAGTCGCCGATTCGGTCGCCGTAACGCCAGACGAGTTCGTTCGCGAACTGGTCGTGGGTTGCGGTGTGCAGCCGCATCGCCGCGAGTGTCCGGTCACATTCGGCAGCGAATGCTTCGAATCCGGTCCGGTCGAGCGGATGCGCGAATTCGGCCAGGGCAGAGATGATGTCGGAGGTGATGCGCAGTTCCCGGCCGTCGGATTCCCGTAGTAACAGCGGCTCACGGGGAATGTCGGCACACAGAAAACCGTCGGCTGTCACCGCAAGCAACAGCGCGTCGGGACCCGCCAACCGCAGCCAGCGACCATCCGGGCGCTCGACGAGAGTGCTGCGACTGCGCAGGCCCACCACGTCTTCGCGCAGCAGCGTCGCCAGCACCCGCGACACCAGCCGCTGTTCGAACACGTCGGGATCGGCGGTATGTAGGCCGGCCGGCCCGATGGGCGCCTCGATCATCGGACAACCTCCCACCGCTGTGTGGCCAGAAACTCCTCCGCCGCGCGATCGACCGCAGCGCTGTCGGACCCCACGGTCCGTAGCACGCCGATGTAATCCCGGTTGGTATGGGAAATCTCGCATCGTGCACCGATATCCCGTAACTTGCGGTAACTCAGCGACACTCCCTCGACGATCGAGTCGCTCGAGTCGGGAACCGCGATCAACCTGCCTGCATCGGGCGCGCAGATGTGATCGATACGGGCCGCACCGCCGTGGCGGATGCCAAGGTCCACCGGCAGCGCTTCGCCCAGATGGACACGTAGAATGCGCTCGAACAGTGGGATGCCCAGCACCTGTTCGAGCGCCAGATCACACTGATCCCCGATCGCTCGATAGTTGACTTCGATCAGCCGGGCACGTCCGTGTTGCACCACAAATTCTGTGTGACAGGAACCGAATCCAATACCGAGCGCGTCGAGCTGGGCCAGCACCTGCGCGACGATCGGTTCCGGGTGCGCGGGTGTGAACGTGTGCCGCAACTCGACGAAATACGGTGGCGCCGACAGCGTTGTGGCGAATCCGCCGAGAACCGTACGGCGGTCGCCGTCACCGAGCGTCTCCAGCGTGTACAGGGGACCGTCGAGGTACTCCTCCACCACCAGCGCCGCGTCAGGGCGCTGGTGCCGAATCTCCTTGCAGCACATTATGAGATCCGCAGGCCGGGTGACCAGGACTACATTCTCGCTTGCGACGCCCTCACGTGGCTTGACCACGCACGGTGACGGCACGTCGAGATCGGCCAGAACCGAGGGATCCTCGTCCGCAGCCAATTCCCGCGACCAGACCGCGTCGAGCCCGGCGTCGGCCAGGTGACGACGCATCAGCGCCTTGTTCTTCACTCGCCGGGCGACGCGCCGATCCTTGCCCGGCAGACCGAAATGCGCGGCAGCCCCGGCGGCAGACGCTTGCAGATGGTCGCTGTTGGTGAAAATCGCATCAGCAGGTGGCAGGTCGGTGAGCGCGGCGATCACCGCACGATGGTCACGCACCGGGCACGCCACAATCCGCAGATCGGGATGTCGTCGACAATGCGGATCCGGTTCCTCGGTCAGGACGATGACCTCCAGACCCAGCCGGGCAGCGGCGGGCAAAAATCCCTCGGAGACCGAATCGGTGGGATTCAGTGCAAGCAGACATAGACGCATGCGAACCTTTCCTAGCAATCGCCGCGATACGAAAAGCACACGTCGCCAACGGAACAGCGCAACGGTCGGCTGCATGGCGGCCTCTTTCACACGCGGGAACGGTCATTCGTGGTGGATGGGCACCACTGTGGCTGGCTGCCGCTGAGAAAACGCTGAGACCGCCACAGCCACTTGGTATTCGACTTGTCAACGCGCGTTCGGTGGAGGCTGGAGCGTGGTGAGGCAGTCACCGGGACGACGTTGCGGACAAGATCGGTAGCGATCGCTTCGGCGCAGATCTCCTCGGCTACCGCGAGAGAGGAAACGAGCATCATTCATGCGGTGGACCTCCTCGGCGTGCGGATCATGATTGGATGGCCAATTGTGCAGCCCGGTTGCGGGTATCAGTTCTCGTCGGAGAGCCGGTAGCCGACGCCGCGATGGGTTTCGATGGTGTTTCGTCCGAATGGTAGGTCGATCTTCTTGCGCAGGTATCCCACGTAGACCTCGACCACGTTCGGCGGGCCCTCGAAGTGGGCATCCCACACGTTGCGCAGGATGTCGGTTTTGCTCACCACAGTCCCCTTATGGCGTAGCAGGTAGTGCAGCAGAGCAAACTCACGCGGTGTCAACTCCACCGCCACTGTGCCGCGACGCACCGATCGCCGTGCCGGGTCCAACGTCAGGTCACCCGCGGTGAGCACCGGCGCCTGCTGCGGTGTTTGCCTGCGTAGCAGGGCACGTAACCGGGCACGCAGGACGACCGTGGAGAACGGCTTGGTCAGATAGTCGTCGGCCCCGAGGTCCAGTGCATCGGCTTCCTCGTGGTCGCCGTCCTTGGCAGTCAGCATCAGCACCGGCGTGTGCATATCCCGTGCACGTATCCGGCGCAGCAC
The DNA here is from genome assembly GCF_052114905.1 of Nocardia sp. 2TAF39. Classification (NCBI taxonomy): domain Bacteria; kingdom Bacillati; phylum Actinomycetota; class Actinomycetes; order Mycobacteriales; family Nocardiaceae; genus Nocardia; species Nocardia sp. 2TAF39. Next base: position 8,539 of record NZ_JBFRFQ010000080.1, read on the forward strand.
CTCATACCCGCTCATCCCCGGCAGCATGATGTCCAGCACGATCACGTCGAAGCAGTCTTCGGTCGCCCACCACAACCCGTCCGGGCCGGTCGCGGCGATCTGCACGACGTATCCCTCCAATTCCAGCGCGCGCCGCACCGTCCCCGCCAGGCGTGGCTCGTCCTCGACCAGCAGAAGTCTCACTTGTTCTCCCATGTCGAGGGTCCGATCCGTTTGACGAGACCCTCGCGTGGCCCGCTGCCGGCTCCACGGAGGTCGGTGGCCGGGTTCAGGGGCAGATCGACGACGAGGCGGGCGCCGCCATGTGGGGAATCTTCGATGGATACCGTGCCGTGGTGAGCGGTCACGATTTCGGCGACGATAGCCAATCCCAAACCGGTACCGCCGGTATCGCGGGCACGGTCGTCCTGCAATCGCACGAACCGGTCGAACACTCGGACTCGCTGTGCCGCAGGGATTCCGGGCCCGTCATCCTCGACAAGGAGGTGGGCACGGTCCGCGGTGAGTGTCGTGGTAACAGACACGACCGACGCAGCGTGGATAGCAGCGTTGTCCACGAGATTACGGATTACCCGCGCCAGCGCTTTCGGATCGCCCGTCACGCGGGTTGGTTGCAGGTCGGTGACCACACGATGACCACCCTCAGCCCGCAGCCTGCCAGCGGCCTCCGCGGCGAGGTCATCGAGGTCGACATCGATGCGCCGCAAGGTCAGCCCGTGTTCGTCGGCTGCGGCCAAAACCAGCAAATCATCGACGAGCAGCCGCATACGCTCGGCTTCCGGCAGCAAAGTCGCCGTGACCAGTCGCCGATCGAACTCTGCCGGATGGTCGCGTGCCAGTTCCAGCCCAGCGATCAACGAGGCCAGCGGGCTACGCAATTCATGTGACGCATCACCGACGAACCGGCGCTGTGCCAGGTAACCAGCCTCCACCCGGTCCAGCATCGAGTTCATGGTGGCGGCCAGCCGCGCGATCTCGTCACGCGCGACCGGTATCGGGACACGTTCGCCGAGACGATCAGCCCCGATAGCGGCGACACGGCGTCGGATCGCCTCGACCGAGGACAACGATAAACCGACTAGACCGTAGGTAGCCGCCGCAGCCACGGCGACGATGATCGGGCCACCGAGGGCCACCCCCACCGCGACCCTCTTCACAACGTCCTCCACCGGCTCACCGGCGGCCGCGACCACAACATGGAAGTCACCAGCTGGCCCGTCGGCCGGCCGGATCGTAACCCGCAGATCGTCCTCGCTCTCAATCGCCAAACCTGTCACGTGCCCCGAGGACGGCACCGGAACCAGCGGCCGGTCAGGAGCACCCTCCGACGCGCGCACGACCACGCCAGTCGAGTCGAGCACCTGAACGATCTCCACCGGACTGTTCGGGGCAAACAGCCTTGCACTGACCTCGCCCGGCGACCGCTCACGCAGATGCGCGGCAAGGTCGGCAGCACGCCCCACCGCCGCGACGTCGACCGAGTCCAGCAACGACTGGTAAACCATCCACAACAACGCGACAGCACCGAACGTCAACACCACCCCGACCACAGCCGCCGACAACAGAGCCGAGCGCAGTCGCAGCCCCCACCGGGCAGGAGACGCGAACGCCAACACAGAACGCATACAGCCATCATCTGCCCACGACCATCACGTCACCCACCGACTCTCAGCGGGCTCTCAGCAAACTCTCAGCGGTGCTCGGGCACCGTCAGGCCATGACTTTGCTCGCCGAAGACCTGCTATGGCTACTGCTCGACGATCAAACCGGACATCCACTCGTCGACCACATCAGCATGTCCTGTGTATTGTCCGGAGCGGTCCTGTTGAATCTGACCCGCACCACATCGGGATCCYCGCGGCCACCGCTTCAGCTCACCCACCGCGGCCAGACACCGAAACCAAGCCACCTCACCCTGACCGCCACACTCACCACAGCCGACCACGACGAGGTGAGCGCCATCGTCGCGGACCTGCTGCGCCGCCGGCCGCGCACACCGACACAGGCGATCGAACACCTACGACGCCCAGTGCATCGCATCCTGCTGCACCGCCTGTGCGCCGATGGACGCGTGGCCGCCACGACATCCCGGCTGTTCGGCCTGATCCCCCTACGGTCATGGCCAACCCTCGACCACCCCCGCAAAGCAGCATTACGACAACCCCTACACCACACCCTGCTGGACGCCCGCCCACCCAACCCGCGCACCACAGACCTGATCGCCCTGCTCGACGCCGTCGACGCCCTCCCAGCACAATGCCCCGGCTGGAACCCACACACCATCACCCGATTCGCCCACCGAGTGATCGCCGATCACCACCGATGGAGCATCGACGCCGTACACGCCGCCATCCACACCTCCTACGCAGACTCATTCACCACCCTCCCATAAGCATCCACCACGGGCGGCCTCAAATGCGCTGCTGGATACAGGAACCGGCGATTTCGGCACGACCCGCCAACTCACCATCCTCGACGTCGGGATCCTCCGGCGCGGGCCAGCCTGCCGCCCGCAGGACTCCCAGCGCGGCATCGAGGGCGTCAAATATCGGCATCGGCGACGAGCCGATGGACCACGAGGACGACAGCCCCGCCGCATTGGCGATCTCCCTGATCGACACACCCTGCGCCTTTGCCGCCGCCAACGCCCAAACCCGTTCCCGTTCGCCTGCTCCAACCGCCACGCCGCCCGGCTCACCCGAGCCAACACCCGACACTTCCGACGCCCACACCACCATGTCCACGACCAAAGACGCCTCACAACCGGAGTGTTCAGGAAACTGGACACTTTAACCTGCGTTCCGCGTAATTCTGTCCGTCTGGAGTCGCGATTTGTCCCCTGACGTGCGTGGACATAGGTGAATGCGCCGAGTGACCGTGTCTCTAGGCGCGTGTATCGGTGCTGGTCAGGGGGTTGGGGTGAGTTCGATGACTTGCTTGGGTGCGGGGACCTCGAGGGCGGCGAGCAGGTCGCGTTGGGACTTGGTGAGTTCGGTGGTGCGGCGGAAGATGCCGGTGGGTCCGGTGAAGGTGCCGACGTGGATGCGGTCGAGTTCGTGACGCAGCGTGTTCCAGGTTGCGCCGCTGCGGGTTTCGGCGATCCGTACCAGCAGCAACGCCAGCCAGCAGAGCACGACGTGGGCGCGGATGCGTTCTTCGAGCCGGTGGTAGACCGGCCGCAGGTCCAGGACGGATTTCATGTCGCGCCAGCCTCGCTCGACCTCGAGAAGCTGCTTGTAGCCCACCGCGATGTCTTCACTCGACAGGTTCGGGTCGCTGCAGCGCAGCAGGTATTTTCCGTCGAAGTTGGCTTCGGCGTTGATCTTCGCCGCGTCGATACGCAGCTTCCCGCCGGCGGTGACGCGCAGGAACCGGTTCAATCCCGGCTTGCCGGCGATCTTGCCGCGCAACTCCCCACGCTTGAACTCCGAGAGCGTGTCGCTGCCGTCGATCATCTCGCGCAACGCGGCGACGAGCTGTTCGCGGGTGGCCTGGTCGCGTTCGGCGGCATCGGGGTTGTAGCAGATCACGAACCTTTCCGATTCGCTGACCCGGACTTCCTTGACGCGCATACTGTCTGCGATGTCGAGGTAGCGGCCTTGCCGTGACATCGCCGCTTTCACCTCCGCCGACCCCGACCGCAGCTTCTCCCCGATGATGTAATGGTCGTCGCCTTGGCGCAGGTAGCGGCGGTTTTCCGCCGAGGAGAAACCGCGGTCGGTGACCCACACGATCTTCGACAGGGTCCAGTCCCGCATGTCGTCCTCGACTTGCCGGATCAGCACCTGATCAGAGGCGTTACCCGGCCAGCACCAGCATCGCACCGGTATCCCGTCACGGGTCACTGCCATCCCGATCACGATCTGCGGCAAGTCATCTCGCGAGTCCTTGGACTTGCCCCAGGTTCGAAACCCCGTCATCGTCTCCCCGCTGCCGCTGCCGCTGCCGCTGCCGCTGCCGCTGCCGCTGGTGTCTGGTGCAGGGTTGCCGCGTTCGTCGCGGAGGATGGGCTCATCAGCGGTTTCGACCTCGAAATACGTTGAGGTGGTATCGAAGAACAGCAGATCGACTTCCAGATTAAGCAAGGTCGCGACCCGGTCGAACACCTGCTTTTCCAGGTCGTCGGTCACCGCGTGCAGCCAGTCCATCGCCCGGTAACACGAGTCGTCGGTGGTCTCGGCCAGTCCGGGAATGTGCACGTCACCGCAGATCCAGTCCGCCGCAGCCAGTTTCGACGACGGGGATAGSGCGCGGTTGGCGACCAGCCCGAACAGCACCCGCTCAGTGACGGTCACGGCCCGCCGAGGGCCCCGTCGCGGGGACCCGAGCCGGCCCACGATCGCATCTATGCCCAGCCACCGCCATAGATGATCGAGCACATACGCCCCACCGAACGCTCTGGAGGAAACGAACGCCAACTCGGTTCCCGACGCTGCCGCGGACAGGGCATCGGCCGGATCCAGCAGCCGCGACAACGACCCCACCAGGCGTTTGATCGCGTCGCGGTCGAGTTCGTCCTCCCGCCCGAATGTGAACAGCACCCTCGGTGTCGCCCGCCCTTTCACCGGATCCCACACGTTGTGCGCCAGATGCAGATACCTGACCGTGCCGGACTTGTTGTCCCGCTTGGTCGTCTTCACGTACACGACTCCAGACCATACGACAAAACAGCAGAACAATCCACCAAAACAACCCAGACCGCGTCTCTAGGCGAAAATCAGTGTCCCTCCCCGCTGCACTCGCCCGACCAGCGGATACGCCCAGCCGTTACCTCCAGAACCTCCGAATTACGCGGAACGCAGGTGTCAGCCACGGGCTGACGAGTCGGCGGGTTGCCTCTGCCGCTGTTTGATCGGGGCGAGTCAGGTCAGAAGTAGCGCTTGTGACGGCCACAGCGATCGTGGGTGCTCGTATCCGACCTGTCAGTGATGCGGAATTCTGAACCGGACCGCAAAGTCGCCAGTCGGTGCGCGTGCTCCACAGCGATGCGCCGAAGCACCGGCCACCGGGGCGAATCGGTCACGTCCTGACCATATGAGGCGGCGACGAACGCATCACGAAATCCATTCTCCCCGAACCCGATGCTGTCCACAGCGACTACAGCCAGGTCCCATGCGGTCGGACCCGTTCCAGAGCTATCGAGGTCGGCGAGAACTGTCGAACCGTCGGGCGCTATGAGGAGGTTGCCGGTGTGCGGGTCGCGATGCACCTACCCCGATCGACCCGAGGGCCAGCTCCCGATAGGCGCACTCGGTGAGCTGTCCTTGAGTCCTCAGCCGATTCAGGTCCGAGCGATCCAGCGAAGGATCGGCGGATTCCAACCTGGGCGAAGCTGCCCGAACGGGGCAGGTCGCCGACATCCTCAGCCAGCGCTATGTGGTACAGCGTTTTTCAGGGAAGCGGCTAGGTCTCGGTGAATCTAGCCTGCGCAGAAGCCTGCGCAAGGTCGGACCGTTCGCCGCCGAGCTTCCCGGGCCGACGCGTTCGCATCGGCCGAGAGACGGGCAGTGGCTCCGTCGTGTGTAGGGGATCTGCGCCGTGAAGATCAGCCAGTACTGCTATTTCTCGGTGAGGAGCACCTCGCTGACTGCCACAGACATGTCCGCACGGCTAGTACTCCAGCCGCACTTCGTTATGTTGGGCGGTAAGCTGTTTCGTTGTGTCGATCGATGAGGATCTGGCTGCGTGGGTGGCTGGGCTGGATGATCTGTTCGGGCGGGTGACGGGCCGGTTCTATCGGGCTGAGCCGCGGGGGCGGG